>JBBQUN010000165.1:0-10553 GCA_038212405.1 Acidimicrobiales bacterium | reverse complement strand
GCCTCGTCGGCGATGTCACCAGCAACGCTGACCGCCGCTGCTCCCGCTGCCTCTGCGTCGGCGACGACATCGGCCATGGCCTGGTGATTGCTGCGGTACCCGAGGCACAGGTCGAAGCCGGCACGTGCGGCTTGTCGGGCGACGGCAGCGCCGATGCCGCGGCTGGCACCGGTGACGAGCATGACGGGGCGAGTGGAGTCGGTCATGGCGAGACTGTAGGCGCACCCCTGGTTCGCACCGCACGTGGCCGTGTCGTGGCCGTGTTGTGACCGGGGCGTCGACGCGCAGTATGTTCAACCTCATGAACAGCACCGGTCCTTCCGTCGCCACCACTTCGCTGCCCCTCGCCGACTTCGGCCGCACTGGCCATCGCAGCACGCGAGTCATCTTCGGCGCAGCGGCGCTGGGTGGCATGAGTCAGGCCCGCGCCGATGCCACGATTGCCACCGTCGCCGAGGCCGGCATCAACCACTTCGATACCGCAGCGTCCTATGGCGAGTCCGAGCTGCGGCTCGCCCCCTGGCTCGCCGTTCATCGTTCCGAGATCTTCCTCGCCACCAAGACAGGTGAGCGCAGCGGCGCTGCCGCTCGCGCCGAGCTGGAACGTTCGCTCGAGCGACTCGGCGTCGATCAAATCGACCTCGTCCAGCTCCACAACTTGGTCGAGTCCGACGAATTCGACGTCGCCCACGGGCCGGGTGGTGCAGTAGAAGCGCTCGCAGCGGCACGTGACGAGGGTTTGGTGCGCTTCATCGGCGTCACCGGGCACGGCACACGGATCCCGGCGATGCATTCGGCGAGTCTCGAACGCTTCGACTTCGACTCGGTGCTCCTGCCGTTCAACTTCACGATGATGGAACAGCCTGCGTATCGGGCCGATGTCGAACAGCTGTTGACTACCTGCGCCGAGCGTTCCGTTGCGGTCCAGACCATCAAGGCGCTGGCGAAAGGGCGCTGGGCTCCCAACCACGATGGCCCCAAGTTCAGCTGGTACGAGCCAATCACCGATCCTGATGCGCTCGCCAGGGCCGTCGCCTACGTCTTGGCCAATGAGCAGGTGTTCCTCAACACCACGAGCGACGCCCGTCTACTTCCGCAGATCGTCGCAGCAGCAACAGCTGGCCACCGAGCCCCGAGCCGTGAGCAGATGGAGGCCGACACGCTCGGTCAAGGCATCACGCCATTGTTCGATCCGGGCGACCTCGAACGAATCTGATTCAGGCCGCAGCGACGACCGTTTGTTTGGTCGGAATCCGAAGCAGGATCCAATAGCTCCCAATACACCCGAGGGCGACGACCAGGATCCTGATCGCCGCTACGTCGATCACGAGTCCGGCGCTGATACCGATCGCAAGCCACATCATGAGGTTGGCGCGGAGCTTGACCGATCGGGCCATGCCGAGCCCGCCGCGGTAGTCGGCGACCAGCGGCCCGACCCCGGGCAGGTCGAGAATCCACTGCTCGAATCGCGGGCTCGACTTCGAGAAGCATCCGGCGGCGAGAACGAAGAAACCGGTGCTCGGCAGTCCAGGCACGACGACGCCGATCCCGCCGATGACCACGAGGAGCCACCCGAGAAGCATCCACGCCAGTCGAATCATCTGCCCAGTGTGCTCGATGAACCCGGGGTTGCGTCAAGGGACCTTCGCCTCAGGGCAAGGGTTGATACTTCAGGCTTCGACCCGGCCGGCGAGAATGTCGAGTTCGACGGTGAGACGATCGCCAAAGACCGAAAGGTCAGGTACGAGCTCACGGTCGGCAACGAAACTGAAATCGACCGAGTCGCCATTGGACATCGCGCTGACCGAGAGTCCGGTGCCATCGACCAACGTCGACATCGAATACTGGTGGGCCAGTCGGTAGCCGTTGATGAACTGCTGCTCGCTGCCGCCGGGAACGTTCACGACGTACACGTTGAACGGCGGCATCAGCCGGGTGAATGCACCGGTTCGAACGATCAGCCGCGAGGCAAGCGCAGCGACGGCTGGTGATGCGTGATACACGGCTTGAATCGCCTCGACCGGTCGAGCGTGGATGTCGTCGGTGAGTTCAGCCATCGATGCGCTGATCTCGAGAAGCCGCTCGATTGGGTCGTGGCGATGCGTTGCCAGTGGGACCAATGCCGTGCCGAGCGGCTCGTCGATCGAGTCGACCAGAAGCGGGGTCAAGGCAACGATCGGATCGGTGGGCAGCTCGTCGTGGAGCACGAGCCAATGGCGCAAGGTTCCGGCGATCAACGCCAACACCACATCATTGAATCGAACGTCGTGTTGGCGGTGGATTTTCTTGATATCGGCCATCGGCAGCGTGGTGAACGCCACTCTGCGGTGGGTGCCGAGCGTTCGGTTGAACGAGGTGCGCGGCGCCTGGTGATCAGAGCCAGGAAGTTCGACCGCTCCCTTCGGAGAGGTCCACGGAGCCAGCGAGCCCAAGACGTTGAAACGACCGATGAGTGGAAGCATGCGCGAGGTCTCGAAGGCGAGTTCGGCCATACGCCACGGGCTGCGAGCAATCGACCAACCAGCACGGATCAACAGATCGGAGTCGGCCGGAACGCGGTCGGTTCGCCGCTTGGGTACAGGGGCAATGTCGGCCAGGTCGGCCAGGAGCGGAGCGAGGACGTCGAGCCCGGTCACGCCATCGATCAGCACGTGATGCACCTTGATGAACAGCCCGGGGTTCCCGTCGTATCGCTCGATCAGATACATCTCCCACAGTGGGCGACGCCGATCGAGCGGACGTTCATGGAGGCGGGCGACCAAGTTGTGCAGTTCGTCGTCGCCATCGGACTTCGGAACTGCCAGATGACGGATGTGGTAGTCGATGTCGAAGTCGGGGTCTTCGAGCCACCACGGCCTGTCGAGGTGTAGGGGTACACGATGGAGTCGGCGACGAAAACCGGGCAGGAGATGCAACCGCTCATCGACCAGCGCTCGAAGCGCATCGAAGGTGAGTTCGGGAGCGCCCTTGGTCGGCTCGAGCTCGACATAGAGCGAGTGGTGCCCGAGATTGTGGCGAGTTTCGGCGGCGATGAGCTCGGTCTCGCGTGGGGTGAGCTGCTGCATCAGAGATCCTTGGGTCGGAATGGTCCTGGCGGAACGAGCCCGTCAGCGGGACCGGTGCGCTCGTTTTCGATCGTTGGGTAGAGGCGCCGCAAACGATCAGGGGGGTCGAACGGATGCCAGTCACCACGAGGTAGCGCCAAGCGGTCAGCCAGAAGGTAGAAGACCGCACCGTTGGCCCCGAGGCCGATGTGGCTGCCCTTCACCTCGACCACCTCGGCCTGACGGCGAATCGTTTGCCGACAAGCCAAGCCAGGCACCACGCCATCGGTTCGAGTCCACACGGTGGTCGAGGGCACCGGGACTCGATCGAGATCGAAGCGTCGTGGCGGTTCGAGGAAGAATCGGGCGACGAGTTTTTGCAGGTTCCCGATGTTGGTCTGGTGGCTTTGCATGTTGATCGGTGAGCCGAGGCTGATCACCTGGCGCACCATTTCCGAGCGATGCGAGGCCAACACCCGACCAAGAATGCCGCCTGCACTCCAGCCGATGATGTCGACCGGCTCGCCGTGCTCGTGGTAGAGGTTGCGCAAGGTGCGATCGACCCCTTCGGCAATGTGATGCGACGCGCCGACATTGAGACCGAGACCCCATCCATGCGGGCGGTGACCAATGGATCGAAGGAAGAGACGCAATGCCACGGTGGCCGAATCGCCGCTGACGAAGCCGGGCAAGACCAGTACGGTCCGCGGTGGACCGAGGGGAGCGACGTAGGCCGCCATGGTTGCCGCCAGTCCCACCATGCCGAACTCAGCAAAGGCCCGGCTCTCGAAGAAAATCGACGAAGGGCGAGGCGCGACGTCGACGAGCGGCTCTGCCGACGGTTTGCACTTACGGTGTACGTCTCGGGCCATGACCATGAAACCCTACTTCAGACACAGCAGCTGAACGCCACTGGGAATCCGGCTGTCTTCCATCGGCGCAGACAACGTCGATCTGAGCGTTCGGGCGTTCTGGACGAACCGTTGCGATCATCGTTCTTTGTCCGTACATTTGGCAGCGAATGCGACGATAGAGTGTCGCTGTCCTCACCACTACCTCGACAGGGGCACACCATGACGACCACCCACCGCGAAGTTCCCAGTGCACAAGCCCAGGAGCTCCTGGCGCAGGGCGCACAACTCATCGATGTCCGCGAAGACCACGAAGTGGCGGCGGCAGCACTCGACGGCATCACCCACATTCCCCTCGGCGACCTTCCCACCCGCATGGGCGAACTCGACCGGCAGCGCACGGTTGCCATCATTTGCCGCAGTGGCGGCCGCAGTGGTCAGGCAGCGGCGTTCCTCACTGCGAACGGCTTCCCCGACGTGATCAACCTCACCGGCGGCATGATGGCGCTCGGTCTCCAGAGCTGATCGGTCACGCTTCTTCGTCGGGCCGTGGACGCGATCGATGGATCCATCGAATCAGTACGTCGATCTCGGCGAGCAGCAGGAATCGTGTGTCACCAATCGAAGCGATAGGTCGAGTGATTCGAGTAGGTCTCGCCCGGTCGTAGCACCGACGAGGGGAAGTCGGCACGGTTGGGGCTGTTCGGCCAGGACTGCGGCTCGAACGCGATGGCGTGGTACGCCGGATCGAGCTTGTTGCCGGTGTAGACCTGAATCCCGAGCTGGTTCGTTGTCAACGAGATGCTGCGACCGGTCCTGGCGTGCGACAACTCGAGGACGGGCCGATCGAACGGTTCGCTGGTCACGTAGCAGTGGTCGAGGCCTCCGCCGGCCAACGTTGCGGCAAGCATGGTGTCGCCGTTCATTTCGAATCGCGTCCCGGCGACCGAGACCGGTGGTCCCGGAACCGGTAGACCTTCGGCGTCGGTGAGCAGCACCCGATCGAACCCAACGTGCAGCTGATGCTCGCCGATCGTTTCGCCCTCGACGCCCGCGAGATTCCAATAGGTGTGGTTCGTGAGGCTGAGCGGGGTCGGCGCGTCGGCCGTAGCGGTGTAGTGGATGTCGAGGGTGTGATCGCCGAGCCGGAAGGTGGCTGCCGCGTCGACCGTGCCCGGATAGCCACCTTCACCTGCCGCGCTGAGGAGTGTGAGTCGGACACCGAGTCCGGGTCCAAGGATCTCCGACTGCCAAACGCGATGGTGGAAGCCGTTGGTTCCTCCATGCAGATGGTTCGGCGGCTCGTTTGCTTCGAGCTCGTAGCGTTGGCCGTCGAGGTCGAACGCCGCTCCACCGATCCGATTGGCAACACGCCCGACCGTTGCTCCCATGAAGCGGCCGCTGACAGTTTGCAACGCCGCAACGTCAGCCGGGCCGCGCGTGATCGAGACCCGCGTACCGGGATGGCGAGTGTCGGGGACTCGTACCGACACCAGGTGCGCGCCATAGGTCACGATGGTCGCTTCGACACCACTGGGGTGTCGAAGCACAAACCCTTCGATTGGTTGCGACTCGCCGCCACGACGTTCGATGACGCCAGCATCGAATGCCTCGATCGTCGTCGCGTCGCCCCCCTCGGCAAGTGACGGGTCGGTCACCCCTGGGCGCCAGCCGCCGCAACATCGATCGCGTCGATCATGCGGAGCCGCAAACCATCGATGTCGACTCCCTCGGTCGATTTCTGTCCCATGAGGTACCGGGCGTACACGCCGTGGAGGATGCACGCGGTCTTGAAGTAGTTGAAGGCCCGGTAGTAAGGCAGATGAGACAAATCCGCACCGGTGGCTGCGGCGTAGCGTGCAGCCAGCACATCGCGATCGGGGAAACCAGGCGCAGTGGTCGCTGACTGGGCCACCAGGCCGCGAGCCTCCAACTCGGCCTTGTTCGCCCAGGCGTTCAGCGCATAGGCCATGTCGGCCATGGGATCGCCGAGTGTGGCGATCTCCCAGTCGAGCACCGCAGTGATGCGGCCATCGGCACCGATCATGACGTTGTGGGTGCCGTAGTCGCCATGCACGACCCGACCTGGCCCCTGCTCGGGGATGTTGGCTTGGAAGTAGTCATGCAGATCGTGCACGCGCTGGTCGTCGTATCGAGCTCCCTGCGCCGACGAGGTCCAGGACCCGTACCAGGTCCGTAACTGACGAGCGACGTAGTCGGTCGGACGCCCGAGATCGGCAAGGCCGACGTCGTCGGGTTCGACCGAATGCAGTGCGGCGAGGGTGTCGATGAACGATTCGGCCATGACCGGTCGTGCCTCCATCGGTAGGTACGCCTCGACATCTTCGTTGGTGTAGAGGGCTTTGCCCTCGACCATGCTCATGACGTAGAACTTGGCGCCGGTGACGGACTCGTCTTCGCAGTAGCCGTGAGCGATAGGGACGGGTACCGACGTTGGGCCGAGTCCCGAGATCACCTTGAACTCACGGCCCATGTCGTGCGCCTTCGGGAGCAGCGTGCCCAGTGGCGGGCGACGCACCACGGCGCGGCGGCCTTCGGTGTCGGTCAGGGCGAAGGTCAGGTTCGAATGGCCACCCTCGAGCCGGACCCACTCGAACGGCGGGGTCAGCCCGTTGACGTGCTCGCGGATCCAGGCCTCGACAGCGGGCTGGTCGTAGCCGGGGATCTCTTGTTCGTTCGACGATGAGGTGTTGGACACGTCGAGAAACTAGCGGAGCTGCACCCGCCGACCGAATTGGTGACCGGCACTGACCGTCGCTTCGCCCCCTCGCTGCGGATCATCGGCAAGTGCAACACAATTGACATATGGTTGGCCTGTGGACGGGCCTCCCGATCGAATTCCAGCGACGCACGACACCCTCGATCGCCGACGACCCGCTACTGGCATCTCGCTCGACCCCGATGGCGCCTTCAACCTCAGTGGCGCGTTCAACCTCAGCGGCGTGTTCAACTTCCGCGACCTTGCCAGCGCCCAGTCGCACGACCGGCCACTCCGCACGGGGTTGTTGTTTCGTTCTGACGGACTCAATCGTTGCCGACCGAGCGAGACGCAACAGGTGGCCGATCTTGGGGTCCGCCGGGTCCTTGATCTACGCACCGATGGCGAGCGGGCGGCTGATGGCATCTTCGAGCATCCCGGCATCGTGACCGTGCACATTCCGATGATCGAGAACTTCCAGGGGTTGGCTGATCGGCTCGACGAGATCGGGCATGACCTCATGCCGGAGCTCTACCTGACGATCGCCGCCAACAACAGCGGAGCGATCGCTCTTTGCATCGCCGAGATCGTTGCCTCGGCGGCCGACGATGAGCCGGTGATCGTGCATTGCACAGCCGGCAAGGATCGCACCGGCATCGTCTCGGCTCTGATCCTGGCCCTCGCTGGCGTCGATGACCATCGCATCGCGCTCGACTACGCCAAGTCGAGCCCGGCGATTCCCCTCCTCGACGCCTGGTACGCCGATCGTCGGGGATCGACCCATCACGATGAGCTCGCCTCGGCCGGCTTCGATGCCGGTCATCGAGCACAGCTGAAGAGTGCGTCCCCCAGCACGATGTCGACCTTCCTCAACGGCATTCGCCGGCACTACGGCTCGGTCGAGGACTATCTGGTGTGGGGCGGCGCCGATCGGAGCGAACTCGAACGAGTTCGCTCCGCCTTCGCCTGACCGCCTCAGTTGCGGGGGACGTCGATCCAGTTGACCGATTTGTCGACTCGGGGCTCGCCCGGCAAACCGAGCACCTGCTCGCCGACGATGTTGCGCATGATCTCGCTCGTGCCGCCCTCGATCGAGTTGGCTCGAACACGCAGGAACGAGTGGCCGACTCCGTTCTCGAGGCCTGACACCGAAAGGTCTTCCGGGCGGCGGAAGGTGTAATCGAAACCGACCATCCCGGCAGGGCCTTGCAGACTGACCGCAAGATTCATGCACGACTTGTTGACCTCGGCTGCGGCCAACTTCGCCACCGACATCTCGGGCCCGGGGTTGCCTGCCTTGCGGTTTGCCGAGCCACGCATGTTGGTGAGCCGTAGGACCTCGGCTTTGACCCATTCCTTCATGACGGTGTCGCGCTTGACCGGCGTCTTCTGGTCATCAGGAAGCGCCTGCCAGATGTCGACGACGGCGCCGATCGCACCAGATCCACGCTTGGGCGGCCCGCCTCCGGTTCCTGAACCGATGGCGTTGCGCTCGTTCATCAACGTGGTCAACGAAACCCGCCAGCCGTCGCCGACATCGCCAATACGGTTCGCGTCTGGCACACGAACATCGGTGAGGTACACCTCGTTGAATTCGGCTTCGCCGGTGATCTGGCGGAGCGGCCGAACCTCGACGCCCGCCGACTTCATGTCGAGCGCAAAGTAGGTCATGCCCTTGTGCTTTGGCGTGTTGGGGTCAGACCGCGTGACGAGCATTCCCCAATCCGCAAGGTGTGCCATCGTGTTCCACACCTTCTGACCATTGACGGTCCACTCATCACCGTCACGAACAGCGCGAGCTGCGAGTCCGGCGAAGTCGCTCCCGGCTCCCGGCTCACTGAAGAGCTGACACCAGCGCTCCTCACCCGTGAACATCGGGCGCAGGAACCGCTCCTTGGTGGCATCAGAACCGTGTGTGACGATCGTTGGCCCGGCCAGGTACATGAAGAACTGACCGGGGTTGAGCGGCCGTGCGCCCGCTTCACGAAGCCGTTGCTCGACGATCCGCTGGAGTTCGGGTCGCAACCCCAGACCGCCGTTGCCCTTCGGGAAATGCAAGAACGCAAGCCCGGCATCGAATTGATGCCCGCGGAACTCGGCGTAGCTTTGCGTCGATGGGTCGTGCTCGACGAGCAGTCCGTCGATCGCAGCGTTGACGAGGTCGGTATCGGTGGACGCCAGGTCGGTCATTTCGGGCCTTTCAACTCTTGGAGTGGTAGCAGTTCACGAGCGCTGTCCCTCCGGGGACTACTCGTTGCCGACGATGGCTTCGATGGCATCGGCATAACGGGCGATCGACGCCTCGCGGCGGGTCGGAATATGGGCGGAGGGCCACAGCCCTTCGTGAGCTGAATGCTGTTTGAGCACCTGGCGGGCCAGCGTGATCTTGTGGACCTCGGTCGGCCCATCGGCGATGGCCATGACCTGAGCGCCGACCATCATGGCCGAGAACGGCATTTCGTTGGAGATGCCAAGCGCCCCATGTAACTGCATCGACCGCTGGACGACGTCGAAGTACACCGTCGGCATCGCCGCTTTCACCGCAGCAATGTCGTGACGGACTCGCTTGTAGTCCTGATGCTTGTCGATCAACCACGCAGTGCGCAGGACGAGCAGGCGGAACTGCTCGATCTGGATCCAGCTGTCGGCCACCTTTTCCTGCGTCATCTGCAGTGAGGCAAGGGACCCATTACGGGTCTCTCGGCTGAGCGCTCGCTCGCACATCATGTCGAACGCCCGGCGGACTTGGGCGATGGTGCGCATGGCGTGATGGATACGCCCGCCACCAAGACGAGTCTGGGCAATGACGAATCCCTGCCCCTCGCCGCCCAGCAGATGATCGGCCGGTACCCGCACGTTCTCATAGTGGAGGTAGCCATGCGAGCCTTCGTGCTCGGACTCGGTTCCCACCCCAACATTGCGGATGATCTTGATGCCCGGGGTGTCGGCCGGAATGATGAACATCGACATGCCCTGATAGGCACTGACCTCGGTGTTGGTCACGACCATGGTGATGTAGAAGCTGGCGAATCGAGCGTTCGACGAAAACCACTTGTAGCCGTTGATCAGCCACTCGTCGCCATCGCGCACCGCCGTGGTGTCGAACAGCGTCGGGTCGGCACCGGCGTGGGGCTCGGTCATCGAATAACACGATGAGATCTCGCCGTCGAGCAACGGCTGGAGGAAGCGGGCCTTTTGCTGATCGGTGCCGTAGTGAGCCAAGATTTCTGCGTTGCCCGAGTCCGGTGCCTGCGCCCCAAAGACCGACGGCGCCCACCGAGTTCGCCCCAGGATCTCGTTGAGCAGTGCGAGCTTCACTTGGCCAAAGCCCTGTCCGCCGAGCTCAGGGCCGAGGTGACAGGCCCACAGTCCGGCGTCTTTGACTTGCTGCTGGAGCGGCTTCACGATGCCCATCGCAATGATGTCGCTCTTGTCGTAGGGGTCATCCAGAATGACGTCGAGCGGCTCGACCTCATTGCGAACGAACTGATCCACCCAATCGAGCTTCTCTTGAAACTCGGCGTCGGTCTCGAAATCCCAGCTCATCGCTGCCCCCAGCTTGTTCGTCGAACAGTGCACCGACCCTAGAACGATCATCGCCAGCGACGAAATCCCGCCGGCTGGCCCCGGGTGACGTGCACCGACGCGGGAAATGGTTCGTTCGGCCTACGCCTGGATCTACATGATCGCGCTCGAATGGTCGATGGACCTATCCATGGCATTGGCGAGGGAACCACACGGACACCGCGACGAGCGATTCACCACCAGAGCGGGAGACCCAGTGATGGGACCGAGCGCTTGCAGGCCGAGGATGACGGCGTGGACGTTGGCGCTCCTCTGGTTGGCGTCTGCGGCCTGGTCGTCACCAGCCTCCGCTGCTGCCTCGCCAGATACGGCGTCGACAGAGGCAGCGTCGACCGGTTCGTTTCCCGCCTTCCT
>JBBQUN010000164.1:0-10570 GCA_038212405.1 Acidimicrobiales bacterium | reverse complement strand
TCACGGCCTCTCCATCAACCAGACCGGACCGGTGCAGATGCCGCTGCTCACGTTCGCCGGCGATGCCGACTTCGCCAAGGCGAACCTGTGGGCCAACGTTTCGGTCCAGCACGGTGTCTACGTTCATCCGTGGCACAACTGGTTCCTGAGCGGCGCGCACACCAACGCCGACATCGACCGTGCATTGGTGGCAACCAACGAAGGCTTCGCTGCAGTGGCCGACACCTTCGGACGAGACTGAGTGGTGCCGAACGTGGCGACGGTCGACGTCGTTTGCCTCGGCGTGCTCATCCTCGACGTCCATGCCTTTCCCGTCACCGAGATCCCCGAGGGCCAGGGTGGTCAGCGGATCGAACAGATCCGCCTCAGCGCGGCCGGAGCAGCAGCCGGCACGGCCGTCGACCTGTCGATCCTCGGCTGTTCGGTTGCGACCCTCGGAGCGATCGGAACCGACGAGATCGGCGACTTCTTGCTGTCGTTGCTGGCCAAACGAGGCATCGACACCTCGGGTGTGCGACGCACCAGCGACGCCCAGACCTCAGCAACCGTGCTACCCATTCGTCCCAACGGCGACCGGCCGACCTTCCACGTCGTCGGTGCGAACGCGAGGTATCGGCTCGACGACACGGCGCTCGCGCTGATCGGCGCTGCCCGCCATCTCCACCTCGGCGGGCCCGATTCGATGGGACTGTTCATTGGTGACGGCGCACGGCAGGCGCTCGAGTGCGCAGCCGAAGCCGGGGTGAAGACCTCGCTCGACATCCTGGGCGGCACGCCTTCGAGGGTTGCTGGGGAGTTGCGAGCGCTCTTCCCCTTCCTCGATTGGTTGACACCGAACGAAGAACAACTCTGCGATCTCTATGCCCTCGACGATCCGTTGGTCGCCGCTTACCGAGCGATCGACGACGGCGTCGGCGGCGTCGTTGTGTCCCTCGGCGCCGACGGTTGCCTCGTCGTCGATGGAGCCGGTGTGACGCACGTGCCCGGTCGCAGGATCGAGGTGATCGACACCACCGGCTGTGGCGATGCCCTCAGCGCAGGCTTCATCGCAGGTCTCCTCGACGGTGAGCCACCGTCGGCTGCGGCCGAACTCGGCGTCGCCACAGCGTCGATCGTCACCGGGGTGCTGTCGTCAGATCCGGGTGTCGCAGACCGAGTCACGATCGACAACGCGCGTTGGACTCTCGCTCCTGCCACGCCGACGCGTCGGTATTGATTGCGGTCATGGGCGTATCCGCCCGTGGCCTGGCCAGATGGCCTACGGCTACGGTCGTTCGATGGTCAGTTTCGACGACGCTCTCACGATGATCGCTGCGCTGCCTGAGGTGACCGAGGGCAGCCGTTACCGGAATCGGACCTGGTTCGTCGGCCAGAAGGCGTTCGCATGGGAGCGCCCGTTCTCGAAGGCCGACATTGCCCGTTTCGGTGACGAACCGGTGCCAAGCGGGCCGATTCTTGCGCTCACGACCGAAGATCTGTCGGCGAAGGCTGCGGTGCTCTCGGCCGGCAACGCCGGCTTCTTCACGATCAGCCACTTCGACAACGACCCGGCCGTGCTCGTGCAGCTCCACCGAGCCGACCCGACCGAACTGCGCCTGGCGATCACCGATGCCTGGCTCGCCTGCGCACCAGAGACTCTCGCCAAAAGGCACCTGGCCGAGGAACACTGATCGTCCCCGACACGCGGACCTTGTCCTCTGGGGAGGTGCGCTCGACGAGCGGACGATCGCCTCATGGACGATGCAACACTGATCGAACTGTTTCGGGCAGAGGCGGTGTTGGTCTGATGGCGATCACTCACGAACCCACCGAAGTTGCTGACCATCAACGACAATGGCTCACGCTCGGGGCGGCCGGTGTCGTCTGGTTTGTGTTGTACCAGCTGAACGAACCGTTCTGGGATTGGCTGCTCTACGACACGATCGGTCTCGACGGAGAGACCCGCTTCGCCGAATCGGTGCACTTCTTCTTCTACGACGTCACCAAGATCGCCCTGCTGCTGACCGGCGTGATCTTCGTCGTCACCGTGCTCCGCAGCTTCATGTCAGTCGAGCGCACCCGAGCGCTCCTCGGTGGCCGCCGCGAAGGTGTCGGCAATGTGTTCGCAGCCGGGCTCGGCGTCGTGACCCCGTTCTGCTCTTGTTCGGCCGTGCCCGCCTTCATCGGATTCGTCGCCGCCGGTGTTCCACTCGGCGTGACCCTCAGCTTCTTGATTGCGAGCCCGCTGGTGAACGAGGTGGCAATCGTGCTACTGCTCGGCCTGTTCGGTTGGAAGATCACCGCCCTCTACGTTGTTGGCGGCATGACCATCGCGATCGTCGCCGGATTCATACTCGGCCGACTGAAGCTCGAACGATGGGTCGAACCGTTCGTGTTCGAAACCCGTCTTCGGGGCAAGGTGATCGACCCCGCAGCCGGTCTCACCTGGGACGACCGGATCGCCATGGGCCGTGAGGAAGTCGTTTCCATCCTCCGCAAGATCTGGCCGTACCTGCTCGTCGGTATTGCCCTGGGCGCCGCCATCCACGGCTGGGTACCTCAGTCCTGGATCGCCGATCACGCCTCGTCGGGCGGGTGGGGTGTCCTCGTCGCTGTCGGGCTCGGGATTCCGCTCTACTCCAACGCAGCCGGCGTGCTTCCCCTGGTCGAAGCACTCCACGACAAGGGCCTCCCAATGGGGACCGTCCTGGCCTTCATGATGAGCGTCGTCGCCCTCTCCACTCCCGAGATGATCCTGCTGCGCAGAGTATTGAAGAAGCAGCTCATCGCCACCTATGTCGGCGTGCTCGCATCGGGATCCTCATCACCGGCTGCGCCAAGTGCGAAGCGCTCGAAGCCGCCGCACACGAAGCGGTCGACGAACTCGGCCTGAGCGCCGACTTCGAGAAGGTGACCGACCCAGGCGAGATCGCCTCGTGGGGTGTCATGGCCACCCCGGCGCTGGTGATCGACGACGAAGTCGTCTCGAGTGGAAGGGTCCCCTCCCAAGCCGACATCACCGCCTTGCTCAGTAGTCGATGACCTGCGGCTCTCGCCGCGTAGGCTCCGGCGATGACTGACCTCGCACTCGACCCCGACGCACCGGTACTCGAGCGACTCTCGGTACTGGACCGACTCCTGCCCGTTTGGATCATCGTTGCCATGGGCGTCGGCATCGGTCTTGGCCGGATCTTCCCCGATCTGAACGATTGGCTCGATGCCGTCAAGATCGGCACCGTGTCACTGCCGATTGCGATCGGTCTCCTGCTGATGATGTACCCGGTGCTGGCCAAGGTTCGGTACTCCAAGATCGACGAAGTCGCCGCCGACCGGAAACTGATGGCCAGTTCGCTGGTCTTGAATTGGGTGATCGGCCCGGCACTCATGTTCGCGCTGGCGTGGCTGTTCCTTCCCGACCTCCCCGACTATCGGACCGGACTGATCATCGTCGGACTCGCCCGCTGCATCGCCATGGTGTTGATCTGGAACGACCTTGCGTGTGGTGATCGTGAAGCCGCTGCCGTGCTCGTCGCCATCAACTCGGCGTTCCAGATCGTGGCCTACGCCCTGCTTGGCTACTTCTACCTCGAACTCCTTCCCGGATGGCTTGGGCTCGACACCGCACAACTCGATGTGTCGATGTGGGAGATCGCCAAGATCGTTCTCATCTTCCTCGGCGTCCCGTTGGTTGCCGGCTACCTCACCAGACGCTGGGGTGAGGCCGCCCGCGGCGTGGAGTGGTACGAGAACTCGTTCCTGCCCCGCATCGGCCCGGTCGCCCTCTATGGCCTGCTGTCCACCATCGTCATCCTGTTCGCCCTGCAGGGCGAGACGATCACCGACAAGCCTGGCGACGTCGCACGAATCGCCCTTCCGCTGCTCGCGTACTTCGCCATCATGTTTGGCGTGTCGTTCGCACTTGGGCTGCGCCTCGGTTTGTCGTACGCACGCAACGCCACCCTGGCCTTCACCGCGGCTGGCAACAATTTCGAACTGGCGATCGCCGTCGCCATCGGCGTCTTCGGCGTCACCTCCGGTCAAGCCCTCGCCGGGGTCGTTGGCCCGCTCATCGAAGTCCCGGTCCTCGTTGCCCTGGTCTACGTCGCCCTGTGGGCGCGACGACGCTTCTACCCGGTCGAGGAGACCAACCCGTCGTCGTGAGTCAAGCGCCGGCCTGAACCACCCTTGTCACCTCGACCCGAGCGGGGATCGGGGGAAGCCGCAGGGTCAACAACGCAGTGGCGACGAGGAACGCGGTGGATCCCCACAGTGCTGCGTCGAGTCCGCCCCACAGGTAGAGGGTGCCAGACAGCATGGTTCCGACAAGCCGACCGGTGGCGTTGGCCGAGTAGTAGAACCCGACATCGAGCGACACGTCATCGCCATCGGCATACGCCAGGATCAGGTAGGAGTGCAGCGACGAATTGAGCGCGAAGACCACGCCGAACACGATCAACCCTCCGACGACGGCGAACGTCGTAGCAGTGTCGAACGCAACGGCAACGGCGATTGCCGCCGAAACCGCGGTGAGGACCAGCGCCCAGATTCGGGCGGCACCGATCTCCGCAGCCGGCCGTGATGATGATCGCCGAAGGATTCTCGGTGCGACGGACTGCACCATGCCGTAGCCAATGATCCAGGCTGCGAGGAAGGCGCCGACGCCTTCGAACGACCAGCCGAACACGTCGGTGAGGAACACCGGGAGCGCAACGACGAACCAGATGTCTCGGGAGGCGAACAGGAAGAACCGGGCTGCTGCGAGTCGATTGATCGCCGACGACTTCGAAAGAATCGAACGCAGCGGTGGCTTCTTCTTCGACTTGCCGATGTCTTCATCGAGCAGCACCGCAACGGCGACGAGTGCCACCGCGATGAGCCCGGCCATCGACCACAACGCTGCGTCGTAGCCGACCACTGACAACAATGCGGCGCCCACGAAGAACCCGACACCCTTGAGTGCGTTCTTGGAGCCGGTGAGGATGGCCACCATGCGAAACAGCGCGCCTTCGCCGTCGCCTGCGACGAACTTGACGGCGCTCTTCGAACTCATCTTCGTGAGATCCTTCGCCACCCCTGACAGTGCCTGGGCGCCCATCACGAACCCGACCGACAACCACTCGCGCCAGCTCGGTTCATGGAACGTGAGCGCGACGAGGGCAACGATCTGGAGGCTGAGCCCGGCGAGCAGCGTCCGGTTCAGACCCGATCGCGCACCGACCCAGCCACCGAGCAGGTTGGTGACGATCCCCATGAACTCATAGAGAAGGAACAAGAACGCGATCGAAACGGGCGAGTAGCCCAGATCGTGGAAGTAGAGGAGCACCAGCATCCGCAGGGCGCCGTCGGTGATCGTGAACGCCCAGTAGCCGGCGGTCACCAACGCGTAGTTTCGGACCTTCACGGCGCTCGGAGGGTTGAAGCGACCTTGGCTGCCAAGTCCACCATGCGGAACGCGTAGCCGTATTCGTTGTCGTACCAGATCAGCACTTTCACCAACCGACCATCGACCACCATCGTCGAGGGACCATCGACGATCCCCGAGCGGGTGTCGTTGGTGTAGTCAGCCGAGACCAGCGGTCGGTCCTCGAAACCGAGAATGCCGGACAGTTCACCGGCGGCTGCCTCTCGCAGGAGACCGTTGACCTCATCGACCGTCACGTCTCTCGACATGGTGAACACCGCATCGGTGAGCGACGCGTTGAGAAGCGGAACCCGAACAGCCAGTCCGTTGAGCTTTCCGGTGAGCTCGGGGTAGATCATGGTGATAGCCGTTGCCGAGCCGGTCGATGTCGGGATCAGCGAGTTCAGCGCCGAGCGGGCTCGACGCAGGTCTTTGTGGGGGGCGTCGACGATGACTTGGGTATTGGTGACATCGTGGATCGTGGTGATTGCACCGCGTTCGATGCCGATCTGCTCGTGCAACACCTTGACCACCGGGGCCAGAGAGTTGGTGGTGCACGACGCTGCGGTCACCAGGTGATCGGTGGCTGGATCGTAGAGGTGGTCGTTGCAGCCCATGACGATGTTCAGCACGCCTTCGCTCTTCACCGGTGCAGCAACGATCACCTTGCTGACACCCCGCTCGAAGTAGGCCGCGAGGGTCTCGGTCGTGCGGAACGCGCCACTGCATTCGAGAACGACGTCGACCCCGTGGTCCTCCCACGCCACCGCGCCGGGCGTGTCGTGCGAGGAGTAGGTGACCGTGTCACCATCGATGGTGAGGGTCGTTCCGTCGGTCCCAACCGTCCCGGCGTAGCGGCCGTGCACGGTGTCGAACTCCAACAAATGGGCGGCTGTTACCGCATCGCCAGCCAACTCGTTCACATGCACCAACACCAGCTCGGGCCGTTCCCGCAGCGCTCGGACGACGAGGCGCCCAATACGACCGAAACCGTTGATCCCTATTCGTACGCTCACGACGCCACCGCCACACCCACGCCCACACCCAGGCCGGCAATTCGTGCGTCGAGATCGACGACGACGGCGTCGAAGGCCGCGGCGGTGCCGACCTCTACCGGGTCCGGAATCGACCAATGCCACCACGACGGCGCGGGATCGAGCTCCTCATGCGCTTGATCACAAACGGTCACCACCAGATCAGCGGGCTCGGCTGCTTCCAACGCTCGAGGCGCAACGCCGCCGAGGTCGAGTCCGGCTCGCTTGGCTGCGGCGATCGCGCCTGGATTGATCCTCGCTGCCGGACGGGTTCCAGCCGACGACGCTTCGCCGCCGGTTCGATGGCGCCACAACGCTGCTGCCAGCTGCGACCGAGCCGAGTTGTGGGAACAGACGAACAACGCTCGCCCCGTCGGGGCCTTCGGGGCTGCGACCCCAATGCGCAGCTCAGCCAGCGGGCCACGCACCAGACGGAGATAGCGACGCCGACGATCGCCCGCCGAGGCGAATCGTTCGATCAGGCCAACCGCTTCGAGCACTTCGAGATGATGCGCCAACAGGTTCGACGCCAACTCGAACTGGATGCTCAGTTCCTTCGGCGAGCGATCGCTCGACATCAACTCCTCGACGATTGCCAGGCGCACTGGCTCACCAAGTGCCGCATGTAATCGAGCCCGACGTTCCAAATCATCTGCCATGCCGACACCATAACCACTCATTCGCTATTGAGTCAGTAACGATTGAGTGAATTCGAGGCGACGTTGGCAAAATCGGTCTCGGCCCGATCCTCACCAGGGACCGGGGTCAGACCCCATCGCTCGCTCCAATCGGCGATGCCCCACTCGGGGCGATAATCGAACACCTCTCGGGCCGGGCGGGTGCCGAAGCGATCGTCGAGTACCTCGAAGTGGTCGAGTGAGATCCTCGCCGGATGATCGACGCCGCAGGCTCGGCTGAGCGCGAGGATCTCCTTGCGCATCACCACGACGTAGTTGGCGAGACGAGCCGATTTGAGTTCGGGATCGAGTCCGTGCACGAGCCATGGGTTCTGGGTTGCGACTCCGGTCGGGCACTTGTCGGTGTGACAGCGTTGCGCCTGGATGCAACCGATCGACATCAAGGCCTCTCGGCCCACGTTGATCATGTCGCACCCGAGTCCGAAGGCGAACAGCGCCTCGTGGGGAAAACCGAGCTTTCCGGAGCCGATGAACACGACCCGATCGCTGATCCCTCGTTGCGCGAACTCGCGGTACACGTTGGCGAAGCCGATCTTGAACGGCAACGCCACCTGATCGCTGAACACCAGCGGACCGGCGCCGGTTCCACCTTCACCACCGTCGATCGTGATGAAGTCGACTCCTCGATCCTCGTTGGCCATGATCTCGGCCAGGTCGCTCCAGAACCTCTGCTCGCCGACCGCCGATTTGATGCCGACCGGCAATCCGGTGGCGTCGGCGATCCGTTCGACGAAGTCGAGCAGTGAATCGGCATCGTGGAACTCGGGGTGCGCCGCCGGGCTGACGCAGTCCTGCCCCATCGGCACGCCGCGAATCTGGCTGATCTCGGAGGTGATCTTCGACGAAGGCAGCACGCCGCCCAGTCCTGGCTTGGCGCCCTGACTCAGCTTGATCTCGATGGCGCGGACCGGAGCGCCTGCCACCACGTCGCACAGTCGCTCCAGATCGAAGCGGCCGCGATCGTCGCGGGCCCCGAAGTAGCCGCCCCCCAGTTTGCCAGATGAGGTCGCCGCCGTGCCGATGGTGGTCGGACACGCCACCTTCGCCGGTGTTGTGCAAGCAGCCTGCGAGTTCGGCGCCCGAGTTGAGGGCCACAATCGCATTCGACGACAGCGCGCCGAAGCTCATTCCCGAAACGTTGACGATCGAGGATGGTCGAAACGCCTGCCTCCTGCCTCGTGATCCTCCGAGTTCCTTGGCGGCCGCCACCGGGTACCTCTCGTCGAAATCGGCATCGCCTCTGACGGGGGCCGAGCGAGGAAACGCCGAGTGCTTGATGATGAGATAGTTCGGCGAGTTCTCCAGATCCTTGCTGGTACCGAAGGCAAAGTAGTTGTTCTGCTGCTTCGCCGACGCGTAGATCCAGCGGCGCTGGTCACGACTGAATGGTTTCTCCTCGGTGTTGCTCGTCACGATGTATTGACGGAACTCTGGTCCGATCTCTTCCAGCAGGTAGCGGAAGTGACCCAATACCGGGAAGTTGTGCAGGATGGCGTGATGGCGCTGCGTCAGGTCATATCCGGCGACACCCGCCAGTCCTGCCGCAATCGTGGCAAGCCCCGTTTTCGTCTTCATGGTCGCAGCGTATGACGGAGCCTCAGGCCGGATCAGGGCCGTTCGTCCCCGGCGCGACGGGCCACGCCGAACGAGATCGACCCGCACGTCGGCTGGCCGCGCCGGTTCAGTACCGAAGCCTCGCCGCAACGGGGCCGGAACCGGGGACCGATGCAGGGGCGACAGCGTGGACTCGCCCGCCGTGTCGAAGCACTTCGGCCACGGCAAGATCGAAGAGGTCACCGACCCCAGCAGAGCCGGCGGCATGGTCGGTGACGTGCCGGGCCTGGTGGTCGAGCTCGCCGAAATGCGCGGTGTCGAGTGGGACGATCAACGATTCGACCTTGCCGTCGACGGCGGCGAGGAGCGTCTCGTCGAGTGTGCTCGTGCGATGGGCGATCGCAGAGCCGAACGCCTCGATGTCATCGAACAGTTGGCCTTCGAGCTCTTCGCGGACGACGTCCCATGCCGCATCGCCCAGCTGGTGGTCGGCCAGGTCGTCGGGATTGCCGACCACCTCGCGCCCGACGATGTGCCCGAGCTGACTCTGCTTGCGGTAATCGTCGAGCAGCCGCCGATCGCCGGCGAGCACCAACGGCGCAGCCGAGTCGGCGGGGCTCGATGCCAAAACGGCGGCACGGACGTAGCCATCGACGAGTTGGCAGAACCGACTGCGTTCCTCGTCGCTCGTGTCCTTTGCACCACCCTGTCCGTGCGTCGTGATGGCGACACCGCCAGAGCCGACACGGCCCGACGCGTGGCTCTGCAACTGGCTCTCTCGATCATCGAATCGCAACGCCTCCTCGAGGCTGGTCGGAACCTCACCGAGATCGACTCGGCGCATCCCGCCGGCGCGGCTGCCGTTGAGCAAACGGACTGCATGCTGGCTCAGCGCTAGCACCCAGTACGAATTGCTGGCACTGACCGACGCAAGAAGCGGCCGCAACTGGAACCTGTTGGCAACGACGCTTCGGGCCAACGGTGAGTGTCCCAGGCGGAAGTGGCGGAGACCGTCGGTGTTGACGAAAACCGCAAGACCCTCCTCGACGGTTGTCCAGAACGCCACATCGTCGACGAGCGCCCCAGCGGGAGCGAGCAGCGCATCAGCGTCGGGACCACGCATCCCGAGCTCGACGAGCTGCTGCTTCGCCTTCTCGATCAGTTGTCGCAGGAGAATGGGGTCCTGCGCCTTCGCAAGCCCCGTCGGGTGGGTTGGCATGAACAGGGAAATCTGGTGCCCCGCCGTCGGGCGAGCCAGTCGGCGGAGTTCCTCGGTGGTCACAGCGTCGAACACAGTGCGCTCCTTTGCCTCATGACGTCGACTCTCGACGTCGGTGCAATCACCTCGATCATCGGTGAGCAAGGTCAACCCCCGAGGCGCTCCCAATCAATACGGGATCAACCTCGTGTTCAGGAGACAGCGATCGCGGGCGCCCATTGCGCCGCGACCGCAGGCGTGCGCTCGCGCACGATCACGTCATTGCGAAGGCGCAGGCTGGAGCCGCCGAGATGACACCGGCGGCGCACCGAGTTCGTCGGCGACGGCGTCGAGCCCGCGGAACAGGCACTCGAGCTCGGCTTCGGTGTTGTCGTAAGTGACGCTGAGCCGGAAGCCTCCTCGATCCAGCGGGGCGGCCGGAAAGATCGACGGCGTGAACAGCACTCCGTGATCCCACATGATCTGCGAAGCCCGGATCGTTCGCTCGACACCGCCGGTGCCCAGGTTCACCACTGGGAACCGCAGCTCGTTCTCGACTCGATAGCCACGCTCGGTGGCGCCGTCGACGAGTCGACCGGTCAGGTCGCGCAGGACAGCTCGCCGATGGTCACCTTCACGTCGATTCACCGCCAGGCCGGCGCGAGCCGAGGCCAGCGACGCGACCGGGATCGGACCGGAGAAGATC
>JBBQUN010000163.1:0-10624 GCA_038212405.1 Acidimicrobiales bacterium | reverse complement strand
TCGATCAACACGTCGGTGCGCGCCACACGCTCCTCGACCGACATCTCGAAGAACCGGCCACCCTCACGCCGCACACCACGAGGACGACAACCCGGCAACTCCAACACCGCCCCCGGCCCGCTCTCGCTCAACATCGCCCCCACACCAGCCATGAACACCAGTATGAACATGAGGTGTGACAATCATGATCGAGGCGGAGCAGCAATGGATCGAAGCCGCCTATTCTCCGTCCACGTCGAAGAACGGGGAGAGACGTGCTTGGTTCCGAGGTGCTGGCAAATGGATGAACGATTCGGTCCAGCGGCAATGGCGATCATCGTTGGCGACCATGCCGAGTTGCGCGCATTGCTCGCCGCCGACGCCGAGCTTGTGAGCCGGCCATCGTCGGTCAGCCATCCCACGTTGTTGCAGTTCGTGGCTTGCGAAGCGTCGCAGTTGCCGGATCCTGTCGGATCTGCACGCGTCCTGGTCGATGCTGGGGCCGACAAACAAGCCCCGCTCGTTGCCGGCGCCGGTTGCGGGTCGATCGATGTCGTCGCCTATCTGCTCGATGCTGGTGCCGATGTCGACGCCGGTATCGGCAGCGACACGAGCGTATGGTCCCCACTCGACGAGGCGCTGTACTGGTCCGACCAGGCGATGGCCCGCTATCTGGTCGGGCGGGGCGCTCGCATCCATGCGTTGAGTACCGCTGCCGGTCTCGGTGAGCTGGAGGTGATCGACGGCTGTTTCACTGGCTCAGGTGGCTTGATGCCGTCCGCTGGGCCGATCGGTTCGCCGTTCGCCGACACCGTGCCTGAGCAACTGGCATCAGACGAACAGTCGATCATCGACCATGCCTTCGTGATGGCGGCCAACTGCAGCCAGTTGCGAGCCATGCAGTCGCTTCATCAACGCGGTGCTCACGTGAATGCCATGCCTCCCGGCTACCACTGGCGTGGAACCGCACTCCACGCTGCTGCTTCACAAGGTGAGCGCAACGTGATCGAGTGGCTCCTCACCAGCGGTGCCGATCCGAGCATTCGCGATGGGCTCGTTGGCAGCGATGCCAGGGGTTGGGCTGAGCACCACGGCCACCTCGACCTGGTCGAGCTACTCGCACCATGATCGAAGCGATGCTCGACAACGGAGAAACAGCGGAGGGTGCGCCGGTGATCGTCGACGCGCACGTCCACCTCAAACCGGGAAAGCTTGGGGCTGCGATCCGCTCGTTCTTCGAAGCCAAGATCAACGACAAACTGGTCTATTCGGGAAGCCATGCCGAGGTGCTCGACTCGTTGGCCACCGAGGGAGTCGAAGCGGTCTGGAACCTGCCCTATGCCCACAAGCCGGGCATGGCCGCAGCATTGAACACCGACATGCTCGCCATTTCGCGCTTGTTTGCCAGCCATCGTGTTGCGGTCATCCCTGGTTGCACCGTGCATCCCGGCGATCCCGACCCTGCAACCGATCTCGAGGCAGCAGCAAACGCTGGAGCTCGTGTGCTCAAGCTCCACTGTTCGGTTGGCGGGTACGAAGTCGACGACCGCCGCCTGTCTGCCACTCTGCACGCTGCCGGCGCGCTCGGCCTACCTGTTGTCGTGCATGCCGGGCACGATGTCAGTGGAATGACCGGCCTCGACGAGCTCGCTCCGATCGGGCGAGCGGCGGAAGCGAATCCCGATACCACGCTGATCCTCGCCCACTTCGGTCACTCGGCCGCGGCTGGAGCGGTTCCGTTCATGGACCGTCACGCGAACCTGTACGCCGATCTGACCCCGGTGGTCGATTCGCAAGTCGACATCGACGATGAGGTCCTCAATCGGTTCGGTGATCGGATTCTGCTCGGCAGCGACGCTCCCAACACCGGCTATCGAGTTGCCAAGCTGATCGAGCGAGTGCTCGCCGCTGGTCTCGACCCTACGGTGAGGAAAGCGATCCTCGGAGGCAATGCGTTGCGTCTCGTTCCGATCCACCAATCCTGATCGAGCTGCTTGTTGAACTTGTCGATTGGCCGTCGGTCGAACACGATGAGCGCGCCGCCCTAAAGATTGGGAAACCCATCGTGTCCATTGCCATCACCGAAGAGCATCGATCACTTGCCGAAACCGTTCGAGATTTCGCCGGCCGGCGCGACCTTCGAGGCGCTGCTCGGGCCCTTCTCGACGCACCGGATGAGTCCCTTCCCACGACCTGGGCCGAGATGGCCGAGCTCGGATGGTTGGGGCTGCACTTGCCTGAAAGCCTCGGTGGTTCCGGCTACGGGCTGGAAGAACTCGTGATCGTGGTCGAGGAGCTTGGTCGAGCGATGACTCCCGGTCCGTTCGTTCCTACGGTGATTGCCAGCGCCCTGTTGGCAGCAGCGGCTGACGAGGAAGTGAAGGCGCAGTATCTGCCAGGACTCGCCGACGGTTCCGTGGTGGGTGCTGTCTCGCTCGGCGGGTCGATCGTTGTTGCCGACGGTCAGGCCTCGGGCTCTGCCGGCGTGGTGATGGGCGGTGGCTTCGCCACGGTTCTCCTCGTACCCGTTGGCGACGACGTCGCCGTGATCGACGTTGGCAAAGGCGTAGAGATGGAGGCCCCACCAAGCCTCGATCCGACTCGTCCCTCGGTTCGAGTCACCCTCGACGGTGCCGCGGCGCAACTTCTGCCGGGGGCAGCCCAGACGCTGCTCGATCTCGCTCGAGTGCTCGTATCGGCCGAAGCCGTTGGCATGGCGCTCGAGTGCACCGAAATGGCGTCGGCATACGCAAAGGAACGCGTGCAGTTCGGCCGACCGATCGCGATGTACCAGGCGGTCAAACACCACTGCGCCAACATGATCGTCGCAACCGAGCTGGCGACGAGCGCGGTGTGGGACGCTGCTCGTGCGTCGAAGGCAGGGGGCGAGCAACTCACCTACGCCGCCGCGGCGGCGGCGACGCTTGCCACGCCAGCCGCTGATCTGTGTGCCAATCTCAGCACGCAGGTGCATGGTGGCATTGCCATCACCTGGGAACACGACGCCCACCTCTACATGCGCCGGGCAACGACCCTGCTCGCACTCCTCGATGCTGATGCAGCGGCAGCAACGCTGGTGTCGTTGACTCGTGACGGCGTCGAGCGAGCCAAGATCGTCGAGCTGCCGCCCGAGGCCGAAGTGATTCGCGATGACGTGCGTGCATTCGCAGCGTCGATCACGGGTCTTTCGTCCGATGAGCAAAAGGAGAAGTTGATCGAAACCGGCTACGTGATGCCGCACTGGCCCACACCGTACGGTCGCGGTGCCGGAGCGATCGAGCAGCTCGTGATCGAAGAGGAGTTCGCAGCGGCAGGTGTGAAGCGCCCGGCGTATGGGATCACCGGCTGGGTCATCCTCACGCTGATCCAATACTCGACCGACGATCAGATCGAGCGTTGGGTCAACCCTGCGCTGCGCCAAGACGTGATTTGGTGCCAGCTGTTCAGTGAGCCTGATGCGGGCTCCGATGCTGCGGGGGTGAAGACCAAGGCATCGAGGGTCGATGGCGGCTGGCTGGTGAACGGACAGAAGGTGTGGACCAGCGGCGCCCACGTTGCCGGCATGGGCTTTGCGACCGTGCGCACCGATCCCGATGTGCCCAAGCACGACGGCATCACCACGATGGTGATCGACATGCACGCCGAAGGCGTCGAGGTGCGGCCGCTGAAGATGACGTCGGGCAACTCGGAATTCAACGAGGTGTTCTTCAGCGACGTGTTCGTGCCCGACGACGATGTTGTCGGACCGGTCGATGGTGGGTGGGCCGTTGCTCGGGCCACGCTCGGTAACGAGAGTGTGAGCATCGGTGGGGGACAGGGCGGCCTTTCGATGCCGGGCTCGGCCTTGATCGAACCCTTCGATGCGAACCCCGATCGGCTGAGCGGAGGCTCGGCCAGAATCGGGCGCTACATCGCCGAGCACCAGTCGATGGGGTTGCTCAATCTTCGTGCGGCGAGTCGAGCCGTTGCCGGCGGCGCTCCCGGTCCCGAAGGGGCGATGACCAAGCTGGTGCTTTCAGAGATTGGTCACGAGGCCGCGGCCATCCTCACCGAACTCGGCGGCACCGATTCGGTCTTCATGGACGGTTCTGGGGCCATGAGCAACCTTCTCGTACTGCTCCACCGGGGGATGTCGATCGCAGGCGGCACGTCGGAGATCAAGCGAAACCAGATCGGCGAGCGCATCCTCGGCCTCCCACGAGATCCACTGTTGAAATAGTCAGGAGTTGAGTATGACGGAGAAGATGGTGGCGTTGACGCCACCGGCTGAGCTTTCGATGAGTGTTGGCGAAGCGTTGTTCACCCAGCGCGCCATTCGCCGCTTCGATCCGGATCGGCCAGTGAGTGACGAGGCGTTGGAGATCATCATCAACGCTGGATCGAAAGCGCCGAACGGGGGAAACGTGCAACCGGTGCGGCTGCTGGTGATCCGCGATCGACAACATATCGAGGCGTTCGGCGAGCTCTATCACGAGGCGTGGTGGGCGAAGCGGGCCGACGCGTACGGGTGGGTCCCTGACCAAGAATTGCCGCCGGGCTCGCCGTACGCCATGCCGGCGCTCCTCGCTTCCGAGATGGGCGCAGCGCCGGCGGTCGTACTGGTGTTCTCGGCCTCGGCTCCCGGCGTGTCGGTCTACCCCACCGCCCAGAATCTCATGGTGGCGGCTCGTGCGATGGGTATCGGGTCGGTCCTCACGACCTTGCATGACACCGTGCTCGATCGATTGTTCGAGATGTTCGCCGTGCCGAGTGAGATGCGCTTTCATTGCTGCATTCCTCTGGGCTATCCCCGTGGGAACTTCGGAACGACCCATCGGCTGCCAACGAACCAGACCACGCATTGGAACCAGTGGGGCGAGCCGCCACCCTGGTGAGGCGGAGGTCGGCTGCTCGTGAGGGTCAGGAGCGTTCAGAAACGTTGCAGTCAGAACAAAGGCCCTCGAGCGCGAAGTGACGGGGGCGAGGGGTGAAGCCGAAACGGTCACGTAGCCCTGCGGTCAACTCGTCGAACTCGGCCGTTGGCGCTTCGGTGATGGTCTCACACTGCACACACACGAGGTGCACATGATCGTTGACCGGCTGCACATGGTAGACCGCCGACCCGTGAGCGATGTGGCCGTGTTCGACGATGTCGAGCTCGGAGAGCGTGTCGAGGAACCGGTAGATGGTCGATTCGGCGATGTCGGGGTGGTCGGCGCTGACCGCGGCCGCCAACTCTGCCGGGGTGAAATGGTCGGCCAGTCCGAGCATCGCCTCGGTGATCTGGCGTCGGGGCGCAGTGATCCGGTGTCCGTGTGTTGCCAATACGTCGAGGATGCTCGTGACGTCGGTGGCGGCCATGGCAGGAGGGTACTCCGAAACGATCCGATGAACTTTTTCGCCCGGTCAGTTGTTGCGAGCAGCTTGCGGTTAGCTTGCCGCCATGAAGTCGAGACGCTTACTCCTGTTCGCCCTTGCCCTTCTCGCCACCGCCTGTTCGTCGTCCGACGGTGGTTCGACAGCGTCCTCGGATGCTGCTGACGAGGGAGGCGGCGACCGCATCGTGCTCGCCACGACCGTCGCTCCCATCACGAGTCTGGTCAGCCAGATCGTTGGTGACAGAGCCGAGGTCGTCGGCATCGTCCCCGAGGGCACCAACTCCCACACCTATGAGCCGAAGCCGAGCGTTGCCGAGCTCCTGAGCCGGGCCGACATCATCTTCGTGAATGGTCTCCGGCTCGAGGAGCCAACGGTCGAATTGGCCGAAGCCAACATGGGCGAAGGCGCCGAGGTGGTCGAACTCGGCACAAAGGTGCTGCCCGAGAGTGACTACCTCTACGACTTCTCCTTCCCAGAAGCCGAGGGCAAACCCAACCCGCATCTGTGGACTGATCCGACGTACGCCCTCGAGTATGCAGAGGTCATTCGCGACAGCGTGACGGCAGCCGATCCGGCGAACGGCGAGTACTACGCAGCGAACTACGACGCGTTCGCCGAGCTGATCGCCGAGTTCGACACTGCCATGCGGGAATCGTTCGCCACCATTCCCGAGGGGGCCAAGAAGCTGCTCACCTACCACGATGCCTATGCCTACTTCGCCAAGACCTATGGGTGGGAAGTCATCGGGGCGATCCAAGTCTCTGACTTCGAAGACCCAACGGCCAAAGAACTCGCCGACCTCATCGACCAGGTGAAGGCCGAGGGCGTTACCGCCGTCTTCGGTTCGGAAGTGTTTCCCAGTCCGGTGCTGGAGCAGATCGGTAGAGAAGCAGGCGTCGAGTATGTCGATGTGCTTCGAGACGACGACCTTCCCGGCGAGCCGGGCGATGTCGAGCACTCCTGGTTCGGCCTGATGGTCTTCGACTATGTCACCATGACCGATGCCCTCGGCGGTGACTCGTCGGCCATCGCAGCGCTCGAAGTCCGAAACGTTGCCCCTGACGAAGCGACGTACCCCCAGTGAACGAAATTCCCGATACTCACACGGTGATCCGGTCAGGCGAGCTGATCCGGCTCGAGCACGTCACCTGCAGCTACGGCGATGGGCCGGTGCTGAGCGACATCGACTTCACCGTCAAGGACCAGCAATTCACTGGCATCGTTGGACCGTCGGGCTCGGGCAAGACGACCATGCTCAAAGTGCTGCTCGACACCATGCGTCCGGTCCACGGCGAGGTGTATCGCCAACCGGGCCTCGGCATCGGCTACGTGCCCCAGGTCGAGACGGTCGACTGGAGCTTCCCGCTCACCGTGTCAGAGTGTGTGCTGCTCGCCAGCCCAGGGAATCGGCGATTGCCATGGCCGAGCCGAGCCGAGAAGTCAGCGGCAGTCGATGTGATGGATCGGCTCGGGATTGGGCCATTGGCCAAGCGCCACATTCGCGAACTGTCCGGTGGGCAGCAGCAGCGAATGTTCATCGCCCGAGCCCTGCTCGGTCGGCCGAAGTTGCTGGTGATGGACGAGCCAACATCTGGCGTCGATGTCAAGACCCGACACGAAGTGCTGCACCTGTTGGCTGATCTCAATGCCGACGGTTTGGCGGTCGTGCTCACGACTCACGATCTCAACGGCATGGCGTCGCACCTGCCCCATCTGGTGTGCATGAACACCACGATCATCGCCAGCGGCACCCCGACCGAGGTGCTGACCTCGCAGGTCATGGAGGCGACGTTTGGGGCTGCGATGGATGTGTTCGACTACAGCGGCCATCGAGTCGTGATCGATCTGGCAACCTCGGCTCCGGTCATTCCACTGATGAGACGAGCACGATGATGCGAGGAAAACCATGATCGAAATTCTGCGACCATTCGAGTTCGAGTTCTTTCGGAATGGGCTCATCGTTGCCACCCTCGCCGGCGCTCTCTGCGGCATGATCGGTGTGTATGTCGTGCTCAAGGGCATGAGCTACATCGGGCACGGCCTCTCCCACGCGATCTTCGGCGGCTTCGCCGTCAGCGCGCTGATCGGGGTCAACTTCGTCCTCGGTGCGGGAATATGGGGTGTTGCTTCGGCCCTCGCCATCAACCGGGTGACACGCCGCCGAATCATCGGTGCCGATGCTGCGATCGGGGTGATCACCACGGCATCGTTTGCGTTGGGGTTGGCTCTTTTCGCCATCTTTGGGCGACAGGGCAGGAGTTTCGAAGCGGCATTGTTCGGCAGCATTCTCGGCGTTGGCTACGACGATGTCGCGGCCGTCGCTGTCGTGTCGGTACTCGTTGCCATGGTGGTGTTCTTCGGGTATCGCCAGCTCTTGTTCACCACGTTCGATCCCGATGTCGCGGAAGCGTCCGGCATCGCCACTGCTCGGGTGGACGCCCTGCTGATGGTGGTGCTCTCGGCATCGATCTTGGTGAGCATGCAGGTGCTTGGTGTGACGCTGATCGCCGCCACGTTGGCCATTCCCGCATCGATTGCTCGGATGTTGACCAACTCGTTCCGCGACATGCTCTTCTGGGCAACCGGCATCGGTGCTGCGACTGGATTCGTTGGGATGAATCTGAGCTATCACCTCGACATCCAGTCAGGTCCAACCATCGTGTTGGTGGGTGCGACAGCGTTCGGCGTGGTGTACATGGTCTCTGGTGGTCGCACGCGTAGCCGTTTGGCCGGCATGGGTCATCACTGACCTCTCGAGCCGAGGCGATCGTCGTGACCACAGGTTGGGACCTTTGTCCGTACTATTGTCCTTGGCGGGTCGCCACACTGGTGGCATGACCATCATCGATGTGTACGCCGATATCTGGTGCCCGTTCACCCACGTGGGGTTGAAGCGCCTGGTCGAACAGCGCTCGAAACAGCAGCGCTCACACGAAGTCACGCTTCGTGTGCGGCCCTGGCCTCTCGAGTTGGTGAACGCCAAGCCCATGGATGCGGCGTTCATCGGCGACGAGATCGACGATCTGCGTTCACAGGTCGCAGCTGACCTGTTCACCGGTTTCGACGTCGATGCGTTTCCGACCACCACGTTGCCGGCCCTGGCGTTGGCCGAATCGGCGTATCGCATCGGCGACGCCGAAGGCGAGCAGATCAGTCTTGCGCTGCGTGATGCCATGTTCGAAGAGGGGCTCGACATCAGCGATCCCCATGTGCTCAATACCATCGCCGATGCGGCAGGAATCCCTCCGGCCATTCCGGCCGATGCCGATGCCGTGATCGCTGGGTGGCACGAAGGCAAGGAGCGCGGTGTCGTTGGATCGCCTCACTTCTTCACGACCAATGGCGGGTTCTTCTGTCCGGCACTCGACATCAAGCGAGTCGACGGACATCTCAGGATCCAACCAGATCTCCCGGCCTTCGAACGCTTCGTCGAGGCGTGTTTCGCCTGACGAACGCCGGCTCTGGCAGCATGACATCGTCGACCACCGCTAGTCTCGGTGAGCGATGTCTACCTTGCGCCCCGCTGGATCCGGTCGAGACGCCCTCGCGGTCGCGTTCACCCGGATGATTGCTTCGCCCCGCTCTGCTCTCGTCATCTCCTCCGACTCGGTTGCCCCCAGCGATTGGCCAGTCGGTGAGGCAAGTCCCGAGGCGAACGTCGGCCACGCTCTCGGCTGGACGTGTGAGGTTCGCCGCCACGACATCGTCGTGTTGAACCCGCTCGGTGAGGGGATCGTGAAGGCAGCGCTGCCAACGCTGTCGGTCGAGTGGCTGACCAACGTTCGCCGCGACGGCAGTTGTGTTGTGTACCTTGCGCCAACCAACGCAGAGGCCGGTTTCGCTGAACTCACGATCGCTGCTGCTGCCAACTCGGGCGAGTTGCGTGCTGCCACTGTTCGCACAGCGATCGCCGACGACTACGGCAAAGCGGAGCCTGTTGGACGCAACCAGCCCTGCCCCTGCGGCTCGGGCAAGAAGTACAAACACTGTCACGGGTGACTGCGTGTGACGGTCACGGGTGACTGCGTGTGACGGAAAGTGACCTTCGGCCCGTGGTCAGGTTTTGCTGCGCGTCCCGGTTTCGGGCTACCAAGCGGGAAGTCTTTCTACGGAGAAAAGCCGATGACCATCACCGAACCATCCAGCACGACCGTCACTGATGCTGCATTGCCGACCGAGCACTTCGATGTGTTGATCGTCGGTGCCGGTATTTCTGGTGTCGGGGGTGCTTACCACCTGACTCAGCAGTGTGCCGACAAATCATTCGTCGTTCTGGAGAACCAAGGTTCCTTCGGTGGCACGTGGCGTACACACACGTATCCGGGTATCCGTTCCGACAGCGACCTCTACACCTTCGGCTACAGGTTCAAGCCGTGGACCAGTGCGCCGATCGCTACGGCCGAGGAGATCCTCAAGTACATGGGTGAGGTGATCGAGGAGAACGACCTCGATCGACATATCCGCTACGGCCACACGATCACCACGGCGTCGTGGAGCGAGACCGACAAGCAGTGGACTATCGAAGCCACGACAACCGACGGTCTCAAGCGGTTCACCGCCAACTTCTTGTGGATGTGCCAAGGCTATTACCGCCACGCCGAGGGTTACACCCCAACCTGGCCCGGCATGGACCAGTTCAAGGGTCAGATCGTTCACCCCCAGACCTGGCCTGAGGATCTCGACTACGCAGGAAAGAAGGTCGTGGTCATCGGGTCAGGAGCAACCGCCGCCACGCTGATTCCGGCCATGGCGGCCGACGTTGGGCACATCACGATGCTCCAACGCTCACCCACCTATTTCTCCACCGGGCGCAACGCCAATGAACTGGCCGACACGCTGCGAGAACTCGACATCGACGAGATGTGGATTCACGAAATCGTTCGTCGCAAGCTTCTGCACGACGGTGCCATGGTGGCCCGAGCCTCGTTCGACGCACCGGACATGGTGAAAGAAGAGCTGTTCAACGGGATCAAGGGAGTGATGGGCGAGGACTATGACCTCGCGCCCCACTTCACCCCGAACTACCTGCCCTGGCGTCAACGCATTGCCTTCGTTCCCGACGGTGACCTGTTCAAGGGCATCAAGAGCGGGAAGGCATCGGTCGTCACCGACGAGATCGAGACCTTCACCGCCACCGGCATCTCCCTCAAGTCCGGCGAACACCTCGACGCCGACATCATCATCACCGCCACTGGTTTCAACCTGAACGTTCTCGGCGACATCGCGTTCTCGATCGATGGCAAACCCTTGAACTTCGCCGACACGATCACCTACCACGGCACGATGT
>JBBQUN010000162.1:0-10752 GCA_038212405.1 Acidimicrobiales bacterium | reverse complement strand
GGAACGAACGATCACGTAACCGTCGGCGGATTCGAGTCGTATCTGATCGCTGGGATCGGCGTCGAGAGGGTTGTAGCCCCGAGCCAGGAAGTGACGCAGAACGGGCGTGAGGAGCTGTCGCTCGGTGTCATCGACAACGAGCTCGACCAACGAGTCGGTCGGGATCTTCAATTCGTCCGCAACGCCGTTTTCGCTCAAGCCGTCAGTCTTGCAGGGGCCGCGCCGAGGGCCAAGCATCGTTCGTAGGCGATCATGCCTTGACGAGGACCATGACGCTCCAACCTGAGTCGAGTCGACTCAGGTTTTCTTCAATGTTTTGATGAACTTGAAGTGAACTCGGAAAAGTCTGGGTTGGCGGCGGCGGTCATGGTCGGTAGTGTTAGCAGTCGCACACCGAGACTGCTAACCGCAAGATCGGTGTGCTCGGTAACTGATGTCTTCTGATCTGATCAGCTACCGGTCCTAGTCCGAGATCACGCCGTACGGAGGCGAATCTGCATGAACCTGCAACCACTCGATGATCGCATCGTCGTCAAGGCCAAAGAAGCCGAGGCAACCACTGCCAGCGGCCTTGTCATCCCTGACACCGCCAAGGAAAAGCCCCAACAGGGCGACGTCATTGCCGTCGGCGCTGGCCGCCGTTCCGACACCGGCGAACTGATCCCCATGGAAGTCGCCGTCGGTGATGTCGTCGTCTACTCCAAGTACGGGGGCACCGAGATCGCTCTCGAAGGTGTCGACTACCTCATCCTGACCGCCCGCGACGTCCTCGCAATCGTGAAGTGAGATTCTGAACCATGTCTAAAATCATCAAGTTTGACGAAGAAGCGCGCCGTGCCCTCGAGGCCGGCGTGAACCAGTTGGCCGATGCGGTCAAGGTCACCCTCGGCCCAAAGGGCCGCAACGTCGTCCTCGACAAGAAGTTCGGTGCGCCGACCATCACGAATGACGGCGTATCTATTGCTCGTGAGATCGAGCTCGAAGACCCGTTCGAGAACATGGGCGCCCAGCTCGTGAAGGAAGTCGCCACCAAGACCAACGACGTCGCTGGCGACGGAACCACCACTGCCACCGTGCTCGCTCAGGCCCTCATCAAGAACGGTCTCCGCAACGTCGCGGCCGGCGCCAACCCAATGGGTCTCAAGCGCGGTATCGAAAAGGCTGTTGCCGCCGCAGTGCAGGCCATCGCCGACCAGTCCAAGGAAATCGACGACAAGGCAGAAATCGCCCAGGTCGCCGCCATCTCCGCCGCTGACCAGAGCGTCGGCGACGTCCTCGCCGAGGCCATCGACAAGGTCGGCAAAGACGGTGTCGTCACCATCGAGGAGTCGAACACCTTCGGCATCGAACTCGAGTTCACCGAAGGCATGCAGTTCGACAAGGGCTACATCAGCCCCTACATGGTCACCGACCCCGAGCGACAGGAAGCGGTTCTCGAAGATCCGTACATCCTGTTCGTCCAGGGCAAGATCACCTCGGTCCAGGATCTCCTCCCCGTCCTCGAGAAGGTCATGCAGGCTTCCAAGCCCCTCGTGATCATCGCCGAAGACATCGAAGGCGAAGCCCTGGCCACACTCGTCGTCAACAAGATCCGCGGCACCTTCTCCTCGGCCGCGGTCAAGGCCCCGGGCTTCGGCGAGCGCCGTAAGGCGATGCTGCAGGACATGGCCATCCTCACCGGTGGCCAGGTCGTTGCCGAAGAGGTCGGCCTCAAGCTCGACGGTGTCACCGTCGACATGCTGGGCCAGGCTCGCAAGGTCGTCATCACCAAGGACAACACCACCATCATCGAGGGTGCAGGCGAAAGCGATGATGTCGCTGGTCGCGTCTCGCAGATCAAGGCCGAGATCGACAACACCGATTCCGACTGGGACCGTGAGAAGCTCCAGGAGCGCCTGGCCAAGCTGGCCGGCGGCGTTGCCGTCATCCAGGTCGGCGCGGCAACCGAGGTCGAGCTCAAGGAAAAGAAGCACCGCATCGAAGATGCGTTGTCGGCCACCCGCGCTGCCCTCGAAGAGGGTGTCGTTGCCGGCGGCGGTACCGCATTGCTGCGTGCCCGTCCCGCCGTTGCCAAGGTCCTCGAAGGCCTCGAAGGTGACGAAGCCACTGGTGCCCGCTCGGTCTGGGAATGCCTCGAGGCGCCCGCCAAGCTGATCGCCATGAACGCTGGACTCGAAGGCGCCATCATGGTGGCCAAGGTCGAAGAAGCCTCCGGCAACATCGGTCTCAACGCCGCAACCGGTGTCATCGAAGACCTCATGGCGGCCGGCATCACCGACCCTGCCAAGGTCACTCGCGCTGCGCTGCAGAACGCAGCGTCCATCGCGGCATTGGTGCTCACCACCGAGGCACTCATCGCCGACAAGCCAGAAGACGGCTCCGGCGGCATGCCAGACATGGGTGGCATGGGCGGCATGGGCGGCATGATGTAGTTCGATCAGCCGCTCGGCCCGACATGGGCGCTGTCACACGCACGACGTGGGCGGCATGGGCGGCATGATGTAACCAAGCCTCCCGGCTTGACATCCCGCTCGGCTCACGCTGAACGAACAACACGAACGGTCGGTCCTTTCGGACCGGCCGTTCGGTCGTTTTCATCGACCGTCGCTCCAGGGAACGACGGCGGTGCTCAGGTCAGGCGAGGGGCAGGTGCGTGCCGTGGGCAACGGAGCGTTCGCTGTTGGTGATCTGGGCGATGGCAACACCACTGCTGCCAGCCTCGGCGATGGCGGCAGTGGTGTTGGCACACCCGCCGTCCTCGTGGCGCTGGAAGCTGGTGCTGACCGCTACCGGCGACACGGTTTCGCCGTGCAGGGTGACGCCCTGGGGCTCGGACCATTCGACCCGAACACTTGGTGCGTCGCAGTCGGCGAAGACCTCACTCCACATGACGATCTCGCTGAGCTCGTTGGTGTGCTCCGGCGACCAGAGGTCGCGGATCACGGTGGTCTCCCCCCGCTCGATGTCGGTGATCGACGCCCGCCAGCCCCGTTCGGGGGAGGGGGCGATGCGGTAGCGGTACGGGGCACCGGCCCGCCAGCGATAGTCGCGGCTGTTCAGGTTGTTCAGCGCCGAGGGGAGCGACGACGTCGAGCCCTCGAGTTGGCCACCGCCGTTGCGGTAGCCACCCCAGTTCACCGCCCCACTGTCTGGGTGCCGGGGGTGATGCTGCAGACCCATGTGGGCCGCGCCGAGCGTGTTGCCGTTCGAGCCGAAGCTTGCTTGGAGCGCCCAGAAATACAACGACGGCACGGTCGGCGGTACGACCACGGTGAACACCACCGACACCTCGCGAAACGCTGGGCGGGTCTGGCCGGCGAAGACCCATCGCAGGTGCATCGAACTTGCGCCGTTTGACGACGTCGGAGGGCCGGCCACTCGACCGGCGTTGCTGAACGCCTGCGGCGACCGTCGCGATCCAGCCTCGCTCGCCGACGTTGTCAGTCGTGGATTTCGATACAGGGCTGTTCGCAACGCATCGAACCAAGTCATACCCCAGTCTGACTCACGACTGGTCTGACTCGCTGGACGAGGACGAGAACAGCGGTAGTCTCCCCCCGTGCTCGAGATCGAACGTCCGCTGCCACTATCAGCCAGACTGATCGAGCCCGTCGGGCGGTCACTCGCTCCTTTCGCCAAGGAGCGGTCCTGATCTTTCGTCCACCGCCAGGGCGCGGTGGCCCGCAGCACATTCCGCGGCCCCCGGGGACGCGCTTGGGAGAGCGCGCGCCGTGGGCCGGTCGCGAGCTCCCTGCGTCGGTAGCCGAGATCGCCGACCTGGTTGCCGGCTCGAACCCCCATCGGCCGTTGGCAGAGACGGTCGGCGGTCGCCCGCCATCGGCAGTGCTCCTGCCCTTCAGCGATGGTGTTGATGGTCCCGAGCTGCTGTTCACTCGCCGGGCCTGGCACCTCCGCTCGCACAAGGGTGAGGTGTGTTTTCCCGGTGGTCGACTCGAGCCGGGCGATCCGGATTTGGTGACCACGGCATTGCGCGAAACGCACGAGGAGATCGATCTCCCGCCGCATGCGGTGCAGGTGGTCGGTGAACTCGATCGGCTCACCACCGTGTCGAGTCCGTCGTTCATCGTGCCGTTCGTTGGCTTGATCGACCGGGGTTACGCACTCACGCCCGAACCCAATGAGGTCGACGGGATTCTCCACGTCCCGCTTCGAGAACTCGCCGATCCGTTCATCTATCGCGAAGAGATCTGGACCCGCGACGACCACGAAATGGCGATCTATTTCTTCGAGTTGGCTGGCGACACACTGTGGGGCGCCACCGCTCGGATGGTGCACAACTTGCTCCAGCTGGTCACGGCTCAGTGACGGAGCCGACTCGTTCGCTGTCGCGGTCCGACGCTCGCCGAATCGCACTCGCAGCACAAGGGTTCGCCGACAAACGACCTGCCGGAGCGGTCGATGTCCGTCATTTCCGCCGAGCGCTCGACCGGATGACCATTTTGCAGTTGGACTCGGTCAACGTGTTGGCCCGGTCCCACTTCTTGCCGATGTTCGCTCGTCTCGGCCCTTACGACCGTGACCGCCTCGATCAGTGGATCTGGCGGTCGGGGGAGAACCACGAATACGTGGCGCACGAAGCGTCGATCACCGCCATCGAGTTGCACCCGTTGCTGCGATGGAGGATGGAAGCCGGTCGCTGGAAGGCCGGCCGCGAACTCGAGGAAAGCCAACCCGAATACCTGGCAGCGATCCTCGCTGAAATCGCACAGCATGGCCACCGATCGATCAAGAATCTGGCTGATCCGGGCAGGCGAACCGGTCCGTGGTGGGGTATGCCCAGGGGCAAGCTGGCGCTCGAATGGCTGTATGTCACCGGGCGCCTCTCGATCCATCACCGAGACCACCAGTTCACGACCCACTACGACCTACCGAACCGCATCGTCGCCGACGCGGTGTTGCGCCAGCCGACGCCGACCAAAGCCGAGGCGCAGACCGAGATGCTGATGCTCGGAGCGAAGTCGCATGGCATTGGCACCGCGGCTGATCTCGCTGACTACTTCCGGATCAAGCTGCCGCAGGCGCGGCCGCTGCTCGCCGAACTGGTCGAAGCGGGCAGGCTCGAACTGGTATCGGTCGAAGGATGGACGACACCGGGCTACTTGCACCCAGAGGCGAAGCGACCGCGATCGATTGCTGCTGCGACGGTGTTGAGCCCATTCGATCCGGTCGTGTGGTTTCGAGACCGGGCTGAACGGCTCTGGGACTTTCGCTATCGAATCGAGATCTATGTGCCCGAACCAAAACGGGAATACGGCTACTACGTGTTGCCGTTCTTGCTCGGCGAGGATTTGGTTGGGCGAGTCGACCTCAAAGCTGACCGCTCCGCCGGTGTGCTCCGAGTCAAAGGAGCCTACGTCGAAGCCGCTGTCGACCCGGTCGAGGTGGCTGAGGCGATGGCTGCCAACCTCGAAGAGTTGGCAACCTGGTTGGGACTCACCGATGTCGAGGTCGTGCAGGGCAACCTCGCCCGGCAGTTGCGGGAGGCGTTGCGATGAACGAACGCCGCGTCGCGGTGGCCACCACGTTCGCGTCGTGCGCCGTGATACAACTCGCAACGCAACTCGAATGGATCCGATCGGGTTCGGCCAGTCGCAACAGCTACGAGATGTTCCGATCGGCGCAACGGCTCGGACTCGACCAACTGACCCCGTTTCGAGTGATCTGGTTCTTGTTGCCGGTTCTCTGCCTCGGGTCGGTACTGATGGTCAGCCTTGCCAGAGAGCGGGTCGGCGCTGTCTTCTTGGCCGCCGCTTCGCTCATCAGCCTCGGGGCTGGCATTGCTGTCGTGAGGAGTGGACTGGGCGCTGGTCCTGGTGCACCACTGGCCGTTGTTTCGGGAGTCCTGGGCGCGGTGGTGGCGATCGCTGTGGTGATCACCGCTCGTCGTTCTCGCCGACTGCTCGGGTCTGGTGCTGCGACCTCCGACTAGTCTCCTTGGCATGGCTGAACTGTCGTTCCAAGGTGAGACCCACGACGAGATCGTGCAGAAGGTACGGCGATGGCTGGCGTCGGTCGATGGCATCGACACCACGGCGACGACGGCCAATGACATCGTCACTCAATCAGCAGAGCTGACCAAGGACGCGCTGGCGGTGATCGCCAAGTCCGCACCCGGCCCCATCGCACAGAGCGATCTGTTCAAGGCGCTGACCACGATGGGCTATCGGGCGACCGATGCCACGCGAGACGCCACGTTGTCGAGCCTCGATGCGGTGGAAACGGCCACTGGTGGGTCGGTGGTGCGCAAGATCACCGAGTCGGGAAGCCAGGCCCTGTTCGAGATGAACGCCCAAATGGCGAAGGCAATTCTCAAGGGTCTGATCAAGGACTGAGCACAGCGTCGATCGATGGCGATCACGTCCTGACGATTCTTCCTGGCCACCTCCCATTCCCGGTAGCCTGGCCGCTTCGTTGAGGGCAGACGTGAGAGCGGAACCGCTGTTCCACCGCCCAAGTGCAGTTCGCGAGGAGACACCGTGGCCGACATCGAGATCGGAATGGGCAAGTCAGGGCGCCGATCGTTCAGTCTTGACCACTTGGCGCTCCTGCCATCGAAGCGAACCCGAGACGCCGACCTGATCGACTTGGGTTGGCAGATCGATGCCTACAGCCTGCGCCTGCCGATCATGAGCGCCGCGATGGACTCAGTGACCAGCCCCGACACCTGCATTGCGCTCGACAAGCTTGGCTGTCTCGGCGTGCTCGATCTCGAAGGAGTCTGGACCCGCCACGCCGACCCCGATCCCATGCTCGCCGAGCTGGGCGTCATGGATCATGACGCCGCACTCGACCGCCTTCGTCAGCTGTACGCCTCCCCGGTCGACCCCGACCTGGTGACGCAGCGCATCCGCGATCTTCGAGCGGCCGGGGTCTATGCCGCCGGTGCGGTCTCACCTCGGCGGGTTGCCTCGTTGGCAAAGACACTGCTCTCGGCCGAACTCGATCTGCTCGTCATCGAGGGCACGGTGATCTCGGCTGAGCACGTGTCGAGCAAAGAGGCTCCGCTCAACCTGAAACAGTTCGTCCGCGAGCTCGAAACCCCCGTCGTCGTTGGCGGTTGCGCCAGCTATTCGGCCGCGCTGCACCTGATGCGGACCGGCGCAGCCGGGGTATTGGTCGGCATCGACGGCGGACGCTCCGCCACCAGCAGTTCGGTCACCGGTGTCGGCTCCGGCCTCGCCACGGCCCTCGCCGATGTGCGGGCGGCCCGCATGCGCCATCTCGATGAAACCGGCGTGTACGTGCACGTCATCGCCGACGGTGGTGTCCGATCCGGTGGCGACATCGCCAAGGCTGTCGCCTGCGGTGCTGACGCCGTTGTGCTCGGCACCACGTTTGCCTCGGCCGAGGAGGCTCCGGGACGGGGCTGGCATTGGGGTCGTTCTACCGTGCATCCTGAACTCCCCCAGGCTCGCCTGCTCCAGATCGATGCTGTTGGCCCACTCGAGGTGGTGCTCAACGGCCCGGCATCGACCGCCGATGGTCGATCGAACGTTGCTGGCGCCCTGCGCCAGTCCATGGCCACCCTTGGCTATGAGTCGATCAAGGATCTCCAGAAGGCGGAACTGGTGGTGATGGAGCCATGATCAGCGCCTCCGAGACGATTGCTGTCACTCAGGCCAATGCCGTCACCCAGGCCAATGCTGCAGCAAACGCGGCAACGGCCACACCAGACCAAGTGGTCTTCGTCATTGATTTTGGTGCGCAGTACGCGCAGCTGATCGCTCGTCGAGTCCGCGAGCATCGTGTCTACTCCGAGATCATCCCCCACACCGTTGCTGCCAACGATCTGGCGAAACGAAAGCCCGCTGCCATCATCTTGTCGGGCGGGCCCAAGAGTGTGAACGTCGACGGTGCCCCCACCCTCGATCCCGCCATCTACGACCTCGGCGTTCCGATCCTCGGTATCTGTTACGGCGCACAGTTGATCGCCAAGCAGTTGGGCGGTACGGTCGGCCGAGACGACCGCGGCGAATATGGCCGCACCACCTTGTCGTGTGCTGGTGATTCGGCCCTGCTCGCCGGGCTCCCGGCCGAGCAGACGGTGTGGATGAGTCACTTCGATGCCGTCACCGACGTTCCCGATGGATTCACCTCGGTCGCGGCAACCCCGAATGCTCCGGTTGCTGCGTTCGAGAGCACCGATCGCAAGATCTACGCCGTGCAATACCACCCCGAGGTCGGCCACACCGAGAACGGCGTGGCCGTCATCGAGCGATTCCTCCACGATCTCGCTGGATGCGATCCGAACTGGACCATGGACTCGGTGATCGACTCGTCGGTTGCTGCCATCCGCGCCCAGGTTGGCGAAGGCCGCGCCATCTGCGGTCTCTCCGGTGGCGTCGATTCCGCAGTTGCTGCCGCCATCGTGCACAAGGCGATCGGCCACAAGCTCACGTGCGTCTACGTCGACACGGGGTTGATGCGCAAGGGCGAGTCCGACCAGGTGGTCGAGACGTTCCAGAAGCATCAGGGCATCGAACTCATCCATGTCCGTGCCGGCGACCGCTTCTTCGCCAAACTGGCGGGTGTCGTTGAACCCGAAGCGAAACGCAAGGCGATTGGCGAGACCTTCATTCGTGTCTTCGAGGAAGCGTCGGGCGGCATCGAAGACGCCAAGTTCTTGGTGCAGGGCACGCTGTATCCCGATGTCATCGAGTCGGGAACCGGCAGCGCTGCCAAGATCAAGAGTCACCACAACGTCGGTGGTCTGCCCGACGATCTCGATTTCGATCTCGTCGAGCCCTTGCGCAATCTGTTCAAAGACGAGGTACGTGCGGTCGGCAGCGAACTCGGTCTGCCCGACGAGATCGTCTGGCGTCAGCCCTTCCCGGGTCCGGGTTTGGGCGTTCGTATCATCGGCGAAGTCACTCCGGAAAAGGTCGAGATCCTCCAGAATGCCGACTTCATCGTGCGTGAAGAGATCGCTGCTGCCGGTCTCGAACGAGAGATCTGGCAGGCTTTCGCCGTCCTCGCCGACATACGCACCGTCGGGGTCATGGGTGATGAGCGCACCTACGCTCACCCCATCATCATTCGCGCCGTCACGTCCGACGATGCAATGACCGCCGACTGGGCTCGCCTTCCGTACGACCTGCTCGAGAAGATGTCGAACCGCATCATCAACGAGGTCGACGGTGTGAACCGGGTGGCATACGACATCACCTCCAAGCCCCCGGGCACCATCGAGTGGGAGTAAGCCTGGTCGGAGGGAGCAGGGTGCCTTGACACCACCAGACATCGGTCGAGTTCGAGATCCTTGATCACGGTGACCTCGTCGCCCGTGGCAAGGAGATGGCCATTGGTGTCACGAATGTCGGGAAGACCGTTGCTCGTTCCGCCGACCGAATCAAGTCGGCTCACTGCTGCCCGCGCCGACCCATTGCTCCTCCAGCGGGCACGAGACCAACTCGACCAATCGCCGCAAGCGTGACGAATGGGCTTACGCTTCGGGTCGGACGTAGGTAGGGGAGACAAATGGCTGGTGGACTCGTCGGATTGCTCGATGACGTAGCGGCATTGGCGAAGCTGGCCGCAGCCTCGATCGACGATGTTGGTGCCGCCGCCGGTCGCGCCAGCGCCAAGGCGGCTGGCGTCGTGGTCGATGACACCGCGGTGACGCCCGCCTATGTACAGGGGCTGGCTGCTGAGCGTGAGCTACCGATCATCAAGAAGATCGCCACCGGCTCGCTCCGCAACAAACTCTTGCTCATTCTCCCGATCGCCCTGTTGCTCAGCGCCATTGCGCCCACGCTGGTCGAGATCATCTTGATGATGGGAGGCACCTACCTCTGTTTCGAGGGGGCCGAGAAGATCTACCACAAGCTCAAGGGCGACGATCACGGCGTCGACGTGCCGGCCGCGATGCTGGGCCCCGAGGCCGAAGCCAAGACGATCGCCGGCGCGGTGCGAACCGACCTCATCCTCTCAGCCGAGATCATGGTGATCGCCCTCAAGGAAGTGCTCGACGAAGGCCTGCTCCAACGGGCGATCATCCTCGTGGTCGTAGCGCTGCTGATCACGGTCATCGTCTACGGCGTTGTTGCCTTGATCGTGAAGATGGACGACATCGGGCTCTCTCTTGCCGGTCGCCCATCGGCGTCGTCACAGCGGATCGGCCGCCTGATGGTGAAGGGCATGCCAGTGCTCCTGCATTGGCTGTCGATCATCGGCACCGCAGCCATGCTGTGGGTGGGAGGCCACATCATCCTCGTCGGCACCGATGAACTCGGTTGGCACGGACCCTACGACTTCGTCCATCGCATCGAGGAGTCCGTGCACGAGATCGGCGGTATCGGTGGGGTGCTCGGCTGGCTGGTGAACACCTCGATCTCGGCCGTTCTCGGCATTGCTGTTGGCGCTATCGTGGTTGCCATCGTCACCCGACTGCCCATTGGATCGCACAAGGCCGAAGCCGCCCACTGACCCTGCCCACCGGGCTCGCCCCACCGAGCAGGCACTAGTCAGTCGACGATGGCTTGGTACACCAGGCTGCGGAAATCACGATCGGGTGATTCGACGCCGGTCATGTACTGCGACATGAAGATGCCAATGAGTTCCTCGGCCGGGTCGACGAAGAAGTAGGTCTTGGCGGCACCGGCCCAGCCATACTCGCCATCTGATCCGGTCCCGGCGCTGGCGGCGGTGTCGATCATGACCCGGGAACCGAGTCCGAATCCGTAGCCGGGTGTGGTTCGGCCGAGGAGTTCGAACGGCAGGAGGTCATCGCTG
>JBBQUN010000161.1:0-10771 GCA_038212405.1 Acidimicrobiales bacterium | reverse complement strand
TCTCGTTCCCTCCATCACCGAATCGCTCAGGGCATGGAACCGCGACCCGATCGCCTGCACCAAGTATTGCGAGCAGCCCGATCTGCTCAGTGTCGGCGGGACCAAGAACCCCGATCTTGTTGCGATCGCCGAGCTCGCTCCGGACGTCGTGATGCTCGACCGAGAAGAGAATCGACGCGAAGATGCCGAGGCGCTCGAATTGATCGGGATCGAGATTCTGGTGACCAACGTTGGCCGACTCGATCGGGTAACAGCCGAACTCGATGCGATCGCTGACCGGATCGGACTCGGTTCGCAAACCCGTTCCTGGCCTGACTTCGCCTCTGCGCCGTCGCCCTGGAGCGGAGGACACCGGCGGCGAGTCTTCGTTCCGATCTGGCGACGCCCGTGGATGACGATCGGCGCCCAGACCTATGGATCCACGCTGCTCGAATGGCTTGGTTTCGAGAACGTTTTTGGGGGGACCAACGACGGCACCTACCCCGAGGTCACGCTCGATGCCGTGCGCGACCTGGCACCGGATCTCGTGCTGGCGCCGTCGGAACCCTATGTCTTCGAGCCCGCTCACCTCGACGAACTACGCACCGTTGCGCCAGTGATCGAGGTCGACGGCCAGGATCTGTTCTGGTGGGGTACTCGCACCCCAGCGGCAATCGATCGGCTCCACGTCGCACTGGGTTAGGGCTGGGCCAGGGCCGGGCCAGGGCTCGCCGATCCCCGACCGTTGGCGGACGGTGAGGGGAACGCCCCGATTCGATGCGAAGCGGTTGCGCTCATGGTGGACACATGACCGCAACCACCCTGACCCCGACCACCCTGACCCCGACCACCCTGACCGCTCCGGTACTGAGCACCATCACCAGAGGTTGGCACGCCGACCCGATGGCCATCCACAAGCTTCGCTGGCACGACGGGGAGGAATGGACTGGGCATGTGACCCACTTCGGTCCGGTGCCTTGCCACGAATGCAGTCGCTGATCGAGCGGAGGGGGCGATAGTTTGCGTCCTCATGACCAAACCGCCGGCCACGCAGTATTCGATCGCTATAAACGTCATTCTCGAGAACCTGCCAGGTGTACTCGGCAAGCTCGCGACGAACATCGGTGAAGCGGGCGGCAACATCTATGCCGTCGACGCATTCGTGGCAAAAGGCTCGACCGTCGAACGGACCATCGTCGTCAACTGCATCGATGTCGAGCATCAGCAGGTCGTGGTCGATGTCGTGAGCAAGACGCCCGGCATCACCATGGTGGAGTGGCACGATCGAACCTTCAAGATGCACGAAGGTGGCAAGATCGAAGTGCTGTCGCTGTGTGCGGTCGGCGACATCGACGATCTGTCGATGGCCTACACCCCGGGTGTTGCCAGGGTCTGTATCGCCATCGCCAACGACGAGACCTTGGCCGACGAATACACCATTCGCAGGAACACCGTTGCCATCGTCTCCGACGGTTCGGCCGTGCTCGGTTTGGGCAACATCGGCCCCAAGGGTGCGATGCCGGTCATGGAAGGCAAGGCGTTGTTGTTCAAGGAGTTCGGTGGCGTTGATGCGTTCCCGATCTGCCTCGATGTCAAGACGCCCGAAGAGATCGTCGAGACCGTGATCCGCTTGGCGCCAACCTTCGGCGGTATCAACCTCGAAGACATCGCGGCACCTGGTGCGTTCTACGTCGAGGAGGAGTTGAAGAAGCATCTCGACATCCCCATCTTCCACGACGACCAGCACGGCACCGCCGTTGTCACCCTCGCCGCGCTCGAAAATGCCTTGCGGATCACCGGCAAGAAGATGGAAGACCTCGCCATCGTCATTTCCGGCGTCGGTGCCGCCGGGGTCGCAATCGGCAAGATCCTCCTCGGCGCCGGTGCGCGCAACATCATCGGTGTCGATTCCCACAGCGCCGTCCACATCGGGCGAGACGGTCTCAACTCGTGGAAGCAGTGGTTCGCCGAGAACACCAACCCCGATGACCGCGCCGGTTCGTTGTCCGACGTCATCGCCGGCGCCGATGTCTTCATCGGTGTCAGTGCTCCCGACGTGCTCAGCGTCGACGACGTGAAGTCGATGGCCAGTGATCCCATCGTGTTTGCCATGGCCAACCCCGATCCTGAGATTCGGCCCGAACTGGTACGAGACATCGTTCGTGTTCTTGGCACCGGACGCAGCGATTATCCGAACCAGATCAACAACGTGCTCGCCTTCCCCGGCATCTTCCGCGGGGCGCTCGACGCCCGAGCGACCGACATCACCGAAAACATGAAGCTTGCTGCGGCGAAGGCGATCGCCGATTCGGTCACCGACGAGCAACTCTGCGAAACCTTCATCATGCCCCCGGTGTTCGACAAGTCGGTGTCGATCCGAGTGGCCGAAGCGGTTGCCGCCGCCGCCATTGCCGACGGCGTTTGCCGCTCCTGAGCCGAGCGTGAGTCAGCCGAGGGCAGCGATGGCGTCGGCGATGGCCAAGCTGCGTCGGGCGATCTCGACGTGGAGGTTCTCGATCATCTTGCCGTCGACGGTGATCACGCCCTTGCCCTCAGCGGTGCCCTCATCGAAGGCCGCGATGACCTTGCGGGCATGTTCGATCTCTTCTTCCGACGGCGCCCAGATGTCGTTGGTCGGCTCGACCTGGCTCGGGTGCACCAGTGTCTTGCCGTCGAAGCCCATCTCGAAGCCGTCTTGGGCCTCGATCCGGAAGCCGTCGTCGTCACGGACGTCGTTGTAGACGCCGTCGAGAATCGCCTTGCCAGCCTCGCGAGCGGCCAGCAGTGCGGTGGCCAGGTGCGATCGGATCGGGCCTCGGTCGGCGACCATCTGGGCCCGGAGTTCCCGGTACAGATCGTTGGTGCCCATCACGAGCACCTCGACCCGTGGATGAGCCGCGATCTGGCGGGCATCGAGGATGGCCGTCGGGGTCTCCAGCATGGCCCAGATCGTCATGTCGGCCGGGGCGCCGGCCGAGTCGAGCGCAGCGGAGATCTCATCGACGTAGGCGACCGACCCGACTTTGGGAATGACAACGGCCGCAGCACCCGAGCCGGCAGCAGCAGCGACGTCGGCTGCGCCCCAGGGGGTGTCGAGGCCGTTGCAGCGGATGGTGACGACACGGTGGCCGTACTCGCCCGAATGGGCGGCGGCGACGGCTTGCGCCCGGGCCTCGTCTTTGGCATCGGGCGCAACGGCGTCTTCGAGGTCGAAGATCAGTGCATCACAAGGAATGATCTTTGCCTTTTCGAGCGCCCGAGCGTTGGCAGCTGGCATGTACAGCACGCTGCGGCGGGGCTTTTGGGCAGTTGAGGTATCAGCCATGGGGTGCTTCCTGGAATCCGTAGGTGGCGGCGAGTTCGGGATCACGCTCGGAGAGTCGCTTCGCCAGTTCGACGATGACGTGGCACTGTTTCACTGAGGCGTCGTCTTCCATCTTGCCGTCGAGCATCAAGGCGCCGGTGCCGTCGCCCATGGCGTCGATCACCCGTTGGGCGTGGGCAACGTCGGCTGGGTCGGGTGAGAACACTCGCTTGGCCACGTCGATCTGCACCGGGTGCAGGCTCCAGGCGCCAACGCAGCCCAACAGGTAGGCGTTGCGGAACTGGTCTTCGCAGGCGACGGTGTCTTTGATGTCGCCGAATGGGCCATAGAACGGGAGGATGCCGTGCATCACGCAGGCATCGACCATGCGGGCGATCGTGTAGTGCCACAGGTCTTGCTGGTGGGTGTCACGCGGCTCGTGAATGTCGTCGCCGGTGGGGTCGTTGCGCACGAGATAGCCGGGGTGGCCGCCGCCGACGCGTGTGGTCTTCATGCGGCGGTTGGCCGCCAGGTCGGCGGGGCCGAGCGACAGACCCTGCATGCGAGGTGATGCCCCGCAGATTTCTTCCACGTTGGCAACGCCGCGAGCGGTTTCGAGAATGGCATGCACCAGCAGCGGCTTGGTCAGATTGGCCTTGGCTTCGAGCTGAGCAAGGAGCCGGTCGACGTAGTGAATGTCTTCAGGACCCTCGACCTTGGGGATCATGATGACATCGAGCTTGTCGCCGATTTCGGTGACGAGCGTGGTGAGATCGTCGAGCGCCCACGGCGAGTCGAGCGAGTTGACCCGAGTCCAGAGCTGGGTGTTGCCCATGTCGACGGACTTGCCGACCTTCACGAGCCCGGCACGGGCCGCTTCCTTGTCGGAGGCAGGCACGCCGTCTTCGAGGTTGCCGAGCAGGATGTCGACCGTTGGTGCGATGTCGGGGACCTTCGCCAACATCTTCTCGTTGGACGGCGGGAAGAAGTGGATCATCCGGGAGGGGGCGAATGGGATCTCGCGGATCGGAGCAGGGGCACCGACGGCGAGTGGCTTGAAGAAGTCCTTGGAGCTGCGCACAGCGGTGCAGGGTAGAAGGTTTCGCCGTGTCGAGTCGAGACGGTGAGCTGTGACGCTCGTCTTTGCTGGCGTGGCACAGGCTCAGCGGTTGAGTGGGTCGAAGCGTTTCGCGAACGTGAACGCGTTCTGGGTCGGCCCGTTCGCCGCCAAGTGCTCGAGTCGTGCCCGGCCTTCCAATGCAGTGATCTCGGTGCCGGCGGGCACCCACCACATCACCTGGACGGGGAGGTCGGTCGGTTTGGTGAACCATTCACGGCGGCGCTTCACGTAGGGCCCGTGCATCTCGCCGTAGACGTAAGCGCGAAACGAGTCGATCGATTCCCAGGTCGAGATGTTGATCAGCATGTCGTCCTCATCGAAGACCCTGACGTTCGTCAGGTTGCCGCTTTCGTCCTGCAACCGCCAGACGAAGCCGGGTGCGGAATCGGCAACGGCGTTGATGGCCTCGAGTGCGTCCATGAACTCGGCCATGACCGGACTGTCGGTCGGTCCGTTGGCAACAGCAATGTTGCACTGGGCGAGATGCCAGATTGGTGCGCTGTCGGTGCTGGTGTTCATGGCGTCAGTGAAGCGCGGAATGTGTCAGGTCGACAGCCGGGTGAGCTGGGCGAGGATCTGGTCTTGCTGGCCGATGGCCACGGTGAAGGCCAGTGCCGTGAGGACGACGACGCCTGACACCAACATGACTGGTCGGATCGGCAGGGTGATGACGTCGGGGACGAAATGCAGTGCAATCCCGGCAGCGATGATGGGCGCGGTCACGCCGGCGAGGTAGATGGCGAACATCGCCATACCCAGTCCGCCTCGGGTCGGTAGATCGTCGAGCAGTCCGCCGAACTCGGCGCCAACGCACGGTTCCCAGAGGGCGGCAGCAGCAATGCCGACGAGCAGACCGCCGAGGGCGGAAACCGCGTCGAGGCGTCGGATCACCGGAAGCACGACCACGACGGTGCCGACGGCCAAGAGTGCAGCGATCGTGAGGCGCGGCAGTTCCTCGGCACGGTCGGAGAAACGGAGCCAGGAGAAGCCCAGGAGTGAGGCGGCAAAGCCGATGAGACCCGCGGTTGATTCGGTCCTCGACGCAAAGGCGACGGCGAGTGCGGGGACCGCCAAGGTGAGTGAACACGGAAGCAGGGCGGACGAAAATCCCTCGACGAGTAGACCGATCATGAGTTGGCGGGTGGCGGGTTCGCCAGCAGCCAGTCGACGGTGGCAGCGAGTTCGTCGTAGTCACCTTCGCCGATATGGTCGAACCGGATCTGATTGTTCTGGTCGATCACGTAGGTCCGGGGCCAGAAACGCCGATTTCCCTGCCATGACCGGAAGTTCGCCTTCTCGGTGTCGAGGGCGATCGGCCAGATGACGCCGAGGTCGGCCGCGGCCTGGGCGATGGCCACAGGGTCGCGCTCCCGATCGAACTCCGGCGCATGCACCCCAATGATCTCGAGGCCTCGCGGACCGGCATCGGCGTAGATCTCCTGGAGATGGGGAATCGTCGCCTTGCAGTTGAAGCACGAGAACGTCCAGAACTGCACGATGCGGACCCGGCCGTCGAAGTCACCGAAATCGGTCGCTTCGGTCTGCAGCCAGCCGTCGAGATCGACCAGGTCGGGTACTGGTCCGAGGACCGGTGGTGCCTCGGCGAGCGGTGGGGGAGGCGCTGCTGACTCGGTCGAGTCGGCACTGGTCGTGCCGTCGAGCATTGGACCGAAGACTGCGAGCCCAACGAGGCTTCCGAGCAGGAGGGCCGCGATCGCCACTTTGTTCACGGGTGGTCTCGATTCAGGTCGTCGTTGTGATCCGGCGTTGGCGAGGTCTGGCGGCGCATCGGAAGATGAGGGATGCCGTCGTCGATGAACTCGGCACCCGTCACCTCGTAGCCGAGGCGTTCGTAGAACGATCGGAGATGGCTTTGCCCGTCGAGCACCGTGGTGATTGAACCGACGTGGTGATGAGCCCATTCCATCAATCGTCCCGCCAGTCCGAGCCCGCGTTGATCGTGCCGGGTGACGACTCGCCCGATGCGTTGACCTTCGGGGTCATCGAGAATGCGTAGCGCCACCCGGGGGCCGTGCTCGTCGGCAATCCAAAGGTGCTGGGTGGTGTCGAGGAGGTCCCGGCCGTCGATCTCGTGGTAAGCGCAATCCTGCTCGACGACGAAGACATCGACACGGAGCTTGAGCAGGTCGTGGAGCTGACGCGCGGTGAGGGCTGGACCTGCGGCGACGACAACGGTGAAGGAAGACGGATCTGACACATCGCACAGTCTCGCTGGTGGCGTGGTGTCTGACACCGCGTCCTCGTTGCGACGCCGTACGAGCGCATGACAGCGGGTTCAGGTGACAGGAGCGCCATCGCCGAGTAGGAAGTCGGCATGAGCGCATCAACATCATCCCCAACGCCGACGACGGACCCCGATGGGGTCAAGGGAGCATTCGCCAACCATGGCGAGGTTTCGTTGTGGTACCAGCGCTTCGAGGGAGCGACGGGGTCCACGCCGCTGTTGTTGATCAACGGACTTGGCTCGCCGTCGGTGGCGTACCAAAAGGGATTCATCGACGAGCTGACGGCTGCCGGGTTCGATGTGGTTCGTTTCGACAACCGTGACCTCGGCCGGTCCACGCGCATCACGACCGGCACGGCGAACGATCCTGGCTACCGACTGTCCGACATGGCGCTCGACGCCGTTGCCGTCCTCGATGCGGTTGGCTGGGATCAGGCGGTGGTGTTCGGGCAGTCGATGGGCGGCATGATCGCGCAGCAGCTGGCGATCGATCACCCCGGACGGGTCTCCGCGCTGGTGTCGCTCATGTCGTCGACCGGGAACCGTACCGTCGGGCACCCGAGCGAGTCGGCGAAGGCCGGGCTGATGGCCGTGCCCCCCAGCGACCGAGAAGGCTGGATCGCCAGTCGAGTCGAGACCGAGCAGTACTGGGCCTCACCGGATCTGTGGGACCCAGTCTGGGTCGCAGCCAAGGGAGCCGCGATGTTCGACCACGGCGTCGATCCGAAGGGGACCGCCCGGCAGTACCGGGCCGTGGTTGCAAGTCCCATGCGCGACGAGGCCTTGGCCAACGTCACGGTGCCGACACTCGTCATCCACGGATCGGCCGACGCCCTCATCGACCCATCGGGCGGTCGCCATACCGCCGCCTGTATTCCGGGTGCGCGCTATGTCGAGATCGACGGCATGGGACACGACCTTCCTCCTGCTCTTTGGGCTCGGCTCGCGAGAGAGACCGCAACGCTCGTCGACTGAAACTGACGGAGTCCGCTCGCTCGCTTTGTCCTCACCCGTCGGGCGTTCTACGTTGGCGAGGTTCGTCGACGACTAGGAGTAGTCCATGGGTCCATTGCAGGGTGTCAAGATCATCGAGCTCGCCGGCATCGGGCCCGGCCCGTTCTGCGCCATGATGTTGTCGGACATGGGAGCCGAAGTCATCCGGGTCGAGCGGTCATCGGCGGTCGTTGGCGGCGATCCAGCGAATCCGCCAAAGGATGCCCTCACCCGCGGTCGCCGGTCCATCGGTGTCGACCTCAAGAATGCTGACGGCGTCGAGACCGTCCTGAAGATGATCGAGCAGGCCGACGGTCTCATCGAAGGTTTCCGTCCCGGCGTCACCGAGCGTATGGGTCTCGGCCCCGATGTCTGCCTCGCCCGCAACCCGAAGCTGGTGTACGGACGCATGACCGGCTGGGGGCAAGAAGGACCGTACTCACTCGCCGCAGGGCACGACATCAACTACATCGCCCTTGCCGGGGCGCTCGAGCCGATCGGTCGTGCCGGTCAGGCGCCGGTCCCGCCGCTCAACCTCGTTGGCGACTTCGGTGGCGGCGGCATGCTGCTGGCCTTCGGTCTGGCCTGCGGCATCATCTCGGCCCGCTCGACCGGCGAAGGCCAAGTCGTCGACGCCGCCATGGTCGACGGGGCAGCAGCGCTCATGAACATGTTCTGGGGCATGCGAGCCAACGGCCACTGGAAAGACGAGCGGGGCACCAACATGCTCGACACCGGAGCGCCGTTCTACGACGTCTATGAAACCTCCGACGGTCTGTACATCTCGATCGGCTCCATCGAGCCGCAGTTCTATGCCGAACTCATGCGGCTGTCGGGTCTCGGCGACAACCCCGACTTCCCGCCCCAGCACACCCGGGGCGAATGGCCGTCAATGAAGGAAACCGTCGCCGAGGTCTTCAAGACCAAGACCCGCGCCGAATGGTGCGAGCTCATGGAACACACCGACGTCTGCTTCGCCCCGGTGCTGTCGATGGACGATGCGTCAGCCCACCCGCACAACGTCGCCCGCGGCACGTTCATCGAAGTCGCAGGACTCACACAGGCAGGACCGGCGCCACGGTTCTCCAAGACCCCTCCGGCAACCCCAGCGCCGGCCGCCCACCCCGGTCAGCACACCGACGAGGTGCTCGCAGGGTTTGGCTTCGACGCCGACGCAATTGCCTCCTTGCGAAGCGGCGGCGCGATCGCCTGACAGTGCAACCGCCTGATCGTCTCACGATGTGCCAGCGGCTCTAGCCTCGCCATCATGTCGACACTCGTCTGCTTCCATGCCCACCCCGATGACGAAGCCATTGGAACGGGTGGCCTGATGGCGAAGGCCGCCGCCGCTGGCCACCGAGTCGTCTTGATCACCGCAACGAACGGCGAGCAAGGCGAGCCGAAACCCGGCGTGCTCGACGAAGGTGAAGCGCTCGCTGATCGCCGACTCGTCGAACTTGCCCATTCAGCCAAGATCCTCGGATCCGAGTTGGTCGTGCTGGGTTACGAAGACTCCGGCATGATGGGCGAGCCAGCCAATGAGAACCCGTCGTGCTTCTGGCAGACCGATCTCGAAACCGTAGCGGTGCGTCTCGGCGAGATCCTCCGATCTGTCGATGCCGATGTGCTCACGGTCTATGACGCTCACGGTCTGTATGGTCATCCCGATCACATCAAAGTGCACCAGGTCGGGCTTCGCGCCGCCGAGCTGATCGGCCTCGATCGCGTCTATATGGGTACCGTCAACCGAGATCGCGCACTTGCTGGGTTCAGCGCCATGCGAGACCAGCTCGGGCCCGACGCCGACCTCCCCGACCCCGATGAATTCGCCGAGTTCGGCATGGCCGAGAACGACCTCTCGTTCGAGATCGACGTCACCTCGCACGTCGAGGTGAAGAAGCAAGCCCTGTCCCAGCACCGGTCACAGGTTTCTCCCGATGACTTCTTCCTCGCCATGCCCGATACGGCGTTCCAGGCGATGTTCGGATCCGAAACCTTCGCGATCCATGGTGTGACCAACACGGGCGGGCCGACCATGGTCGATCTCCTGCCCGGGCTTTGATCTAGCCGAAGTCACTTTCGTCGAAGCCACCGAGATCGCCGGCGCCACGAAAAACGTGCGCCGTTCCATCGGATCGGACCAGCACGGCGTCGCCGGTGAAGTTCCCTTCCGGCCCGGAAATGAGTAGCTGGTACGGCGCTTGCTCCAAGGGCTCACCGCTACTGGTCTTCACGATCAGTTCCCAGTCGAGGTTCGGATTCTCCGGATAGCGAACGACCATCAGATCACCACCAACGAGGGGGAGATCTCGGCCAGAGGCTGTCAGACGCTCGATGTAGAACTGGCGGTGCTGCACCGGTGGGAGCGTAGCGGGCACGGCGCTGGCGGGACCGATCGATGTTCGGTCCGGTACGATCTCGACCGTGACTTTTGCCGGTATCCACGGAGTCTGGGCTTGGGTGGTCGTTGGGTCGAACGCGATTGCTGGCTTCTGGGCGCTCGCCGCTCATCGAAACGAGGCGCTCCGCAAGCGGGCGCTGTGGATCTTCACCGCAGCCGCACAGATCGCCATCGGCATCCAAGTGATGCTTGGTGTGCTCGCCCTGAACATCGAGGACAAGCCAATCGGCCAGTTCCACATGTTCTATGGCTTCGTTGCCTTTGCCACCGTTGGGATCATCTACAGCTACCGCCAACAGCTCGAGGAATGGACCTACTTGCTCTACGGCTTCGGAGGCCTGTTTCTGATGGGTCTCGGGCTGCGAGCGATCTTTCTCAACGGCGCTACCTGAAAAGACAGCGCCACCTGAAAAGACAGCGCCACCTGAAACGACGGCGTCGGCTGAGCGACTACATCGCTGCGTCGATTCCCAGCTCGGAGAAGCCCTTGGCTTCGTAGTTCGCACGGAACATGTCACGGAGCTTGGTGGCGCTGGCGTCGTAGGCAGCCTTGTCTTCCCAGGTATTGCGGGGATTCAAGATGTCGTCGGGAACGCCGGGGCAGCTGGTCGGCATACGCAAACCGAGGATTTCCTGGGTCTCGGTGGGGACGTCGTCGAGTTCGCCGTTGAGCGCAGCGTCGAGCAGCGCACGGGTGTACTTGAGCGACATACGTGAACCGACGCCGTA
>JBBQUN010000160.1:0-10856 GCA_038212405.1 Acidimicrobiales bacterium | reverse complement strand
GCGGTTCGTGATCAGATCCCCAACGTCGAACACCTCATCGTCGTTTCAGACTCGACCGAAGCCAATCGCGAAACGGCAGCCGAAGCTGCCAACGACGCCAGCCCGAGTGTTGCGGAACTGTTGGGTGACACGCTCGACTACGAGACGCTGTTGTTGGCGGAGCGACCTGGCTTCGACTACCCCGAGATCGACGAACGCTCGGCTGCGGCCATGTGTTACACGAGCGGAACGACGGGCAATCCGAAAGGGGTCGCCTATTCACATCGATCGACCTACTTGCACACCCTGGCGGGCAGCTCGGCTCAGGCAATGCCGCTCAGCCAGTACGACCGTGCGCTGATCATCGTGCCCATGTTCCACGCCAACGCATGGGGGTTGCCGTATGTGTGCTGGTCGGTGGGCTGCGACCTGGTGATGCCACAGCAGCACCTGCAAGCGGCACCGCTGGCCGAGATCATCGAGGCGACACGCCCGACGTTCTCCGGTGCGGTGCCAACGGTCCTCGCCGACATCCTCCACAACCGGCCAGACGCCGACCTCAGCTCACTCACCTGGATGGTCTGTGGCGGTTCGGCCGTTCCCCAGTCCCTGATGGAGGGTTTCGATGCCACGTTCGGCGTGCCGGTCGTCCAGGCGTGGGGCATGACCGAGACCAGCCCGATGGCGGCCCAGGCTCGGCATCCACAGTGGGTCGAGGACCCTGCCGAGCAGATGGCGTACCGCCAGCGGACCGGCCGAGTCATGCAGGGCGTCGAGGCCCGGATCTGCAACGACGCCGGCGAGGAACAACCGTGGGATGGAACCTCGACCGGTGAGATCGAGGTACGTGGCCCCTGGATCACCGGCTCGTACTACCTCGATCCGTCAGAGGAGAAGTTCCACGATGGCTGGCTGCGGACCGGCGACGTCGGGTCGATCGACGCAGACGGCTACATCCAGATCTCGGATCGTGCGAAAGACGTCATCAAGTCAGGCGGCGAGTGGATCAGCTCGGTCGACCTCGAAAACACGTTGATGGGCCACCCAGCCGTCAGGGAGGCTGCGGTGATTGGGGTGCCCGACGAGCGGTGGGACGAGCGTCCGCTGGCCTGCATCGTGGTGGGAGCCGGTGCCGAGGTGAGCGTTGCCGAGCTTCGCGACTACCTGGTCGACAACGTCGCCAAATGGTGGGTGCCCGAGCGTTGGACCTTCATCGAGGAGGTGCCGAAGACCTCGGTCGGCAAGTTCGACAAGAAGGTCCTGCGCGCTCGGCACGAGGCCGGTGAGTTGACGATCGATCACGCCTGAAGCCTGCTCGCTGGCGAGTACCGGCCGGCAGCCAGCACGACGATGGGGCTCAGGACATGCTGGCCGTGGCGCTCGGCCTGTGATCGGCACGACCATCCGGTGGCGACCGCCGTTCTCGACTCGGGCATGGTCGATCCGGGCATGGTCGATCCGGGCATGGTCGACTCGGGCGTGGTCGACTCGTTCTCAGCCCGAGCAAGATGGGGCCGCCACAGTTGTTCGAACAGTGCGTGCGACAGGTCGGCGTTCTCGGCCTCGTGGCCGAACACCCCCGCCATCCCGCAACAGCCGGTGGCGACCCGACGCACATCGTGACCGGCTGCGCTCAACACCGAGGCCCACTGATCGATCCACTTCGGCGCCAACGCCTGCTCGGTGCAGTGGCCGAACAAGTCGATCGTGACTGGCGCTGACGTCTTCGACAGTCGGTCGAGCCGGTCGACAACCAGTTCGACCAGGGGACGCACCGCCGCAGTTGGATAGGTCGGGTCGACCTTCGCGTAGTCATGGCGATGCATCAACGCAAGGGCTGGGTCGAGAGAAACGGCAACGGCGCCCGCATGCTCGATCTGTTCGAGCAAGACCCGTTGGCGACGCGCCGCTCGAGCGAACCGTTTTCGCAGACCCTTCACGTGGTCGAACTTTGCCGTTGGGACGAGTCGAGAAACCGCCGTCCGGTAGCCAAGCGACTCGAGCACGCCAACCGCAGCTATGAGCTCGTCACGATCGAGCACCGAGGTGAACACATCGGCCAGCACCACGACATCGAGATCGATATCCTCGGGATCGAACACACGAAGGTCATCGGTCTTCACCGATCGAGGAATCGACGGCAGATCGACGAGACCGATCCCGCGAGCAAACCACGCAGCCATCGACGAATTTCGACCGGGGACGTCTTGCAGGAGCGGCACGATCGTTTCGAGGCGCGAAAGCACCTGATCGCGAAATGGACGACGACGGGTCTGGTAGTAGGACTCGAAGAAGCGAGACTTCAGCTCCGGGATGTCGACCTGTACTGGGCAGTGCCCCGTACAGGCGCCACACGACAAACAGCTGCTCAACGATTCGGCAACCGCATCGGCGATTGCCTCATCGCCCTCGCCGCCCTGCCCCTCGGCGTTCTGCTCGGCGTGCAGCCAGGCCCGAATCAGATCGGTGCGACCCTTCGGCGCCTGCACCGGATCGGCGGTGATCTTGTATGACGGACACATCACCTCGTTGTCGCCGTGGTGATGGCACAGACCGTTGCCGTTGCAGTCGAAGGCGTGGGAGAAGTCCCGGCGAATGCTGACCGGCACTGCTCGGTCGAAGCCCGCCCGCCGGGGCACATCGTCGAGCCCGATCAGTAGCTGGTCGGAATCGACCGGGCGATAGAGCTTGCCGGGATTCATCACATCGAGCGGATCGAACGCCGATTTGAGTAGGCGCATCTGGTGAATCAGCTCGGGCGAGAGCACGCTATCGACAACCGCGCTGCGCAAACCCCGCCCGTGCTCGCCCCAGAGAATGCCACCGAACTGATCGAGCAGCTCGAGCACATCGGCGGTGATCACGGCAATGAGTGCCTCGTGATCGGCACTGATCGGGTCGAGCGCAGGGCGAACATGGACGCATCCGACATCGGCATGGCCGAACATGGCGTAGTCGAGTCCGTAACCATCGAGGATTGCTCGGAAGCCGGCAATGAACTCGGGCAAGTCGGCAACGGGAACGGCGCAGTCTTCGACGAACGCCGTTGGCCTTGGCGCCGCGTGCTCGACGTTGGCGAGGAGACCAACCGCGTCGGCGCGTACCTTCCAAATGGCGGAGCGCTCGCCACCATCGGTGATGAGGCTGTGGCTGCTCGCTCGGCCGCTCGTGACCAACGATTCGGTGATCGAAGCGAGGGCCTCGCTGGAGGCCGCAACGTCGTATTCGCAGAGCAGGATCGCTTCGGTCCCGTGAGGGACATGGGGACGAAGGCTTGGCCACGCCGGTGACGCAGCCCCTCGATCGAGCGTGACTCGATCCGATACCTCGATGGCCGACGGACCAATCGGTGGTCTCGCCGCGCCGTGACCGGCAAGCTCGACCGCGTCTCGAAGGGCGGCATCGAGACTGGGGTAGGCAGCAACGATCAGGGTTGTCTCATTGGGAATTGGAGTGAGCACCAGCGTGGCGCGCACGACGATCCCGAGCGTCCCCTCGGCTCCGCACAGAACCGGAATTGGATCGACCAGACCCTCGTGATGGACACGACTGATCCCGTATCCGCTGAAGCCGCGGGCCAGCTCGGGAAGGTCGAACGGTCCGGCCGTTTCCAACGCAAGCAGGGCCGACCAGATCTCGCCGATCCGGCCGGGCCTGGCCGCTTCGACCTTGGCCTCGGCGAGGGTCAGCGCCCGTGCGGTCCACACCGTGGCATCGGCCAGCACGACATCGACGGACTCGACATGCCGGTTGGTCCGACCGTGAACCAGTGAGCCCTTGCCTGCTGCATCGGTGGCGATCATCCCGCCAACGGTTGCCCGATTGCGAGTCGAGGTATGGGGAGCCCAGAACAAGCCGTGCTCGGCGAGCATGGCGTCGAGATGGCCGGCAACGACACCGGGCTCGACGACGGCCCAGCGAGCATCTGGGTCGATGTCGATGATGCGGTGAAGGTACTGGCGAGTATCGATGACCAGACCGTCGGTCAGGCATTGGCCATTGGTCGAGGTGCCGCCACCCCGGGCGACGACCGCCATCGGGTTGGGTTGATCGTTGTTGTCGGCTACCAGTCGAACGACTGCTTCGACCGTCTTGGGTGTTGCCACACGGGCAGGGAGCCACTGGTGGACCGAGTTGTCGGTGGCGCGAACGATCCGAGCTGCGAGCTCGCCCATCACAGACGACCGATCATGACGCTTGGTATTCCGGGTTCTCCCACACGAGGAACGTAGCAATGCCACCGCCGGCTGTGCCGTTCACATAGCCAGGCAACAGGCCACGCACCTCGAATCCTTGCCGCAGTTGGAAATTCAACGTTGGGTCGGTGCGCCGCCCCTCGACGACGTCGATGATGTAGGTCGGTGCGTCGACGGTGTCCATGACGGCTCGATAGCCGGGGATCATGCCGCCGGCGAGCATGCCGCGCAGATTCTCGGTACGAACCAGCTGGCGTCGAGCCTCGTAGAGCAGGGCACCGAGGCCCTGTCCCCGTTGCGCCGGGTGAACAGTGATGTCGAGTCCGTAGTACCAATCGCCGTTCGGATCATGCATCGACTCGTCGGCGACGTCTTCGATGGTGTGCAGCGGGCGTTCGAGATCGAAATCGAGCCGCCACCCCAACGCCATCCCCCACAACGTGTCGTTGCCGTCGACGACCGCAAACGATCCTTCGGGAAACAGCCGGGCATGGCCAGCGACATCGGAGGCGAGCAACCGGTGATCGGGATCGAGGTACGGATAGCTGACCGCCTCGATGGCAACGGCAGCCTCGCCGTCCTCGGGACGCAACGGTCGCACATGAAACGCTTCGGTGGTCATCGGCGTAGGTACTTCCATACGAATTCGGCCTGTTTTGCTGGCTTTCCCGTTGCGTTCTCGTAGCGGTCGGCGCGTTCGAACAGCTCGGCACCCATCTTGATTGCGGCGAACCGGAACGGCTCGGGGGCCCAACGCCTCGAAGGCTTTCGTACCCAGGGCAGGGTGATCAGATCGTTGTCGGTCGGTACGCCGCCAACGGCCTGTGCGATCAAATGGGCCAGACAACGACCGGCCAAATTGGTGGCCGCCACTCCTTCGCCAACGTAGCCCCCGGCTCGATACATGCCGTCGCCGAGGGCGTTGACGGTGGGTGTCCAATTCCGCGGCACCCCCAGCACCCCGCCCCAGCGATGGGTGATCTCGGCACTGCGCAACACCGGGAACAGTTCGTGCAGCGTGTCGATGAGCATCCGGTGAGAAGCAGGATCGTTCTCGGTCTCGGGATCGATCACCGAGCCAAAACGGTAGGGAGCGCTGCGTCCGCCGAAGGCGAGTCGACCATCGGCAGTGCGTTGGCCATAGATCACCCGGTACCGGGCATCGGCAAACGTCGGTCGCGTCTCGAGCCGGATCTCGTCGAGCACGTCGGCAGGCAGCGGCTCGGTGGCGACCATCAGCGAGTAGAGCGGAACGAGTGACCGACGGTGACCTCTCAGATCGCGGGTGTAGGCCTCGGTCGCCATCACCACCGACTCGGCGGTGATCGTGCCCCGATCGGTTTCGACCCTTCCCGTGGAGACCGAGAGCGCCCGTGTCGACTCGTGGATGACAACACCGCGTCGTTCACATGCCTCGGCCAGACCGACCACCAGCTTGCCGGGATGCAAAGCCGCAGTTTGTGGTAGGTGGAGTGCGCCCAGAAGGTTGGTGGCGTTGCACAGGCTGGCGGCCTCGTCAGCATCGAGCCATCGGGCATCGCCCCCGACCTCGGCCTCGAGGCGAACGACCTGGGCCGGGTTCCGAGCCAGATACAGCTCGCCGCCAAGGGCCCAATCGCAATCGATCCCTTCCGCGATCGACACCTGATGGATCTCGTCGACGGTGTGATGCATCGCCGCTTCCATGCGTGCCCCACCACCGGGACCAGCGAGGGCGTCCCAACGCTCGGCATTCGCCGCCACCTCACTGATACACCAGCCGCCGTTTCGGCCGGAGGCACCGAAACCAACGTGGGATGCGTCGATGACCATGATCGACCCATGTGGCAACAACTCGGCAAGGTAGAAAGCGGTCCAGAGGCCGGTGTAACCGGCACCGACAATGGCGACATCGACGCTGGCCGACCCCGGCAACGGCAGCCGCGTGGGTGCTGCCGGCATGGCGTCGGACCAGAGGCTCTTCATGGTGCACAGCATGCCTCAGAATTCGTCACAGAACTGACTGAGTCTGCGGTGACTTCGACAGCCCGATATCGTTGGCGGGGTGACGACGACCGAAGCGGTTTCCACCAGGCCAGAGCGGTCGAAGGCCGACACCTTCATGCGGCAGTTCTTGCGAGTCGACCAGGCCCAGCCGGCCACCAAGGCCCAAGCCCAATCCGCCTTTCAGACATCGATGCTGGTGTCGTCGGTTCGGTGTCTGCTCACCTACATCTTCTTCCCGTTTGTCGCACCGGCACTGGGAATGGCCGCCTCGGTCGGGCGGCCTCTGGGCATCGCCATCAGCCTCGTCGCCATGGTGTCGATCACGATCAGCATGCGTCGCTTCTGGCGGTCAGAGCATCCGAAACGCTGGCACTACACCGTGCTGGGCGGAACCGTCTTCTGTTTCCTGGTCGTATCCCTGATCGTCGACATCGTCGGTCTAGTCTGAACTTGGCCCTGCCGGAACGCAGGGAGTACCGACCGCCAACAGGAAGATCCACTGCGTGCATGTCGTCGTGATCGGAGCCGGTGAGATCGGGTGGTACATCGCCCAGCGACTCGAGGCGGAACACCACGATGTCGTGGTCATCGAAACCGATGCTGTTCGCGCTGCGGCCATTGGGTCGACGCTCGATCTCCAAGTGGTCGTTGGCAGCGGTACCAGCACCGGAGCACTTCGTGCCGCCCGTATCGAGCGTGCGGATCTTCTCGCTGCCGTCACCGATTCTGACGAGGTCAACCTGGTAGCAGCGTTGCTCGCCCGCCAGTTCCGCGTCCCTACCACCATCATCCGCATCCAATCCGACGAGTTGCGCGGCCCCGACGGCAAAGCGCTGCTCGACGAGGTCGGTGCCGGCCTCGTCATCGATCCCGATGCCGACACCGCCGACGAGATCCTCGAACTCGTACATGCCACCGGAGCCGACGAGGTCTACCCAATGGCGGGAGGTGAACTCCAGGTCATTGGCTGCGTCATCGGCGACAACGCGCCGCTCGCCGGCCAGAGCTTGGCCGATATCGGCAAGGCGTTCGAACCCAACTGGGAGTTCCTCTTCGGTGCGGTCACTCGCAATGGCGTCACCACGATTCCTCGCGGCGAGCAGCTCCTGCTTCCCGGAGACCATGTTCGTGTCCTCACCAAACGCTCGGCGCGCACGCAGATCCTGGAATTGGTAGGTGCACCGGGCGGGGCGGCTCGCCGTGTCATGGTGCTCGGAGGCGGAGCCATCGGCACCCGAGTGGCTCGCAGTCTGCATGCCGAGGGAATCGAAGTCACCCTGATCGAGCAGGATCCCGATCGGGCCCGCCGACTGGCTGAAGAGCTGCATCGGGCCATCGTGGTCCAGGGCGACATCTCCGACACCGAACTCTTGGCCCAGGAGCGCGTCGGTCGCATGGATCTCGTGATTGCCGCCACCGGCGATGACTCCTCGAACGTCTTGGCCTGTGCGTACGCGGCGGCCGAGGGGGCCTACACCGTGACCGTGCTCCACAAGTTGGCCCTTTTGCCCCTCGTTCGACGATTTGGCATCAACGCCGCCCTCAGTCCGCGAACGGCGTCGGCCAACGCAGTTCTGCGCCATGTGCGCGGCACGCTCAACGTTGCCACCTTCCTCGAATCCGACAACGAGGTCGACGAACTGACCATCGAGTCTGGAAGCCGAGCCGATGGTGCGATCGTTGCCGATCTTGCGCTTCCTCACGACATCCTCGTTGGTGCCGTGATCCGCTCCGATGGAACCTCCGAGATCGTCAGAGGACGCACACAATTGTGGGCTCTTGATCACATCGTGCTGTTCGCGACCGGCGATGCCTTGGCCGATGCCCGGGCCTTCTTCACCGCATGAATGCCCCGTTCCCCCAACCGAGGCCGGCGGTTCGTTCGCTTGCGCTCTCCACCGACGATGCTGGTTGGCGCCGACGGTTTGCCCATCTGCCAACCCACGTTGCCGGGATCACCGCTGCTGTTGCCGGCGTCGGCATGCTCGTCTCCGCGTTGGTTGGGCTGCTCGAAGGCGATGATCAGGCTTTCACACTCACGTGGTGTGGTTGCGCTTCGCTGGCGGTGGGCCTGGGTCTCTATGCCATCACCAGAGTGCCGGACAAGATCCAGCTGCTCGATATCTTCGTGACCGTCACCATTGCCTGGGTTGCCCTTGCCGTTGCCGGCGCTTTGCCCTACGTCGCGACCGGCACACTCCGCTCGTTCGACGATGCACTCTTCGAGGCGGTGTCAGGTTTCACCACGACCGGTGCCACGGTCCTTCGCCCGATCGAGGGCACATCGCGCGGACTGCTGTTTTGGCGAGCCATCACGCAATGGATCGGCGGCATGGGCGTGATCGTGTTGGTGGTCGCCGTTCTCCCAACCATGGGGACCGGTGGGTTTGGACTGATCGAGGCAGAGGCACCCGGACCGGCGGGCGAACGCCTCACCCCACGGGTGCGGCATACCGCGATCCGCCTTTGGGGTATCTACGTCGGGTTCACGATCGTGCTCGCTGCCGCCTACGCCCTCGCGGGCATGAACCTCTACGACTGCCTGGCGCACAGCTTCACCACTGTGTCGACCGGCGGGTTCTCGCCCTACAACGCCTCGCTCGGTCATTTCGATTCGGCCGCAATCGAGTGGATAGCGATCGTGGCGATGTTCCTCGCCGGAGGAAGTTTCACGCTCTATCTTCGGCTGCTTCGTGGTCAGCCGGGGCCGCTGCTGACCAGCATCGAGTTTCGCCTGTATCTCATGTTCGTTGTCGGCATGAGTGCGGTGCTCCACATCACCGCTGACCCGCTGACCGCTGGCCACCAATCGATTCGGGACGCAGCGTTCACCACGACCTCGCTGGTGTCGACCACCGGGTTCGGTACCGCCGACTTCGCTCAGTGGAGCGAGGCCGCCCAAGCGATGATCTTGTTGGCGCTGCCAATCGGTGCCATGGCCGGTTCGACCGCCGGCGGCGTGAAACTCGTTCGAGTCATCGCGGTTGCGAGCTTCGCTCATCGGGCAACGCTTCGTCAGCTCCACCCTCGCCTGGTTCGTCCCGTTCGAGTCGGTGGCAACGTACTCGACGAACAGACCACCAACAAGGTCCTCGGGTTCGTGATCCTCGCTCTTGCCTGCTTCGGTGGTTCGGCGTTGATCATCGCCCTGATGGGTGTCGATCTGATCACGGCGCTCTCGGCGTCGGCGACCACGTTCGGCAATGTCGGCCCGGGTCTGAACCAGGTCGGACCGACGAGCGACTTCCTCACCCTGCCCCGAGCGGCTCGCTGGGTGGCGATTGGCAACATGCTGCTCGGACGGCTCGAGATCTTCCCGATCCTGCTTGCCTTGGCTGCACTCCCCCAGCCCTGGTATCGGGCCCGCCGAATGCTCAAGGCAAGGTCCCTGCATCGGCGTTGATCGCCTGCCAGATCGTCTCAGGGTCGAGTGGCAGATCGAGATGCTCCACACCCCACTCGGCGAGCGCGTCGATGACGGCGTTGTGCAGGGCTGCGGTTGCTCCATTGCAGCCGTTCTCGCCGATACCACGAGTCCCCAGCGCGTTTCGATCGGTTGGGGTGACCGTATTCCCAGTGATCAGCTGACAGACCTGATCGATCGACGGTACGAGGTAGCTTCCGAGCGTTCCCGAGGTTGGATTGCCGCCTGCGTCGTAGCGGATTGCCTCGCCCAGTGCCTGGCCCAATCCGGCAACGGAACCACCGTGCTGCTGCCCCTCGAGCAACACCGGTTGGAGAATGGTTCCGGAATCATCGACGCTCACGTGCTGGAGCAGCACGAAACGACCGGTCTCGATATCGATCTCGACAACGCTCACATGGGCGCCAAAGGGGTGCGTGGCCCCAACGACCGAACCGTGTCGAGCCGCCTCGACACAGCCGTTCGTCGACGACGCCGCCAGTTCGATCCATTCGACGCGCTTGGTCGGCACACCGATCACCGCCAGGCCGGGGCCTCGACCAAATCCGGCGGGAGTGACCACCAGGTCGCTTGGCGCAACTTCGAGCTGTTCGGCAACCAACGGCCGAGCCTCGTCGATGATGGCATCGCACGCTCGGTCGATCAGCGAGCCGAGTACCTGTGTGGTTCGTGACCCACCCGTCGACAGTCCCTGGCCGAGCACCGCGGTATCGGCATCGACGTAGCGAACATTGGCCGGATCGATGCCGAGTCGGTCAGCGGCCAGCGCAGCGAAGGTGTGCTCATGACCCTGACCATGCGCGGGCGAGGCACAGAAGATCTCGACCGCGCCATCGGCCAGCAACCGGAGTTCGACACCATCGGACGGCGCACCCCGACCGCTGGTCTGGGCGTAGCAGCTGACGCCGATCCCCAGTCGGGTATGACCGGAACCGCCGACTCGTCCGGCCTGGCGTTCCCGCCACCGATCGAGGTCTGCCAGCGCAACCGCCTGCTCCAAGGCCGCCCGAGGATCGACGTGGTCATACGCCAGGCCGCGAGGCTGGAACGGTCCGAAGCCAGCGGGAACGAGATTCGCCAGTCGCAACGCGATGGGATCCATGCCGAGGCGACGAGCAAGCACATCGAGCGTGCGCTCCCGAGCATGGTTCGCTTCTGGCTGGCCTGCACCTCGGTAGGCACCAACCGGTGTGGTGTTGGTCAACCACACCGACCCCGAGGTACGGATGCTGTCGAATGAGTAGAGCCCCGGCAACTGTCGCAGCGCACTC
>JBBQUN010000159.1:0-10904 GCA_038212405.1 Acidimicrobiales bacterium | reverse complement strand
CTCCGCCGCATGCCGGGGAGCTTGTCGGGATTGATCATGGTCATGATGCGCACGATCTTCCCATCGACCACTTCGGCACTGGTCGCCGACGACAGCTGGCCGTTCACCGAGATCGTGAACCCCGGGAACCCTCCGACCATGGCCGGCTCCAGGGTTGCGTCGGCCTCGAATCGTTTGACCAGGTTCAGGAAGAAACGAACGATCCGATCGGGACCAACGACCGGCTGCCGAGCGGCGCGGCGATTGGCGCCGCCGTCGGCCAGGTAGTGCGCGTCGGGGGCAAGGCACTCCCGCGCCGCTTGTTCGTTCCCCAACACGATCGCTTCCAGGAAGCGGTTGGCCGTCGCCGCCGCCAAGCTCGCTTCGTCACGGCGCTGAACCTCGGCGCCGCGGATCTTGCGCCGAGCCCGGCTGGCCAGCTGTCGACATGACTCGGGTGAGCGGTCCATCGATTCAGCAACCGACGCGAACGGCTCACCAAACACGTCGGCCATGAGAAAAGCAACGCGTTCGTCTGGCGTGAGTCGTTCGAGCATCACCAGGAAGGCCGAGGTCAACGAATCGGCGACAACGGCGGCTTCGGATGGGTCACCCAGGCGGTCGACCAACGGCGTTGGAAGCCACGGCCCGACATAGCTGGCCTCATCGCGTTTGCGGCGCCGCAGCTGATCGAGTGCCAAACGAGTGACGACCGTGTTCAACCAGGCATCTGGGTTATCGATCGCAGCCCCATTGATCGCAGCCCCATTGGCAGCAGCCCCGTTGACGGAATCGCCGCGGTCGGAACCGCCGCGTTCGACACTGTTCCAGCGCAGCCAGGCTTCTTGCACGACATCGTCGGCGTCGACGAAGCTCCCGAGCAATCGATAGGCCCGCCCAACCAGCCGCGGACGGGCCGACTCGAAGATCGACTCGGCGGCACGATCGCGGCCGCCTTCCGGTGTGGTGACGTTGCCATCGGCGTTGCTGGCCTTCATCGACTCAGCGTGCCAGTTCGGCGTGCCGCATGCATCGCTGCGGCTCGACCACTCGCAGCACCGGAGACGATCGACGCATCAGCCAGCAGTTGCTCACTCATCCAATCGCCGGCAGCGAAGACTCCCTCGCTGGCTCGCTCCAGCCCCGTCGGGCGTTGCCTTCCAACCGTTGGGCGTCCCCAGCTCACCACTGGCGCCGCAAGAAATCGATCGACGACGCGGTCGGTCACACACGGAAGGCCACCGTTGTTTGCGTGTCGCTCGAGCTCGGCCCGGTTCCGAACTGCCGAGCGATCGGCCTCGCCATCGAGGTAGCGCATCACCGAGTAGAGATGGGATCCACCGGGAGCAAGGTCGGCGACCGGCGCATGCAACGACAGATAGAGCGGTTCGTCAGCCGACAAGAGGAAGGTCGAACGCCCAGGCTCGCCGCCGATGTCGAGGCATGCAGCCCGCTGCGGCTCACCTGCCCGCTCGACCCAATCGGCGCCGTCTTCGCCCAGCAACGAAACCGCCTGCGACGGTCCTCCGACAGCAACGACCACGGCCTTCGCCCGGTACTCATGGGAATCGGTGCTGGCGATCCACCCCTGTCCTTCGGGCCGGATCGAGCTCACCCGATGGTGGTCGATGATCGATACCCCAGCCGCAACGGCCAACCGCCGAAGATCATCGACGACACCCTGCCATCCGCCGTCGACGTAGACCACGCCAGCCTGGCCGGCGAGCAGTTGGCGGAACATCATTCCAGCGGGCTGGGTTCCAGGATTCGCGGCGTAGGACCCGAGACGAAGCATGGCAATCAGGTACTTGTGAAGATCTGGGCGAACGCCACGTTGGTCGAGCCAGTCGTCGACACTCATCGAATCATCGGGGAGCTTGAGGTTGAGCGAGGCGAAGATGGCAGACAGTTTGGCCTTCGACCGAAGCCCGAGCAGCGGCGTTCGCATCAGCGCCGTCGGTGTCATCGGGAGCGGCACGATCTCACCCTCCCAGACGAACTGCGATGACGCAGTGTCAGGGCTTGCACCGCGAACCGGCACGCCGAACTCGTCGAGAATCGCCCGACCGGCACCGTTGTGGAGCGCGTGCCCGCCTTCGTTCAGTATGAAGCCGTTGCGTTCTGCGCTCTTGGCCCTCCCGCCCAGCGCATGCGCGTCGAGCAGCGCGACGCTGGCTCCGGTTCGGTTGGCGCCAAGTACGGCGGTGAGCCCTGCCAAACCGCCGCCGACCACCAGCACGTCGGACACCCCGGCTCGCCCTGGCACATCACATTCCTGTTCGTTCATCATCGAACCTCCGCTGTCTCGACGAACGGCGACGGACAAACGTGACAAGAACTCCGGCGAGATCGTGCAGCGCTCGTGGTCGAGCCGACTGGGAGCGCCGATCAGGGTGACGATGTGGTCGTCGATGCTGTCGTCGTGGTGGTGGCAGCAGACGCTTGGGTGGTGGGTGACAACGATGCGTCGGCCTCGTAGGCCCCGAGGTCCCAGCCGCCACCTCGAGGCCGCACCACACCGTCTCGGTCACCACTGACATCTGCCATCTCGACACCGGCGTCGATCGCCGCCGACCCGGCAGCCAGGCGGAAGTCGCCTCCAACAGCGTCAACGAACAGTTCAGCCGAGGCGGCAATATTGCCGTCGAGCGTCGAACCGATGTTGTTGATGATCTGCGCATCACCGGGGTTGTCGCCGATCCTGACCTCGATCGGCACCAGCCCAGCGTTGAAAATGGTGTTGTTGTAGATCCGCACCAGGGTGGCGTCTCGGTTCTCGAACTTCGCCTCGACGAGGATGCCGCGGTGCTCGAGGTTCCACATCACGTTGTTGTAGATGAGGGCTGGGGTGTTGACGTTGATGGCATTGCCGTCCTGGAACTGCGAGGTCGAGGTGACGTTCCAGATCGAGTTGTTGCGAATGACGAGGTTGGCGTCGAAATGCGGGACGATCGCCAGGTACACCTGGCCAGCAACGATCGCTCCGGAGTTGGCGGTGGTGATGTCATGCACTCGGTTGTTCTCGATGACGATGTCGAAGGCACCAGGTTTGACATCGATTGCTTCGGCGGTGGTGTTGGCGATCTCACAGTCGCGAATGGTGATTCTTGCCACCGGATCGACGCCGCTGTCAGCACCAAGGTAGAAACCCTCGCCGAAGTTCGCATAGGGAATCCCTCCGAGGTCTCCCTCACGCAGACCGGTACCGATCACGGCACATCGCTCGAACAAGATGTCGGTGCTTCCCTCGTTGATCTGCACCCCTTCCTGGCCGACGTCCTCCCAGCGCATATCGGTGAAGGTCAGGTTGTTCGAGGCCTGGATGAACGAGCCGTGGATCCCGCCTCGAATCGTGAACCCCGAGAAGTCGATGTACTCGACCGAACGCATCGACAGTGCGTCGGATCCATCGACCGTTTGCGGGTCGAACACCACACCGCCGTCGGGAGCGGTCACGGTGATCGGGGCGTCAGCGGTACCGCCGACCCCTTCGAGCCGGGTGAACGGATACGTGCCAGGAAGAAGGCGGATCTCGTCGCCAGGGATCGCAATCGCAAGTGCCTGGACCAACGAGTCCACCGCCGTCTCCACCGTCTGACCGTCGGCCGAAGCGCCGCCCTCTGGCGATACATAGACAACTGGTTCCCGAGCAGCTTCTACCGACGGTGACGTCGAGTCTGTCGTGCCTGCGGGGTCGGCCGTGTCGTCGGTCGATGCCAGCGTGGTGGCAGAGCCCGATTCGGGCTCGGTTGGGTCATCGCCCGACCGCGTCGCGAACATCACGACCGCGGCCAGCGACATGAGGCCGACACCAACCCACAACATCCAGAGGTCTCGGCCGGCCTTGGGTTGCGGTTCGCGTTCGTCCTGCTCGTTCGTTGGTTCCACTCGTCGTCCTTCATTCGCCGAGCTTTCAGGGTAGTTGCCGGCCCCCTTTTCCTTCGGTCGCACCTGTCACTAGGTTGCAGCCATGAGTTCACTGCCTGCCATCACGCTGGTCCTTCGAGGTGCCACGGTGTACGACGGCACGGGCGCAGCGCCGGTCATCGCCGACGTGGCGATCGCCGGTGATCGCATCCATCACGTTGGCGGACAGATCGACAGAAACGGCGCCCCCGAGATCGATCTCGGCGGACTGTCCCTCGCCCCCGGTTTCATCGACACCCACACCCATGATGATTTTGCCGTGCTACTGCACCCTGAGATGGCCTTCAAGGTGCGCGGCGGTGTCACCACCTGCATCGTCGGCAACTGCGGCATGGGTGCCGCGCCGCACCGCCAGGCCACCCGTGTCGCCCAGTCATTCCACCCCGACGCCGAACTGCCGGTGTGGGAAGGCTTCGGCGGCTACTTCGACCAACTCGACGCCAACCCGGCGTCGGTGAACGTCGCCGTCCTGATGGGGCACGGCACGATCCGCGCCGCAGCCATGGGCAGAAGCGAAGGCGAGCCTTCGATCGAGCAGCTCGCTGCGATGCACGCCATCCTCGATGAAGGCCTCGAAGCGGGGTGCCTCGGCATGTCCACCGGCCTCATCTACGAACCAGGCAAACACGCAACGACCGACGAACTGGTCGAGTTGGCCTCGACCGTCGCTGCCGCCGGCGGCCTGTACACCAGCCACCTCCGAAACGAGGCCGACCTCCACCAGCAATCCATCGACGAGGCGATCGAGATCGGCCGGCGCAGCGGCGCTCCCGTCGTGATCAGCCATCTGAAGGTCACGGGTCGAAGGAACTGGGGAACCATCGATCACGGCCTGCAACAAATCGAGGCGGCCCGCGCCGATGGCCTCAGCATCGCCGCAGACCAGTATCCCTACACCGCAGGGAGCACCGTTCTGAGCGCCATCGTCGGCCAGGGGACGCTCCGCAATCCCGACAACGCGTTCGGCGGGCTGACTGGCGATGAGGTGGTGATTGCCAGCTGCCCGGAACGACCCGAGTGGAACGGCCGCAGCCTGCGCTCGATCGGTGACGAACTCGGTATGGACGCAGCCGATGCTGCCGATCTCGTGGTCGCCACCGACTTGCGCACCAGCGTCATCCTGCATTCGATGAGCGAGGACGACGTGCAAACGGTTCTTGCGACCGCCGGCATCATGATCGGTTCCGACGGCCTTCCCACCCTGGAGGGTCGGCCCCATCCCCGTCTCTATGGCACCTTTGCTCGGGTGCTCGGCCACTACAGCCGCGACCTTGGTGTCATCACGCTCGCCGAGGCAATCCACCGCATGACCGGGCGTTCGGCCGAAGTCTTTGGACTCGCCGATCGCGGCGTGATTCGTCCGGGAGCGATTGCCGATCTCGTTGCCTTCGACGCCTCGACCATCATCGACGTCGGCACCTTCGACGACCCGCAGCGCTACCCCGAAGGCATCGAATGGGTATGGGTCGCAGGAACCGCGGTTGTCGCAAACGCCGAGCACACCGGTGAACGACCCGGGCGCGCCATTCGCCGCCAGGCCGGCACCGCTCCATCTGACGCCCCAGCCGCCGCTCCGTCGGCGAGTTGACACCTTCGGTGCAGCCGCTCGATCTCGATCAACTCCTTGCCAGCAGCGTCGACGTCGACAACGCCATCGACTCGACGCCCGACATCGACCCGTGGTGTTCCAGCGTCGATTGGACCGTTCCCGTTCATCGAGCGTTCGCCCCCGAGGCCGAACCGCTGATCCTGGAAGGTGCCACCGGCTTCGCGACCCTCGCTCGCTACCAAACGGCGGAGGGTGCCGAACTCATCGCCGGGCTCGAACCACTCTGGGGTTTCGCTTCCCCACTCCTCGGCAGCGACCACGCAGCTACCGCCGCTGAACTCGCAACGGTGCTCGTTGACGACCGCCGTTGGTCGATCCTGGCCATACCGGGCCTCCCGAGCGTGCAGACAACCGTGATGGCGATTGCTCGAGAGCTGGCAGTACTTGGCGACGTCGGCCTTCAGGAAGGAATCACGCGACAGCTGATCGATCTGACTGAGGGATCAAATGCCTGGCTCCAACGTCGAAGCGCCAAGTTCCGCCGCAATCTTCGCAACGCCCAACGTCGTGGCCGTGAGCTCGGCCTCGACTTCGAGATCATCGACCACGCCCCTGACTTGTTCGAGCGGATCCACGCCATCGAGCGAACGAGTTGGAAGGGAGCGCAGGGTGACGGGATCACGAGCCCGGAAATGAGCATGTTCTACCGAGCGATATCGCAGCAGCTCCAAGCGACTGGTCGAGCTCGATGCGTGGTCGCCACCGTCGATGGCACCGACGTTGGCTACATCCTCGGCGGTATCCGCAACGACCGGTACCGGGGGCTACAACTCAGCTATGCCGCTGAGGCTGGATCGCTCTCGCTCGGACATCTGCTGCAGCTCCACGAGATCCATCGAATGAGCGCCAGCAACGTCACGACGTACGACATGGGGATGGACATGGAGTACAAGCAGCGCATGGCCGACTCGCCGATGACCTCGGTCATGCTTGTGGTACGCCGGGACACGACCGGCTACGTTCAGCGATCGTGATCGACATCGGAAAATTCGGAATCTGGCAAGGCGTGCTCGACGGGCACCCGAGTGGCGTGGTGCGAGACACCGTTGCCGAGGTCGAGGCCATGGGCTGGCCCACCATGTGGATTCCCGAAACGGTTTCGCGTGACCCCTTCGTTTCGGCGTCGGTTATCCTCGCTGCCACCTCGCAAATGAAGGTCGCCACCGGCATCGCCTCGATTTGGGCCCGCGACGCCATGACAACGGCCAATGCGTCCAAGACGCTGAACGAGGCCTACGACGGACGCTTCCTGCTCGGCCTCGGCGTCAGCCACCACACCCTCACCGAGTGGGTACGCAAGCACGACTACTCCAAACCGCTCAGCACCATGCGCGAGTATCTGGAACGCATGGATGGCTCGATGTTCCGAGGGGTCGAACCCGCCGAGCCGCCTTCGCGAGTCCTCGCCGCCCTTGGCCCGAAGATGCTCGAGCTGTCAGCGGCAGCAGCCGACGGTTGCCACCCCTACTTCGTGCCGGTCGAACACACAGCGATCGCTCGCGAAGCAGTCGGTCCTGACAAGATCGTTGCCACCGAACAGATGGTGGTCTTGGAAACCGACCCGTCGGTCGCTCGCGAGATCGCCCGCAAGAACATGGCGGTGTACCTCGGGCTTCCGAACTACGCGAACAACCTGATTCGTCTCGGCTACACCGAAGAAGAGCTCACCAGCGCATCGGATCGAGTCGTCGACGCCATCACTGTCTGGGGTTCGCTCGACACCATTGCCACCCGGGTTCAAGACCACCTCGACGCGGGTGCAAGCCACGTTTGTGTCCAGGTCTTGCAGAAGGATCCGACCGCGATTCCGACCGAAGCCTGGAGAGAGCTCGCCGGCGCTCTACTCTGAAGCAGGCATGGCTGGCTCGACGACAACGGGTCCGCCCGACGACCCGAGTCTCATCAAGGACAGCGAAGAGGCGACCTCATGACGCAACAAACGGTTCTGCTCCTGGCCGGAGCTGGCGTGCTCCTCGGTCTGATCGCCGTCGTGATCGACCGACTCAACTTCCCGCAGCCCAAGTTCCGGGCGAAGGGCGTCCGAGTAGGCAAAAAGCAGGCACGAGATCGCACCGGTGCACACATCGTCGACCTCGAGGACGAGTGATGACAGCGAAGCCCGTCGAATCGGCCGCACCCGAGAAACCTGCGCTCATCGAGATGGGCAAGCACCTGCTCGTCCGTATCAAGACCCACAACGTGGTCATCATGTGCGCCGGCATCGCCTTCTACGGGGTCCTTGCCCTCGTCCCAACGTTGATCGCTCTGGTGTCGGTCTACGCGCTCGTGACCGACCCCAGTGAGATCGCCGATCAGATCTCGGGTCTCGCCAAGAACATGGACGAGGCGACCTTCGAAGTAGTCGAACAGCAGTTGTCGACAGCGATCGCTGAAGCGCGTGGCTCGGGCGGGATCATTGCGCTCTGCCTTGGTATCTTCCTTGCCCTTTTCTCCGCATCCGGTGCTGTTCAGAAGCTGATGCTGTCGGTCAGCATGGCCTATGCGACGCTCGAGACTCGCAAGGGTTGGAAGGTACGCGGTATTGCCTACCTGTTCACCGCAGGCGCGATCGTGGGTGTTGCGCTCATCGTGTTCCTACTGGGAGCCCTCCCAGCCGTCATGGACAGCGTCAATCTGTCGGTTCCGACCCAGGTCGTTCTCAACATTCTGCGATTCCCACTCCTTGCCGGACTCTTTGCTGGAGCGCTGACCATCCTGTACCGCTACGCACCCGATCGTGAAACGACGACCCCCTGGTGGAATCCCGGAGCGATTGCCGGCACCGCAGCATTCTTGTTGTTCGCCGTTCTGTTCTCGCTGTACTTCTCCTTCGCCGACGGCATGCCTGACAGCTACGGCCTTCTCGGCTCCATCGCTGCCCTCATCATCTTCTTCCAGCTGTGTGCGATCGCCGTCATCATCGGCGCTGAGGTCAATGCCACCTACGAGGGCGAAGACCTCGACCCCTCCAACCGCGGGTCCAGCCTTGTCGGCCAGAAGGCTGCTGTGACCAGGACGATCGCGCCGGTCAAGCTCGGCACCGCCGTCGCTGGGCTGGCCGCCATCATGATCCTCGGCAAGGGCAACTGAATCACTCGCGGTCTCGTCGCTCGGTAGGCGCCGATCGATCAGTATGGGCCGAGCGACTCATTTCGCTTGATTCCCGCTTGAGTTTCATCAGCTGCCCCTATCGCTTGCCGATGGCAGAGGCATGCGACCAAGCCAGGAGAAGCAACGCAAGAGCGCTGCGCCAGTTCCTGCGCGTCGTCAGCGCCAAGTCCAATACCGCCTGACCAAAACCGACGCGGAAATGCACGCCGAGGCCCAGGCTCAGCGCGCTCAACGTACTGCTGTACTCGACAACGAGGAGGACTACACCGAGTTCCTCTACTCGATGTTCGGCACGGCCGTCTTCTTCTTCATCGTGCAAACGCTGGCATCGCTCGTGATCGCCAATTTCGTCGACATGACGATCACCGTCAAGCTCTGGAAGTTCGTCCTCCCCTACATCGAGCTGCGCGGCAATCTCACGGACTTCGTGAAGATCACGACTTGGTCCTCGACCGCCACCGTTCTGCTCGGATCCCTGCGAGCCATGGCTGCACTGGTCTTCCTACGCAAGAAGGTCCAGGTACTCGACGGCCAAGCAACCGCCCTGCTGATGGGCGGCCTCCTTCTGGCCTACCAGTACATCCGCCACATGCTGAACCCACCGGTGATCGACACCTGGGTCTACGCCCAAACCATGGCCGGCATCGTCGCCGCCACCGTGATCTACCTGGGGTTTCGGCCCACAGGTCACCAGTCGGCTCCTGCCGAACCACGCACTCGACCGACGCGAGTCGAGCGCTCCATCCCACCCAAGCAACTGAGCAACGAAAAGAGCAAACAACCATGACAACCAAAGGACGAGTTACCCGACGGACGGCCATGGCCGCCACCGCGATGACCGTATTCGCCACCCCGGCCTTCGCCTCGATGGTCATTCAGAGCTACATGTCGGCCGACGTCGGCGTCGTCTCGACCTGCCTCGTCACCAAGGCCGGCAGCGATGTCGGCTCGTACAACGATCCCAACGGCGCCAACGTCGAGTTCGCAACCAACAGCGTCAGCAACACTCGGGTACTCATCGAAGAGGACCAGCTCACGGTCTTCGGCATGAGCGGCGATCGAGTGATCTACAACGACGTCGCCCGCATCCAGAACGACTGCGACATGCCATTGACGGTCTCGCTGAAGATGGAGGGTTCGCAGGGCGCAAACTGGACCGATCGGTTCGCCGAGGTCTACCTCAGCTCGACCCCTGCTGCGATCGACTCGACCACCGCACTCGGCTTCCCAACCGACAGCACCGGCAACTGGACGGGCGCTCCGCTCCAGGTCGACTCCAACGGCACGCCAATCCAGGACACGACCACCGCGATCGAAATCGATCCCGGCGAGGAGCTCCGTGTGGCAACGCTCATCGAAGCCGGAACGACAGCTTCGAGCCTGGGCGTCACTTCCACGATGAGCTGGGAAGTCAACGCGGTCAACAGCAACGGCAACTGATCACCACTCAGTCTTCGGTTTCGACGCCCTTGGTGACCACTGGCGCACGACCGGCGGTGGTGTCGTCACAGGTCAACAGCGTTGAACAGAAGGCAACGACGTCAGGACTCTGAGCAACAGCACCGCTGGCAACGCCGAGCGGTTGATAGCCCGTGGTTGCCATGCCGAGCACCCGTCCCTCGCCGTCGACGACCGGTCCACCGACGAAGAAGGTACCGAGTGGAGCGGTGTGCTGGAGCCCCTGAGCCGAGCGATCGACGAGAACACCCGGCGTTGCGGTCGCCCCCTGGCCACCAATGCCGCTGATGGCAAAGATCCGACCGCCCAACCCCGCCGCCTGAGACGCCGGGTCGGCCAGCACGAGCGGCTCGATCGGAGTGGTGGTCACGAGCAATGCCAAATCGTTGCCAGCGTCCCAGGCCCAAAGGGTCGCAGCAACGCGTTGGTCGCCCTTGATCAGGGTGATGGTCGGTGAGGGGCTGGTGGTTGATGCCCTGACGATGCTGAGACTCGTGATGAGAGCCGTCCCACCATTGTGTCCGGTCACTGCGAAGGCGGAACCGATCGAACTCGAGCCGGCATCGTCGAGTGTCTCGACGGTCCAAACCGAAGGCCCTACGAGTCCCGGAAGTTCGATGACCCCGCGAGCGTCGGAAGCGAACTCGGCAAGTGGGCCGAGTTCGGCCCGGATGTCTTCGATCGACGACGAACGCGTTTCCTCGAGGGCGCCGGTCGCATCGGTGAACTGGTCGTCGAACCCCTGGACGAAACTGGTGATCTCCCGTTCGTTCTCGGCAAGGCGGTCGTCGTAGTAGGCGTAGAACGCCGCCCCTGACCC
>JBBQUN010000158.1:0-10937 GCA_038212405.1 Acidimicrobiales bacterium | reverse complement strand
CGCGCAGCCGCTCCTCGCCACCGATCGTGAGCAGTGGGTTACCGGCAACGACGATCAGGGCTTTCACCGGCTGTTCGGCGTCGAGAACATGCTCGGCCAGCAAGTTGCCCGGCAACGATCCCCGCCGTACCGGACCGAACTCCGACTCGGTGAAACCGCTTTCGTACTCGCGCCGGCCGGCCTTGGCGTTCGGGTAGAAACCGACACTCAGTACGTTGCCACCCTCGCGGTCGAGGTTGCCGGTGACGAGGCTGAGCATGTGGACGAGCCAGTAGGCGAGCGTGCCGTGTCGACCCATGTTGACACCGGTCGACATGTGGACCGCGGCGCGTGGGGCAGCGGCGAAGGTGCGCGCAACGTGACGAATCTCCTCAGCGTCGAGTCCGACGATCGGAGCCACCACCTCTGGGGAGTAGCCGGCAACGAAGGTTCGCAGCTCCTCGACATGGCGGCCATGCTCGTCGGTCGCGCGGACGAAGCCGACCGTGGCATCGATCTCGTGCAGCAGCGCAGCGAGGAGGAAGACATCGGTGTCGGGGTGGATCTGCAGCGTCTCGCCGGTGCTCTCACCCGCCGACTCGGTGCGCCGCGGATTGACGAACCAGATCGCCGCCCCACGAGATTTCGCCTGCATCAGTTCACGGTGGACGTTGTGGATGCTGATGAAGCTGCCCTTCGACACACGAGGGTTGGCGCCGAAGATCAACAACGCATCGGTGTTGGCGATGTCGGGAATCGGGTGAATGGTCGAGGACCCGAAGACCGCTTCGCTCCCTGCGAACTTGTTGGCGCAGTCCTGTGTTCCCGATGAGAAGTAGCGCCGCATGCCGAGCTGCGAGAAGAACGAGCCCGAAGCCGGCCCGAGAAGTGTGTTGAACGCGCTCGGGTTCCCCACGTACGCGGCAACCGACTCTGGCCCATACCGGTCGATCACGTCGCGCAGCGCCCCTGCCACGCCCGTGATTGCCTCGTCCCACGACGTTCGCACCCACGCCTCACCGTCGCGACGCATCGGGTGGTCGAGACGGTCGGGATCATGGTGGATATCGAGCGCCGCAATGCCCTTCACGCAGGCGAAGCCCTTGCTCACCGGATGTTCGTCGTCGGCGCGGATCGACACGATCGCACCGTCGTCGACCGTGGCGATGAGGCCACACGCCGGTTCACACACTCTGCAGAAGGTGGCGATGTCTTGCTGGCTGCTCGTAGCGCTCATCGGCGCAGCTTCGCACACTCCGCAATCCGACTTCACGCTCGAAGGGAACCGGGCCACCCGTCAGCTCCATCTCGACCGCCACGGTCGTGAGCGTCGAGGGGTTCCCAGGCACAGGGTGCTCGACCAACGGGTCTGGCTCAACTCAGTCTCCGGTGAGGTCGACCTCGTTGATGAGTCGATCGCCCTCGAGGAACCGGCGCAGGTTGTCGACAACGAGCACCTCGAGGTTGGCGGCGTAGCGATCCAGCGACACCGACGAGTGCGGCGAGAGCAACAGGTTCGGTGCGTCCCACAGGCGGTCGTTCGCCGGTAGCGGTTCGACGCGCGTGACATCGAGGATGCCGGCGCGCACGTGGCCGGATTCGAGAGCTTCGATGAGATCGGGCTCGACCACCTGCACGCCGCGGCCCACGTTGCAGAAGATGGCCCCTCGGCGCATGGCCGAGAACCGCGCTGCGTCGAAGAGATCGATGGTCGCCGGGGTCGAGGGGAGACAGGCGACAACGACATCACATTCCGAGAGCATCAGGTCGAGGTCTGCCGAGGAGAACATGGCGTCGGCATCGGGGTCGTGGTCACCCGTGCTTGCGCTCGCTCGACTGGCCACGACCCGCATGTCGAATGCCTGCGCCCTTCTGGCGACCTGGCGTCCAATCGATCCGAACCCGACGATGCCAATCGTGCGTCCTGTCAGTTCGGTTCCGAAGTGCACCGTCCATTCGTGTCGTCGTTGTTGATCATCGAAAGTCGGGAGGTTCTTGCACACCTGCAAGATGCGACCGATGACGAACTCCGAGATGCTGGCCGCGCCCAGGCCGCTCGCATTGGAAAGGCGAATACCGGCTCTGGAGAAGCTCGCAAGGTCGAATTTGTCGACGCCGGCAGCAGCGCATTGGATCCAACGCAGGTTCGGAGCCAGCGATGCGAGGTCGTCGGGTACATCGAGAACGATCGCAACGTCGGCACGCTTCCACGCATCACGAGCAGCGTCGCTCAGCTGCGCTGCGTTCAGATCGACATCACCGTGGCCGTGCTCCGCGGAACGAGCCTCCCCGCTCGGTATCGACGTGGCGTAGGGCATCGACACCAGTTCGGCTCCAGGCCGCACGGCACGCACCCTCTCCACGAACGCGTCGCCCAGTTCCAGGGCAACGGCGACGAGGACAACGAACGATTCGGACTCCGACTCAGCCATGCCCGACCGTACCGGGCTCATCAAAGGCACACCATTCAGCCACGTCCGGTCATGTCAGCGATGCGATTGCGGCATGGCTTGCGAGCGATTCCTCCATACCCGAGACCGGGATGTGGCCGGCAAGCACCACCTCATCCACGCCGAGTGATCGCGCCAGATCGATCTTGGCCTTGATCTGATCAGGCGTCTCGGTGCTGAGCGGAAGTCCGACCTTCAGGTCGAAGTCGTCGTCATCGATGCTGCGTCCGCTTTCGGCAACGATCGCTCGGAGTTGCTCGAGGTGGGGCTCGAGTTCGCCGCTCGCCCACCAGCCGTACCAGCCATCGCCCATCCGGCCTGCCCGTCGCATTGCCGCTGCGGAGTCGCCCCCGATGATGATCGGCGGCCCGCCGGGCGTGAACGGTTTGGGGTTGAGCACGACATCGTCGAACTCGACGAACTCACCGTGGTACGAGGCGCGATCGCTCGTCCACGACACCCGAATCGCTTCGATGTACTCATCGAGTCGTCGACCCCGCCGGGCAAAGGGGACGCCAAGTGCGCCGTATTCCTCCGACGACCACCCGGCGCCAACGCCGAGCTCGAACCGACCTTGCGTGAAATGATCGAGGGTGAGCACTTCTTTGGCCGTCAGCAGCGCTGGCCGTTGGGGCAGGATCAGCACGCCGGTACAGAACCGCAAGGTGGTCGTGACGGCGGCAGCAGCAGCGACGACGAACAGCGGATCGTAGATGCCGGTTTCTGGTCCCCAGTTGGCCGACCCATCCTCGGAGTACGGGTACTTCGACTGGTATGAAGCGAAGAACACCACGTGCTCGGGCACGCTGAGCGCATGAAAGCCCAGCCCCTCCATCGTCTCGGCATACGCCCGGATGAAGCCAACATCACGCCGCGGCGAGTTCCCGAACATCCCGGCTGCACTGATTTTCATGAACCACTCCCGACGTGATCTCGACCTTCTGGAACAGAGCTGAACGTAGTACGAGCAGCCGGTCATCGCGGTGGAACCGAACGACACGAGACACCTGATACGTTCGGCCGAGATCCTGGGCAGTGAGGAGTGCGATCTGTGCGAAGACGACTGCGGACCTTTGCGATCGTCGGTCTGGCCACCACCACGATCGACGTGGCGATGTTCCTTGCGTTGGCCGGTCGGCTGGGCATCGTCGGTGCCGATCTGATCTCACTGGTCGTTGCCGCCCTCGTGTCGTATGTCGCAAACCGTTTCGCGACCTTCCGCAACGATCCGGGGAGTCGCTGGGTGCGACACCCCTCCACCTTCGCCCTCATGGCCTTGATTGCGGGGTTCATCGATCTGGCCGTTGTCGTCTTCCTCGACTGGAGCGGCGCCGACCTATTGGCAGCAAAGGTCCTTGCGGTGATCCTGGCCGCCATTGCTCGTTGGGTCACGTATCGATGGGTGCTGTTCACCGAGGTTCGCCAGACCCTCAGTGAGCGAACCGATCAGGGGCCGGCACCGGGCGATGTTCGCCTCAGCGTCGTCGTCCCGGCCTACCAAGAAGGTCACCGAATCGAAGCGACGATCGCCGAGCTGCGAAAGACCTTGGGCCCGACGGTCGATGACGACATGGAAATCGTGGTCGTCGACGACGGCTCCGCCGATGACACCGCGGCGCGGGCCGCGGCAACCGGGGTCCACGTGGTTCGCCTCGGAGTGAATCAAGGGAAGGGCGCAGCGGTTCGAGCGGGCATGATGGCCGCTCGGGGACGCTCGATCGTGTTCACCGATGCCGATTTGGCCTACCCGCCCGAGGCGGTACTCGACATCATGATCGAGCTCGAATCGGGCTGGGACATCGTGGTTGGCAGCCGCCAACACGAGGAAACCACCACGCTGGTGCGCGCCCGGCGCATCCGACAGCTTGGTGGACGAGCCATCAACTCGATGACCCACCTGGTGCTCTTGGGACACTTCCGCGATACCCAATGCGGCATCAAGGGGTTCCGATCCGACGTTGCCAAGTCGGTGTTTCGTCGCTGCCGAGTCGACCGCTTCGGTTTCGACGTCGAGATCTTCTGCATCGCCGAACTCGACCGGCGCTCGTTGCTCGAGGTGCCGGTGTCGGTCCGCAATTCGGAGTCATCCTCGGTGCGACTGTTGCGCGACACCTCGCTGTTGATGTTCGACCTGATTCGCATTCGCCGATGGGCGGGCGAGGGCGTCTACCGCAGACCCACCCCCACCGGCGCGGCGGACTGATTCCTGGTAGCGCAGAGCCAATGAAGGCCGCCCGGTCGCAACACTGGCAGTCGCAATACTGGCAGTCGCAATACTGGCAGTCGCAATGCTGAGCGAAGGCGTGACCGCGGGTTCTGGTGTCGGCGGGTCTGGCACCGGCCAACGGCCCGACACTGCGTCTGGCGTCGGCTCGACGGCGTTGGTTGGTCGCAGCTTTCGGCCGAGTCTCGACTCGGCGACGATGTGTACCGTGAGCCCGGCCCCGAAGACGAGAAGGAGATCGCCAACGCTGAAGACGTTGGCGAAGGGGATGCCTTCGGGAATGGCGAAGACATCGCCAAGGAACGAGAGGCGGGCGTTCTCGATCGGAGCCGAGTTCTCGAATGTCGGCGAATCGCTGATGATCCCGGCGGTTTGCAACGCCTCGAGCCGCGCAGGCATGACGCCGCCGTTGGCGGCGATGGCCGCTGCGTTGAGGACACCGCCCAGCACGATGATGCCCATGCCGACGACGTGGCGATTGACCCAGACGAAGATGAACGCCAGCCCGTAGCTCGCCAGATGCAGCGCGGCAGCAACCACCCCGTCGAGGGCATCGGAGAGCACTTCGATGAGCACGATCTGGATGACGAGTGACGCAGCAATACTCCACCAGCCTCGAAGTCGAATCTCGCCGAGCTTCGACAGCTGACCACCCAACAGCGGAACCGTGGCAACCAAAATCAAGAACACGACCGATGTGATCATCGCACCACCTTGGCTTCGCCCAACTCGGAAAACTCGATTCGACCCTGTCGCAGCAACGGGTCGAGTTCCGCGCTTGGAAGTGGAGCAGCGAAGAGAAAGCCCTGGATCTCGTCGCAGCCGATCGAGCGCAGGATCTCGAGCGCCTCGACGGTTTCGACACCTTCGGCAATCGTCTTCATGCCAAGGTTGCGCCCGAGTTCGACGATCGAACGCACGATGCTGAGGTCGCTTTGGCTGGTGGCAACGTTGGTCACGAAAACACGGTCGATCTTGATGCGATCGACCTCCAAGTCACGAAGCACCGACAACGATGAGTACCCCGTGCCGAAGTCATCGATGGCCAACCCAACACCGAGTAGGCGCAGTTCAGCGATAACCGCTCGGGACCGCACCGGATCTTCCATCACGGCGTTTTCGGTGATCTCGATCTCGAGAACCGACGGGTCGAGCCCATAGCGTTGTAACGCTTCAGCGACTCTCGTCGGAAGGCGAAGATCGTGCAGATTGCGAGCGGAGACATTGACGGCAACACCCACCTCGATGCCGTCGTCCTTCCAACGCCGACACTGCGCGAGGGCAAGATCGATGACGTGGTCGGTGAGTGGTGTGATGAGATCGGTTTGCTCGGCTTGGGGCATGTACCAGTTGGGGCGGATATCGCCGTGTACTGGGTGCGTCCAACGCAGCAGCGCCTCGACCGTCGTGATGGCACCGGTCACCATGTCGACCTTTGGTTGATAGGCAAGGCTGAGCTGCCCCTCGGCGATTGCCGCCGCCAATTCGACGAGCAGTTCGAGCCGCTTCGGACCGACGTCGTCCTTCGCACCGGCGAAGACCTGCACGCCTCCACCAAGATGCTTCGCGGCGTACATCGCCGTGTCAGCGTTGTGGAGCAACTCCTCGGTGGATTCACCATGAGCGGGGAACATGGCCAAACCCATGCTTGCCCCCACCGTCAGCGGCACACCCTCGATCTCGAGCGGCCGTGTGATCTGTTCACACACCCGTATCGCGATCGCCAGAGCCGATTGTTCGTCGTCGACATCGGCGATGAGCAGAGCGAACTCGTCGCCACCGAGCCGAGCTACTTGATCAGTCGACCGTTCGGCCTCTTTCAGCCGGCGGCCGATCTCGATCAGAACGAGGTCGCCGTATCGGTGACCCAAGCGGTCGTTGATGCCTTTGAACCCATCGAGATCGATGTGGACCAATCCAAAGTACAAGCCGCCCGAGCGGGAGGCCTCGACCACCATGGCGGCGTGATCCTCGAACATCCGTCGATTGGCGATCCCGGTGAGCTCGTCGTGCGTCGCCTCGTGCTTGTTTCGCAGAGCGATCGATGCGCTGTGGAAGATGACGACGACGGTGAGAAGAAGCAGGGGAACGAGGATCAATGCCTCGATACCAACAACGACGAAGACGGGCGCAAGAGCGAGCAACAGGCCATCCATGCCGAGATTGATGCCGAGTGAACGGCGCAGGATCTCGCTGACAGGCAGTCCCGATTTGAAGGCGACGGCAACACTGATGAAGACACTGTTGGCGCCAAATCCTGCGGTGCAGGCAACGAGCACGGCAAGCAGCCAGCGAAGCGAGACGGACTCGCCATTGGACACCCGCGCCAGATCATCGACGAGTGAACCAACGACTCCGCCGAATGCGAGGCTCAGCATGAACTGGGCACCGTTGAAGATGGTTCGGCTGATGCGCTTGCGCTTGTACAGATCGCTGGCCAGAGGGGCAAGCCCGATGGCGATCAAGGCTCCGGCAAGCGGAGCAATGAGCAAGAGCGTGAAGGCAAATGCCCATGAAGCGGTGAGTTCGGTGTCGTCGGTCAACGACGGGATAGGCCGCAACTCTGTCGCCAACAACAGCAGGGCAAAGACGATGAAGGCGGGAACATGGTCCCCAAACGGCGACGCGCCGTCGAGACCAACCACTGACGCGGCAACGATAGCGAGCGCTGCCAGCGTTGTCAGCCAGATGAGCATGCTCAGCCGGTGGGCACGGAGGTGCCGCATGAGTTGTGTCATGGTCGTGCCCAAATCCCAGGAGTGGTCACGATCACTATCGGCTCATCTCGAACGAATTTGAGGGGGCGGGGACAAAGCCCCGCCCATCAAATCGAGGCAAGCACCTCGACCTAGTTGAACTTCCATGGGGCGCCCATGACGGTGATCAAACCGCTGAGGCCGACGACGGCGGTGGTGGCGTAGAGCCGGGCTTTCATTGCGTTGCTCATGTGTTGCTCCTTCAGGGGTGTTTGTGACAAGAAGGACTACGGCACCACCGAGGGTGTTCTTGATGGGTAGAAACTCCCGAGGCATGGGTCGAACGCAGCACCGAAGACCGAACGCCAAACCGGCTCGAGCTCATCTGGGCCGATCCTGCAGGCCAACTACTTCGCCGCTATCGGTCGCCCGGCAAAGTAGTTGGCCCTCACAGTGAGATCGGGTCAGAGGCCGATCGATTCGTCGATGAACTCGTTGGTCACGATGTCTTCGGCGGTGATGCCTTCGGGCACGTTGATCGACGGGACCTGTTCCTGGGTGATCGTGATCACCTCGGCGACACGATCGATGTCGAAATCACCGATGGTGCCATTGGTTCCATTGCCAACCACGTTCAGGCGAGCCATCTCGCTGACGGTGTTCACCACGCCCTCGGGGCTGAGCTGCCAGAAACTATCGATGTCGGTCACGGCCTGCAGGATCGCTGCGTTGGTGGCTGTCGGATCGTTCTGGAAGTCAACTGCGGACTGCTGGAGCACCGGCACCAGTGCCGTGAGGCACGAGCGAGTTGCGTCATCGAGCTTGGAGTCGAGAATGGCCAGGGGACCCTGATAGATCTCGAAGCCGGAGTCGTGGATCAGCAGGAAGTCAACCGGCTTGCCCCACTCGGTGAAGACGTTCTCGTAGTTGTACGGCTCCTGAGTGGCGAAACCTTGCTGCATCAGTGCCCCACCTTCGGCAATGAACCGAGTAGGTGCACCGTCGTAGGAACCATCGAGTTGGCTCTCGTCAACGATGCCGGCACCGGAGAGGAACTCGGTGTAGGTGGCGCCACCGAAGTGGGCGATGGTGGCTCCGGTTTCCTTCACCTCGTCCCAGCTCGAGATCGGGTAGGTCTCGGGATCGAACATCACGATTTGTGGGTTGATGTCGAGCGGAGCGAAGACGGCTGTCGTCGGGAAGTCCTCGTAATTGTTGATCGCCTCGTCGGTGTTGACATAGCCGAGGAGAATGTCGGAATCCGTTGCCATCACAGCGATGGTCGTCTGGTCACCGAGGAACGGTCCACCGGCGCGGACCTCGACGGTGATGCTCGGGTCAGCAGCCAGTGGTCCACTGAAGCGCCCGGATTCGGGGTCGACCGAACCTTCACCAGCGGTCAGGTTGTAGACCGCGCCGTGCTCGGGCTCTGGGAACCAATCGGTCTGAATCACGATGGGATTGGGGCAGTCGGCGAAGCTGCCAGCACCCGCTGCTGACTCATCATCATCTGACGCAGTGTCGTCAGTGGTTTCGTCATCGTCAGCCGTTTCACCGTCATCGTCCGCTGCGTCCGAAGAGTCGGCAGCGGTGGTTTCGCTGGTGTCGTCTGCGCCTGCATCCGTTTCTTCGGCACTGTCGCTGCCGCAGGCCGCAGCCACGAGACCACATGCCATGAGTAGCGCCAGCAGCCGAAGCCACCGGGGATTGTTTTTCGTGCGAATCATCGTTTCTCCCTGTTGTGCGCCCGCGAGACGGACGACTGAATCACCCTCGCATGCGGTGCGCACACGAGCCTTGCGGTCGACGTCGGGCGTCGCGCCTCACTGCACCGGCTGATGCCAGTGACCAGTGAGCCGTCGCCCCAGCCAACCGAAGAATTGAAAGAACACCACGCCCAGTAGTGCTGACAGCACGATGGCTGCGACCAACTCACCAGGCGACAGTCGGCTGCTGTAGAGCAAGATCCGATTGCCGAGGTCACGCGGTCCCCGCTGAAAGAACAAACCCCCGACGATTGCGCCAATCACCGAAAGACCAGCGGAGATCTGAAACCCGGTGAACATCGCGGGCAGGGCCGCTGGCAATTGCAACTTCGTGAGCTTGGTCAATCGGCTCGTGTTGTGAAGCGCGAAGAGTTCATGCAGCCCTATGTCGGCCGACTTGAGACCGAAAAGGGTGTTGGTGATGATCGGGAAGAGACTGATGATCACGCAAACCAACACGCGGGACCAGAATCCGAACCCGATCAGCAGGCCAATCAAGGGCACCAGAGCAAGCACGGGGACCGTTTGGAGGAAAACGGCATACGGATAGAACGAGGTTTCGATCCACTTTGCCTGGCTCATGAGCACGGCGAAGGTGACGCCGATGGCCATGGCGATCACGAGCCCAACGAACGCAACTTCGAAAGTGACCCACAGTGCGCTCAGTAGTTGCCATGGCTGATCGCCGATCTTGCCGTCCCAGAACGAGGTCAAGACCTTGTGCGGATAGGGCAGAGCGGTCTTGCGACCATTCTCGTCGAGTACGAACTGGGCGTAGGCGTACCAGATGCCGACGAACCCAACGAACACCGCCATCGGCGGTCCGATTCGCATGCCCAACCGATCTCGGCCGGGCGTCTTCGCTGCCGGTGGAACTGGCAGTGGCTCGGCGGTGCCGACGACCGATTGTGCCGATTCGATGTCGGTCATGCGTGGGCTCCTCGGAGCGCATGGCTCAGTTCGGAACTGATGCGTGCAAACTCAGGATCGAAACGCAGATCGGGGCTACGGGGGTACGCAAAGGGGATGTCATGAATGTCGACGATCCGGCCGGGACGACCGGACATGACCAGCACCTTGGTGCTCATGAACACGGCCTCGCTGATGGAGTGGGTGATGAAGAGCCCGGCGAAACCCTCTTGCTTGAACAGCCGGAGCGTTTCCTCGTTCATGAGTTCCCGCGTGATCTCGTCAAGCGCCCCGAACGGTTCGTCGAACAAGAAGATCGGTGGCGACATGACGAGGGAGCGGGCGAGCGACACGCGCATCCTCATGCCGCCGGAGAGCTGACGGGGGTAGTGAGACGCGAAACCGCCGAGTCCGACCTTGGCGATGGCTTCCATCGAACGCTCACGACGTGTCGCTGCGGGCTCGCCATGGAGCTCGGCGATGAGCTCGACGTTTTCCTGCACGCTGCGCCACGGCAGCAGCGTTGCATCTTGGAAGACGTAACCGATGTTGCTGCGGTCCACGCTGCAGGTGCCTTCGGTGACCTCGTCGAGGCCCGATGCCAATCGAAGCAGCGTGCTCTTGCCACAGCCCGAGGGGCCAACGACGGTCACGAACTCGCCGGTACGTACATCGAAGCTCACGTCCTGAAGCGCAACGGTGCCGTCGGGAAAGGTCTTGCCGACATTCTCGAAACGCAGAGCCGGTGCGGTCGCCTCATCGGTCAAGTCGATCGTCTCCCGCATGAGTCCGCAATCTAGACAGCCATACGCCGCGGCGCACGCGCGAAATGTGAAGCGTGTGTTTCGTCACGGATAGTCACACTAGCCCCGTCCAAGACGGTAGGTTCCGCCCGTGCGCGGGAGGCGTCGGA
>JBBQUN010000157.1:0-10949 GCA_038212405.1 Acidimicrobiales bacterium | reverse complement strand
CATGCTCCGCGATGCCCTCGCCATGGGAGCATCGAGCGCCGTGCGTTGCCCAGCCGAGGCAAGCGCCGGCTCAGCCGAGGTTGCGAGAGCGCTTGCCTTGGTCTGCGCCGAGGCCGACCTCGTCCTTTGCGGTGACCACAGCACCGATCGTGGTTCGGGCTCGGTGCCGGCGTTCATCGCCGCCGAGCTCGACGCGGTCCAGGTCCTTGGCGTGGTCGGACTCCAGCAGATCGAACGCCAAGCGACCGGTGGTCTCGTGGCGGAGCGTCGCCTCGACCGTGGTCGGCGAGCGCTACTTCGTGTCTCGTTCCCGGCCGTGGTGTCAGTCGAGGGTGCCATCACCATCGACGGCGTTCCGGTGTCGCAACGGCGAGCCTCGCTTTCGGGGGTCGTTGCCGCCAAGGGTGCGGTCATCGAGATCGGGCCTGCGGTGAAGCGGCGAGTGTCGCTACCCACCAGTGCGGTTCGAGCTCATCGGCCTCGAACTCGCGTCCGCTCGGCTCCGGCTGATGCTGCCGCTCATGTGCGGATCCTCGACATCACCAAGGCGACCGAGTCGCGCAACCCGCCGAAGACGCTTCATCTCGATCCAGGAGAGGCTGCTGAGGCAACGATCGAGGCACTGCGCGGTTGGGGCTACTTCGAGTAGCTACGATCAGACCCATGACGACACCCGCTGGTTGGTACCCCGATCCCGCAGGCGATCCCGCGCTCGTGCGCTACTGGGATGGCGCTGCCTGGACGAACGAAACGCAACCCTCCCCTGAAGCACAGCCATCGCCGCCGCCACCGGCTGCGAGTCCTGTACCCCCGGCACCAACGGGTGGTCCCGCCGCACAAGGTATGCCAGTGCCGCCTTCTCCGAGTGGCGCGGGTGGCCATGGTGGCATCCGCTCGGAACTGCTCGATGACCGCTACTCCGAGGTCGCCTCCGGCCAACGAGTGATCCGTCAGAACCCGAAGATGCTCAAGGTCACACTCGGCGAGCCGGTCCTGGCTCGCCAGGGCGCCATGGTCGCCTTCCAGGGCGATGTCGATTTCGACCACGAGGGATCGGGCGGCGTCGGCAAGTTCATGAAGAAGGCGTTGACCGGTGAGGGCGTACCGCTGATGCGGTGCACCGGAACCGGCGAGCTCTTCCTGGCCAACAATTCCGACCAGGTTCACATCCTTCACCTCGAGGGCGCAGGCCTCACCATCAACGGCAAGAACATCCTCGCCTTCGAAACGAGCCTCCAGTGGGACGTCGTCCGGGTACAGGGCGCGGGGATGGTCTCTGGCGGCATGTTCAACACCCAAATCTCGGGTCATGGCTGGGTGGCGATCACCACCAAGGGCGAGCCGGTCGTGCTCAAGACCGATCAGCCCACCTTCGCCGACCCTGATGCTGCTGTTGCGTGGAGCTCGTCGCTCACCACCTCGCTGAACCGCACGATCAAGGCCAAGGCCATGATCGGGCGCGGCTCAGGCGAAGCGTTCCAGCTGGCGTTCGCCGGTCAAGGCATCGTCATCGTGCAGCCTGCCGAATCAGGCGTACCGCCCCATTCGCACGCCTAGCAACCCGACACCGACGACGATCAGTCGTCGGTGTCGGTGCCGCCGTCGTCGAGGTAATCAGCGAACTGGATCGGGTCGGACGAGGTGCGAACGATGCCGATCAGGTTGGCAACGATCCGCTTGAGATAGCGGTAATAGATGGCGCGGGGGACGACCTCGTGTCCAGGCCGATCCGACCGCATGAACTCGTCGATCTTGGTCTGCGTGGCATCGACGAGCACATTCGCTCGCCTCACGTAGTCCTCGATGGGGTTCTCTTCGGGACTCGCCAGTAGGGCCGCCGCTTCGGAGAACAGGGCCGAGACCCTTGCTCGCTCTCCCAACATGAGTTCGGTGTCAGGTTGGTTCGACAACAAGACACCACCTTCGGCCAGGTCGAGGATGTTCTTGGCCTGATCGCCGATGCGTTCGATCTTCTTCAGCAACAGGATGAGGCTCAAGACCGAACCGATGTCGTTGGCCCCGCGAACGGCGACGTGCACGACCAGCTCAGACCGCAGTTCCTGCTCGGCCCGGTTGATCCGCTCATCGGTGTCGCGAATGTCGGCAGACACCGCCTCGACATCGGCACCGGTCAGCAGGGCGAGCGTCGCCAAATCGAACGAGTGACGGGCATCGCCGAGCATCGTGACCGAGCGGCCAACGACGTGGTCGAGGCCCCCACCCGGCGATTTCTTGAAGAAGGAAAGCATGTGCGTTACCGCCTTGTCGAGTGCGCTGAGATCAGCGGAGGACTACCACGCCGATGAGTGGGAGGATGATGAAAGCCACGATGACGTAGCCAAAGGCAACGGATCGTCGTTGGACGGCCAGGCCGGCGAGACCCTCCGCCATGATGATCGGCAGATTGCGAGCAATGGGAATCACATAGAGGAGAAGAATTCCAAGGACGTTGAAGGTGGTGTGTGCGAGGGCGACCGTGAGCGAGTCAGGGCTCGATGCTGCCATCGCTGCCAGGAGGGCGGTGATCGTGGTGCCGACGTTGGCGCCGAGGGTCACCGGATACGCGTTGCGTAGCGACAAGACACCGGCCGCGGTCAGCGGAATGAGAATCGAGGTGGTGATGCTCGATGACTGCACGGCAACGGTGATGACCAAGCCGAGCACCAGCGCAATCGCGCCACCGCCGCGTGACAAGACCGCATTCATCGATCGCTCGACCCGAGCGGCAACGAGCATACGCATGTTCTTCGTGATGAGGGTCAACGAAGCCAACACGATCACGAGACCCGAGAGCACCATGAGGGTGCCGAGCGCGTTGCCAGAGGCGACCTGTTCCCACGCACCCTCGAGCGCCTCGACTGGCGACTTGACCCACGCCTTGACCGGGGACTTCCACTCCGAACCAGAGGTGCCTACCAATGCTTCGGACACTCGTTTGGCGATGGTCGACACGATGCCGGTCGTCAGTTCCAGCGGCAGCAGTAGCGCAACGGCAAGAACGTTGAAGAAGTCGTGAACGGTCGCGGCGGCGAAGGCCCGCTTGAATTCGGCTGACTGGCGAACGTGGCCGAGCGAAACCAGCGTGTTGGTCACCGTGGTACCGATGTTGGCGCCCATGACCATCGGAACGGCCTGATCGACCGTGATCGCGCCCGAGGCGACGAGGCCAACGATGACCGAGGTACTGGCCGAGGATGACTGGACGAGCACCGTCCCGAGGATGCCGACGCAGAGACCGGCGATCGGGTTCGTCACCGCCGAGAACAGGCGTTCCTGGGTGTCGGCTCCCATGATGTTGATGCCGGCTTCCAGGCTCGAGACCCCGATGAGGAAGAGGTAGATGAAGCCGACGACGAGCACCGATCGAACCGGTGTCGGGATGCTGGTCTCGTTGGGGGCGTTGGTCGAGGGAGAAGCGATGACACTCACGGCGCAGTCAAGGTAGCTCGCAGCTGAACGGGATGTGTCGAAGCGGTGAACAATTCGACGGCTCCCGACTGCCGAGCTGGTCGTTCGATCGGCAGGCGACGTTGGCTCACTACCGTCGAGTGAACGCCGCTGGTGTTGCAACCGACGGTGCCTGCTGCGCTGTTGTCAAGAGCGCAATCGCGCCCTGGTCTACGCTCAGGTGTCGCGCAGTGGATCGCGGCGCTGGGGCCCGGTGGATCGCGGTGCTGGCGCGCAGAGATGAGGAATGATGTCTGAGTCGTCCGAACAGGTCAAAGGCGCACTGGTCGATGCGGTCGTCGATCTGGCTCAACGCCGATACCGAGGTGACGATCCTTCCGAGAGCAGCCGGGTCATGCGGCTCTACTACCGTCGGATACCAGCACAGGATCTCGTTGGCGCCGAACCGCTCGAGCTCTACGCCTCGGCGGTGCGTCACCTCGAGACGGCCAACACCCGTCAGCCATCGCAAACCTTGGTCAGCGTCTACAACCCCCGGGCCGAAGTCGACGGATGGTCGAGCCCGCACACCGTCATCGATGTCGTGTGCGAAGACATGCCGTTCATCGTCGACTCGATCCTTGCCCTGATCGAACAACTCGATCTCCAGGTGCACTTGTTGGCCCACCCAATGGCGAGCATCCATCGCGACGCGAACGGCGACATCATCCGGATCGAGGAAGCATCGAACGACACGCCCAACGAATCGCTCGTGCATCTCGAAGTCGATCGGGTTTCGGGCGGCACGGGAGTGTCAGATCTTCAGGCCGAGGTCGAGTCCGTGCTCGCCGATGTTCGCAGTGCCGTCGAGGATTGGGTGCCGATGCGCAATCAAGCATTGACGATTGCCGAAGAACTCGATCAATGGGCCGATGAAGCCAGGGCTGGTCACGCTCGCTACGAAGCTTCGATTGGCAAGAATCCCGTCGAGGTCGCTGCGTTCTTGCGGTGGATGGCCGAGGGCTTCTTCACCTTCACCGGCTACCGCGAATACGACTTCATCGACGACGCCGAGGGTGTCCGAAACGTGTCTCGGCCTGCGAGTGGGCTCGGCCTGCTGCGCCAGACCGAGCCATCGGTTCGGGACTTCGGACAGCTACCAAAACAGATCGCCGACACCGCTCGACGACCGACGATCTGCAACCTGACCAAGGCCAATGCGTACTCGACCGTGCATCGAGCCGTGCCGCTCGACTACGTCGGTATCAAAGAGATCGATAGCAACGGCCGAGTAACAGGTGAGCGTCGTTTCATCGGGTTGTTCACCTCGAATGTCTACACCGGTCGGGTCCAAGACATCCCGATCGTGCGTGCTCGCGTGGCTGGTGTGCTCGATCGGGCCAAGTTTCCGGCTGGTAGCCACGACCGCAGCCGCCTGCTCAACATCCTCCAGACCTACCCTCGCGACGAGTTGTTCCAGACCGATGTGGACTCGATCGGTCGGATGGCGCTCGAAATGCTCGATCTCCGTGATCGACGACAGGTCAGTCTGCTACTTCGGCGCGACGACTTCGGACGCTTCCTCGTGTGCTTGGTCTTCGTCCCTCGTGATCGCCACAGCACCGCCGTCCGACTCGAGATCCAACGAATTCTGATGGAGGCGTATCGGGGGACCTCGTGTCGGTACTCGACCGAGATCACCGACGCTCCACTCGCCCGTCTTCAGCTCGTGATCTATACCGATCCCCGGAACGACGAGCCGTTGCCCGACACCGCTGCGCTCCAGCTTCGCCTCAACCGGGTGATTCGAAACTGGGACGACGACCTGCGCTCTGCCATCGTCGAGGAGCACGGGGAAGACGTCGGCCTTGCCTTGTTCGGTCGCTATCACCGCGTGTTCTCCGAGGGCTACCGCAACAGCGTCCTCGCCGAGGCAGCGGTGTTCGACATCGAGCGACTCCACGCCCTCGGTCCCGATGACCTCGATGCATGGCTGTCGCGTCCGCTCGAAGCTCGCAACGGTGAGATGCGTTGCAAGGTGTATCGAAGCTCGTCTCCGATCACGCTCTCGGAGTTCATCCCCGTGCTCCACGATCTTGGCGCAATCGTCACCGACGAGCGACCCTACGAGTTGAACATTCCCGCCGCCGGTCCGCACTACATCTACGACATCGGTCTGCGGTTTCCCGGCCCGATCGATGCCGACGATCGAGCTCGCTTCCGCAAGGCGCTGCTCGCCGTACATCGCGGTGCGTCAGAGAGCGACGTGCTCAATCGTTTGGTGACCACGGCCGATGTCGAATGGCGCGATGTTGCGGTTCTGCGGGCCTACACCCGCTATCTCACCCAGCTCGGCGGGCTCTTCAGCCCGAGCTATGTGCACGAGATCGTGATCCAATACGCCGACGTTGCTCGTGGTTTGATCCAACTGTTCAACGCCCGGCTCGATCCGGAACGACACGATGAGGTGATCGCGCAGCAGGTGCGATCCTGGTTGACCGAGGCGATCGACGGGGTCCCGAGTCTTGACGCTGATCGCGTGCTGCGAGCCCTCGTGTCGTTGGTCGATGCAACCGTGCGGACCAATGCCTGGCAGATCGTCGACGATGACAGCCGGGCACTGGCACTGAAACTCGATCCATCGCAGATCCTCGGTGTTCCAAAGCCGGTGCCTGCCGCTGAGATCTTCGTCTACAGCCCTCGTAGCGAGGGCGTGCACCTTCGAGCTGGCCTGGTGGCCCGAGGCGGTCTGCGCTGGTCTGATCGAATGGAGGACTATCGCACGGAAGTGCTGGGCCTGATGAAGGCGCAATCGGTGAAGAACTCGGTGATCGTTCCGGTCGGAGCGAAGGGCGGCTTCGTTTGCCGGCATCTTCCCGACGGCGACCGCAATGCGGTGATGGCCGAAGTCGTTGCGTGCTATCAACTCTTCGTGTCGGCGCTGCTCGACGTCACCGACAATCTCGACGGTCAGACGATCGTGCCGCCGGCCAACACCGTCCGCATCGATGGCGATGACCCCTATCTCGTCGTCGCAGCCGACAAGGGAACGGCGACGTTCTCCGATATCGCCAACGCCATCGCGGTCGACCGTGGGTTCTGGCTCGACGACGCCTTCGCTTCGGGCGGGTCTGCCGGCTATGACCACAAAGCGCTCGCCATCACCGCCCGCGGGGCGTGGTGCTCGGTCGAGGCGCACTTCCATCAGCTCGGGCTCGACCCGTCGAAGCAGGACTTCAGCGTTGTCGGTGTCGGTGACATGTCGGGTGATGTGTTCGGTAACGGCATGCTGCGCAGCCCCCATATTCGCTTGATTGCAGCCTTCGACCATCGCCACATCTTCATCGATCCGACGCCGGACGCAGCCTCGTCGTTCGTCGAACGGCAACGACTGTTCGACCTCCCCCAGTCGTCGTGGGAGAGCTATGACCACTCACTCATGTCCGATGGTGGCGGGATCTTCCCCCGCTCCCTCAAATCGATCTTTCTGACCCCGCAGATGGTCGCCGCGCTTGGCCTGCCGCTCGGCATCTCGGCACTGAGTCCAAACGAACTGATCCATGCGATTCTGTGCGCTCCGGTCGATCTGCTGTGGAATGGCGGCATCGGCACCTACGTCAAGGCGACGAGCCAAACCGACCTCGATGTTGGTGATCGGGCGAACGATGCGGTCCGGGTCGAAGCGACGCAGTTGCGATGTCGCGTGGTTGGCGAAGGTGGCAACCTTGGGTTCACCCAGGAAGCTCGCATCGAATATGCCCGAGCCGGTGGTCGTCTCAATACCGATGCAATCGACAACTCCGCCGGGGTCGACTGTTCGGACCACGAGGTCAATATCAAGATTCTGCTGGCAAAGGCAGTCGCCGATGGCGATCTCACCCGCAAACAACGAGACCTCCTCCTCGAGTCGATGGCGGTCGAAGTCTGCGACCTGGTACTGACCAACAACACCGTGCAGAACGAGACGCTCAACGCCGCCGAGGGACAAGCCAGCGGCATGGTCGATGTACACCTACGGCTGCTCGATTGGCTCGAGGAGCGAGCCGGGCTCGATCGACTCCTCGAGGCACTACCGACAGACGCCGAGCTGTTGCACCGACACATCGATGGAGCGGGTCTGAGCCGACCCGAGCTTGCCGTGCTCCTGGCCTACATCAAGAACCTGCTGACCTCAGACCTGCTGCTGTCGGATCTGCCCGATGATCCGTGGTTGGAACGTCGGCTGTTCGACTACTTCCCGCATCGGCTACAGGCCGACTTCGCCGAGTTGATCAGTACTCACCCGCTGCGACGTGAGCTCATCAGCACGCTCGTCGCCAACGACATCGTGAACCATGGTGGCATCTCCATGAGTCACCGTTTGGTCAGCGAGACGTCGGCGTCGACCTCCGATATCGCCCGCGCCCACTTGGCGGCATGGCACATCTACGGACTCGAAGATCTCCAGATCCAGGTGCGAAGTCTCGGCCAGGCAATCCCGGCGGCCATCGAGGTCGCTATCGACCAAGAGATCAAGCGACTTGGCGAACGTGCGGCGCGGTGGTTGCTGCGAAATGAACCCCAGCCGCTGGCAATCGCCGGTGTGATCGAGGCCTACCGTCATCCGGTCGAGGTCCTCGATGCCATCGTGTCGGCGGAGGTCGACTGTTCAGATCTGGTCCAGGCGGGAGTCCCGGGCCCACTGGCGGCACGAATCCGAACGCTCGGTGCTGCCTATGGTTTCCTCGACCTGTCCCACGTTGCCACACGCACGGGGGCGCCACTCGAGCAGGTGGCGTCGATCTATGGCGCTCTCGACACCGAACTCGACCTCACGTGGCTGCGTGACCGGATCACGGCGCTGCCACGAAGTGATCATTGGGAAGCACTTGCCCGCAGCGCATTGCGAGACGAATTCTTCCGCGAACACGCCGAGCTGACTGCGACGGTCGTGGCGAGGGCGCAGCGTTCTGACGACGGTGAGCCGACTGATCTGGTTGGCGCGTGGGTCAGTCGAAACGTGGTTGCCGTCGAGCGTTGTCGTCGAACCTTCGAGGGGATTCGCAACGATGCCGAGCGAGACCTCGCTCGGGTGTCGGTCGCCGTGCAGGCGATGAGTCAACTGAGCCGAACCATTTGAGCCGAGCGACCTGAGTCGAGCGAACTGAGCCGAACGATCTGAACTGGTGGCAGAGTGGTGGCGTGGTCATCCCGCGACCTGATGGACTCCGCTTCTACGGCCTTCGACACATGCGATCGATGTCGCGCTCGGATCTCTTGGGCGACCTCGTTGCCGGCGTCGTCATCACGGCGTTCCTCGTGCCTGTCGGCATGGGCTACGCCCAAGCGTCGGGGCTGGCCCCGGTCTATGGGTTGTATGCCACGGTGTTGCCGCTGCTCGTCTATGCGATCCTCGGTCCGTCGAAGATCCTGGTGTTGGGGCCCGATTCTTCTCTCGCACCACTGATTGCCGCCACCATCGTGCCGCTTGCCGCTGGCGACCCGCAGCGTGCCGTCGCCCTTGCCGGAGCCCTGTCGATCGGTGCCGGTCTGATCGCCGTCGTCGTCGGTATGGCCAAGTTCGGGTTCGTCACCGAACTGCTGTCGATGCCGGTGCGTATCGGCTACCTCAACGGGATCGCCGTCGTCGTCATTCTCGGGCAGCTTCCCAAGATTCTCGGAGTGTCGGCCGACAGCGAAATGCCGATCGGGAAGTTCGTCGATCTCATTCAAGCGGTTGGCGATATCGACCGAGTCCCTGCCACGGTCGGGATCGCGTCGCTGCTGGGACTGGTGATCGTGCGCCTCGTTGCCCCTCGGCTGCCGCGATCGCTCATCGTGATGGTCGCCAGCATCGCGGCGGTCGAGGTGTTCGATCTTGGCGGCGATCTCGACCTCGTTGGTTCGCTGCCCTCGGGGTTCCCCGTGCCCGCCATCCCTCGGATCGGATGGGGCGATGTGTCGGCGCTTGCCGCCGGTTCGCTCACGATTGCCCTGGTGTCATTCGCCGACACGAGCGTGCTCTCCCGGGCCTATGCCAAACGACTCGATCAAGAGGTGGACCCTGATGCCGAGTTCATCGGACTTGGCGCAGCGAATGTGGTTGCCGGCTTCTTCCAGGGGTTTCCTGTGTCTGCCAGCTCTTCTCGCACGCCGGTTGCCGAAGGGGCCGGAGCCAAGACCCAGCTCACAGGAGTGGTCGCTGCCATCTTGATCGTGGTCCTCCTCGTTACTGCTCCCGGTCTGCTCGCCTCGCTGCCGATGGCAACGCTGGCCGCCATTGTCATCCTCGCCGTTGTCGACCTCATCGACCTTCCGACGGTGGTGTCACTCGCCCGCTGGCGCCGAAACGAATTCCTCCTGTCGATGGTTGCGTTCGTGGGTGTTGTTCTTGCCGGTGTGATGTGGGGGATCGGCGTTGCGGTTGGCGTTTCGTTGCTTGCCTTCGTCTCCCAAGCGTGGCGACCTCATGCAACGACGCTCGTCCGCATCGCCGGCGTGAGCGGCTACCACGACATCGATCGGCATCCCGAGGGCAGCCAGGTCGAGGGACTCCTCCTGTTTCGATTCGGTGCACCGCTTTTCTTTGCGAACGCCGACGGCTTTCGGACCGAGGTGTTGGAGCGGGTCGAGCAGACGCCCGATGTGCGGTGGGTCGTGGTGACGGCCGAACCGATCACGAGCATCGATGCGACGGCCGAGAACGTGATTCGCGACCTCCATCACGATCTCGCAAAGCGGGGAATCGAACTCGGCTTCGCCGAGCTCAAGGGCGTCGTGAGCGACCAGATCAGCCCTGGAGGTACGATCGATCTCATCGGAACGAACCGGCTCTTCCCAACCATTGGCGAAGCGGTGAGCGCCTTCGTCGCCGAGACCGACAGCGATTTCACCGATTGGAAATCGAAGCCGGTCCAGTGAAGCAAGCGAATGACGCGATGAGATGGCGAGGTCATTCCCCGGTTCCCGTTCGTCTCACCGTCGGTAGGCTCCTATGGCCGAGACCTGTCGGCGCTCGGTAGCTCTGCTTCCTCGATCGTTGCGAGGCAAGGTCGCGGGGCCGATGAAACAGAGCACCGCAAGTGGCGGCCGCGAACAGTTGGAGCGGCGGGCGCTGGAGCGTTGCGGAGTCGTGCTGCGCAGCGACGCGCTAGCTGCCGGAATGAGCAAAGCCCAGATCGATCGCCGAGTTCGTCGCCATCCGCCCCGACCGGTGCTCGTCAGTGATCAGCGTCGCAAGGTGACCGGCGTCGATGTGGATGGGACGCTCGTTGCCCAGGTCGATCTGGCCTGGCCTCACTGTCGGGCTGCGATCGAGCTCGACAGCCTCGAGTATCACTTCGACCTGTTGTCGTTCGAAAGCGATCGCCGGCGTGATGTCGAGATCGGCAACCAGGGCTGGTCGGTCGATCGATTCACGTGGCGACAGTACGTCGGGGAATGGGAGTGGATCCTCGACGTAGTGCGGCGGCGGCTTGCCTAGATCTGTTCGGCGGCTGCTGCCTTTTCTTCATCGACCTCGACGCCGGCGGCGAGCTTGGCGAAAATGGCTGGCGGCTCACGCCACGGGTCGATCGGCGTTC
>JBBQUN010000156.1:0-10975 GCA_038212405.1 Acidimicrobiales bacterium | reverse complement strand
TCCCAGCCCGGTCTCAACAAGCGAGCCGCCGGAAGTGCCGCCGGCGCTGCGCCGAAGGCCTGGCGTTGGGTCGGCGAGATGGAGGAGATCGCCGCGTTCCTCGAAGCAGCAGAACTCCCGAACGGTTCCTTCGCCGCCGCTGCCGAGCTCTTCACCCGGCTCGACGGTTGTAAGGACCAATTCGATCCGCCGCTCACGCTCGACGAGGTGATGGACCAGATCAGGCGGTGAGGTTGTTGGCGAGCCGGCGATGCCGGAACCATCGAATGACCTCGATCAAGGCGGTGACCGACAGCGCCGCACCGAAGGCGTACAGGAACGCTGCGGTGTGGTTGTCTTTGAACCGATTGCCGAAGAAGTAGCCGAGCGAACCGGCATACGTCGCCCAGAGGACACCCGCGAGCGAATCGAAGGCCAGGAAACGGCGGTAGTCCTGCTTGGTCAGACCTGACGACAGTGTGATGGCGGTACGTCCCCCTGGGATGAAGCGGCCGGTCACCAACAGCATGCCGCCCCGGGTTTCGAGCTGGGTCCTGGCCCAGTCGAGTCGGTTCTGCCGCGACGGTTTGCTGAAAAACGACCGCTGCAACCAGCCTCCCGCCCGACGTCCGATCCAGTAGGCAATCGAGTCGCCGGCGATGGCACCACAGGCGCCGCAAAGAATGACCAGCGCCAGCAGCAGCTCGCCCTGACCGGCAGCGATCCCGCCGAGGATGACCGTCGTTTCGCTCGGGACGATGGGAATCACCGAGTCCAGCAAGGCAATGAAGAAGATGATGGCGTAGAACCAAGGATTGGAGGACAGGTCCGCCAAGCCGTCGAAGACGGAGTCGAGCATCGCCGCAGGCTAGCGACGCAACTCAGCGGCGAAGCGGAGCGCAACTGCGAAGCGGAGCGAACACTCGAGGTATCCGCACTTCCTCTGCGCCGTCAGGGTCGAGCGACCTTGCCACGTTCGAAGTGGGCGACGGTTTCGATGTGCGAGGTGTGGCCGAACATGTCGAACACCCGCACCTCGCGGAGCGTGAAACCGGCAGCGATGAGCAGTGCCGCGTCTCGGCCGAGCGAAGCTGGATCACAGCTCACCAACACCAGCGTCGTTGCCCCCGTTGCCACCAGGACGTCGACCGCCGGCTTGCCCAGTCCGGCTCTGGCCGGGTCGGCGATCACGACAGCGGCCGGCGACGGCCACCATTGCTCGACCAAGGCCTCATGGACCGCAGCGTCAGGACCGAGATTGAAGCGAGCATCGGCCAACGACGATCGACTCGACTCGACACCGGTCACCGACCGTTCGCCGCCGAGCAGTGCTGCGAACAGGCCCCCTCCACAATAGGCATCGACCAACGGCCCGTCAGCAGCACCCTCGATCATCTCGGCGGCTGCGGCAGCGAGTGCTTCGGCGCCGTCGGTGCGGCTCTGGAAGAACGAGTCTGCCGAAATTCGCAGCTCGACACCGTCGACCGTGTCGGTGATCGCCGCAGCGGCACCGTTGTCGAGTTCGTCTCGACCGATCAGGCCCACTCCCTCTGGCACCGAGCAGCCAACAGCCGAGGGCGACACGATGACCAGGCGCTCACCGGTGTTGGCTCCCACCTTGATGGTCACCTCGCTCGCCCCGGGGAACCGTCCCTCGATCAAAATCTGCTCGGCGAGAGGATGGGCGGTTCGACAGCGTTCGGGCACGACCACTCGATGCGACTGCGCCGCTCGGTAGCCGGCCCGGTCGCCGTCGACTGCGGCGCGAATGGTGGAGCGATATCGCTCGGGAGCGAGCGAAGCCCCAGCCGTGACCGGTGGCGCCACGATCTTGCCGATCCGTTCGAGGGCGTCAGTGACGATCCGGATCCGCAGATCGTGTTGCGCCGACACCGAAATGTGCTGCCAGTCGCAGCCGCCGCAACCATCGGCAACATGCGGGCATGGCGGCTCTACACGGTGTGGTGACGGCGCAATGACATCGAGGATCTCGCCTCGCCGGAATCGCTTCTTGTCGACCGTGATCCGCACCTCGACGAGGTCACCGGGGACGCCACCATCGACGAAGACGACACGACCGTCCGGACCGACGCCGATACCGTCGCCGCCCTTGGCGATTCGCTCGATTGCCAGCTCGAATCGTTCCTCGGGCTTGGCTTGTCGCATATCAGCTGCGCTCATGTCGGACACTCACCTTCGTTCGGCTTCGCCATCGCTCTCGTGGCCGAGGTGGCAACTTGGTGTGAATCCGGCCACGATGGTGCGCCGTTGGTACAACGGTGCCGCACGCACGCTGCACCTCGCTGCGAAACCCACTCGCTGAAAACTCGCTCGCTGAAAACTCGCTCGCTGAAAACCATGTTCATAGAAGCAACTTCGAAGGAAGCAATGTCGTCTCGTCCTGATCTCTACATCACGCCATCAGTGTTGCCCGCTGACTTCTCCAAGCTGGGAGAAGCGTGTGAGGCGTTGACCGATGCCGGGGTCGACCGTATCCAGTGGGACGTCATGGACGGCCAGTTCGTTCCAAACCTGACCTTTGGCGCCGACGTGATCAAGGCGTGCCGACCCGCATCCACCGTGCCCTACGAGGCGCATCTGATGATCGAGGACCCCGATGTCTTGATCCCTGACTTCATCGACGCCGGCTGTGACATCATCATCGTGCACGCCGAAGCCTGTCGGCATCTGCATCGAACGCTGGCCAACATTGCTTCGTTGGGAGCGAAACCTGCCGTCGCCCTCAATCCTCACACACCGATCTCGACGATCGAGAACGTGCTCGATCTCCTCGACATGGTGCTGATCATGACCGTCAACCCTGGTTTCGGCGGCCAAGCGTACCTCTCGACCATGGAACCCAAAGTCGACGCCACCCGGAAGTTGCTCGACACCGCCGATCATTGGATCGACCTCGAGGTCGACGGGGGCATCAGTGCCTCGACGGTGTCCGGAGCTGCCGGTAGCGGCGCCAATGCCTTGATCAGCGGCTCGGCACTGTTCAAGCACCCTGGCGGGCTCAAGGCGGGGGTCGATGAGCTTCGGGAGCTTGCCTCAGTCGCGTGGGACCACCGCCTCGCCGATTGAGCGCCACGCTCATCGACGCGCCTCGGCCGGCCACGAGGGCCGGAGGAGAGCATGTTCAGAGGTTTTCGATCAAGCGCTGAGTTCGCCGGTACGAGTGATGACTCGATCGAGCAGACCGTAGTCACGTGCCTCCTCAGCGGTGAACCACTTGTCTCGATCGGAGTCGGCGGTGATCCGCTCGACGGTCTGGCCGGAGTGGCTGGCGATGAGTTCGGCCATTTGGTGCTTGATCTTGATCAGGTTCTCGGCCTGGATTGCGATGTCGGATGCCTGGCCTTGAACGCCGGCGCTCGGCTGGTGCATGAGGATGCGGGCGTGAGGTAGTGCGTAGCGCTTGCCAGCGGCCCCGGCGGTGAGAAGGAACTGACCCATGGAGGCGCCCATACCGAGACACACGGTGGCGATCTCGGGCTTCACGAACTGCATGGTGTCGTAGATCGCCATGCCTGCGGTGACCGAGCCACCGGGGGAGTTGATGTAGAGCCAGATGTCTTTGTCGGGATCCTGGCCTGCCAGGTAGAGCATCTGGGCGGCGATCGAGTTGGCGATCGTGTCGTCGACCTGCTGGCCGAGGAACACGATGCGCTCTTTCAGCAGCTCCTGGTAGATGTCGAACCCGAAGCCTCCGCCGGAAGAAGCGGCAACGGGAGTGCCAGGAACGAGATTGGGAGTCATCGCGGGCTGTGTCATGGGGTGCAGGCTAACGGCAAACCGTTCGGCCTGGCTGCCCCAGAGGTTCGGTGGTCATTGAGCACCGAGTGCCCGTTCGCACGGTTCGTGTGCACGGTTGAACACACGAATTGCGTGCACGTTTGGGGCGCACGGTTCGGGTTCGAGGGTCGAGTGCCAGACGACGTGCAAGCGGCACGTGCGAGGGGCAAGCATCCGGCGCGCGCTATCTTGCTCAGCGTCACCTCAGGGGCTTGACTCTGACGAACCACGCGGACGTGGCGGAATTGGCAGACGCACCAGGTTTAGGTCCTGGCGCCGAAAGGTGTGGGGGTTCGAGTCCCCCCGTCCGCACCAGTGTCTTGGCGCCGCTGATTTCCCCCAACTCCTCTATCGGCGTGCCGTGTAGGGCACCGACATACCGGAGATGCGGCGGCGCAGCGGTAGCGACCGCCGCCGCTCAGCGCTCGGACTAGAGTCGGCGCCATGCAAGCGGTCGAATTCGTCACGTGGTGTTTCCACCCGATGTTCGGCGGCACTGCCATCAGCGGCATGGAGGTCGTCTGCGTGGTCGACGCCACGATCGTCGAGACCTGGAACTCGACCATGCGAACCGGACGCTGGGGCTGATCACCAGCGTGTTCCAACGTTCGTTCCGCCGCTCGACGGCCAAACCCGACGAGACAACGCAGCAGTCGAGCGCGACGGCTCCGATGTCCGAAACGCATCGGCGTCAGACCGACAGCATCCTTGCTTCGCTGATCCGTCACGGCGTCCTCTTCGCCGACGAGTTCGACGTGACCGAGGTCTATGACCACGTCCGCAGCAACGGGCCCGATGATCCCACCGACCCGATCGGGTTCGACGAGGTGATCAGATCGTTGGCCGGCACCGTGGATCCGCTCACCAACTTGGTGTTCATCCCGACCTGGTCCGAACTCACGCTGGCCGATATCGAAGAGTTCGCCGAGTCGATCTGTTGGCTCGCCGGGATCAACACCAGCGCCGTCGCGCTGTCTCGATCAACCCAGCCCCAATCGACCCAGCCCCGATCGACCCAGCCTCGATCAACCCAGCCGCAGTCGCCAGCCCGGCCTGTCGATCCGGTCGTTGCAACCCTCCGGTTCGAACTCGAGCCCGGCTGCCCAACCGAGCTCGAGCTCACACTCGTGGCAAAAGGCATCCCCGCTGGACTCATCGACGGACTGGCGGCACTGCTCGATGATCGTCTGGCGCCGAGGCGGATCGCCGAAGCACTGAGTGGCGGCGACCTGGTGATCAGCGCCCTCGATGCCGACACGTTGACCGCGATCAACAGCGAGACGGACGCCGGCTTCGTGCCGAGCAGCCGAGGAGAACTCACCGGCAGGGCCCGCTGACCAATCGCTCAGCGAAGGTGGTCGAGCGCCATGCGCAGGCTGTTCATCGCTCGGCCACGATGGCTCAGCTCGTGCTTGTCTTCGCTCGACATCTCGGCAAAGGTGAGCCCGTCGCTCTCATCTGGTTCGAACACCGGGTCATAGCCAAAGCCATTCGAGCCACGACCTCGCTCGATGATGCGTCCCAAGACCGAACCCTCGCCAGTGACACCAGTGCCGTCAGGTCGAATCAAGGCAACGACGGTGCGAAACTCCGCTCGACGATCTTCGACCCCGTCGAGTTCGCCAAGCAACTTGGCGACGTTCTCCTCATAGGTGGCGTTCTCACCGGCATAGCGAGCGCTGTACACACCGGGCCGACCGTCGAGCGCGTCGACGAAGAGACCGGTGTCGTCGGCGATCGCGTCGGCCCCGGTGAAGTTCGCGATCTCCGATGCCTTCTTGATGGCATTGCCCTCGAGCGAGTCGGCGTCTTCGATCGTCTGGGGAGCATCGGCAGGGCGAGGCAGGACCTCATACCGATCACCGAGCAGCTCGATGAGATCCTTCACCTTGTCGGGATTGGCCGACGCGATCACCAAACGGGGCTTGTCAGCCATCACGACCGAGCCGGGCGGCTCGCCGGCGGCGTGCTCACCACGGCCTTCTGGAGCTCGATCAGCTCGGCAATACCAGCAGTGGCAAGATCGAGCATGGTGTTGAGTTCGTCGCGGGCGAACACCGCACCTTCGGCGGTGCCCTGCACCTCGATGAACGAGCCTGCGCCGTTCATGACCACGTTCATGTCGACCTCGGCGGTCGAGTCTTCGATGTACGGCAGGTCGAGGCGCGCCTCGCCGTCGATGATGCCAACACTCACCGCAGCGCAATACTCGGTGAGTGGGTGGGTCTTGAGGCCGAGGCGGGTGATGGCGTCGTGGAGGGCGATGAAGCCGCCGGTGATGGCTGCGGTGCGGGTCCCGCCGTCGGCTTGGAGCACATCACAGTCGACGGTGATGGAACGCTCGCCGAGAAGCTTCATGTCGCACACGGCGCGCAGGCTGCGGCCGATGAGGCGCTGGATCTCTTGATCTCGTCCGCTGACGCGGCGACGGATGCGCTCTGGGCTCGAACCAGGCAGCATGTTGTATTCGGCAGTCACCCAGCCCTTGCCGCTGCCCCGCATCCAGCGTGGAACGTCGTCATCGATTGACGCGGTGCAGAGCACGTGGGTACGGCCGAACTTCACCAGCACCGATCCGCCCGCCATGTCGGTGAAGTCCCGCTCGAAGCTGACCGGCCGCAGTTCGGCCGCGGTGCGGCCATCGGGCCGATGTCCGGCTGGCGTCGATTGATTGGCGGCAGATTGCGTGCTGGCGGATTGATCAGTCACATGGTTCCCATCGTTCGGCATTTACGAGTTCTGGCCCAAGCAGTCTGCTTCCGATCGCGGTGAACGCGCGCACATCGCCAGAAGAGATGAAGGTGTGTACGCCAACTCGTGCGTGGTCGGGATGTTCGAGCCCCGAGTCGTGCAGTAGATCGGCCAACGCAAAGGCCGTTTCGTCAGCCGACGACACCAGCACCACCTGGGGACCCATCACTTCGGCGATCACTCGGGCGAGATAGGGGTAGTGCGTGCAGCCGAGCAGCAGCGCGTCGACGTCGGCAGCCACGACAGGGGCGAGCATCCGCTCGGCCAGGATCTTGATCTGGGGTCCAGTGGTGATACCGCGTTCGACGAACTCCACGAAGCCCGGGCAGGCGCAGGTGATCAGATCGACCAATGGATCGACCTTGCCAACGGCATCGTCGTAGGCACCAGAGTCGATCGTGCCGACCGTGCCGATCACCGCAACCCGACGACGCTCTGTTGTTTGGAGCACCGCTCGCACGCCGGCTTCGATGACACCGACGACCGGGACCGGCAGATGGTCCTGCAACACGGTGAGCGCCGCCGCCGTTGCGGTATTGCAGGCGATCACGAGCATCTTGATGTCATAGGTCTCGACCAGATGGCGGCCGATCTCGAGGGAATAGGCCCGAACATCGTCACTCGGCTTGGACCCATAGGGATAGCGTCCGGTGTCGCCGAGATAGACCAGATCTTCGGCGGGGAGCAGATCGATGACTGCTCGGGCCACGGTCAACCCACCGAAGCCGGAATCGAACATTCCAATCGGTCGGTCGCTCACGGCAGCGAAGAATATCGGCCCCATCGATCGATCGAACGGATACGCAGCTTTGCCACTCCTCTTCGGTGTTCATGGCGAGACGAGCGGCAGAGCGCACCGCACCTCACTCCTCGTGAGCAATTCGTCCCGTTCAGTGGAAGTGTGACGCCTACCGCACGTACAGTCATCCTCGTTGAGTTCGGCCGTTGGAACAGGCGGCAGCGTTGCCCATTGACCGGCGGCCGAACCAGGACTCGGGCCCTTGCGGGGGCCCAACAACTTCGGGGTGATGACCGATACCACGTCGAACGGCCGGACCGGCAACGGTTCGGCCGTTCTTCGTTTTGGCGGGCCGACGCCACCCAAGGTCGTGAAAGCGACCGACGCTGTTCTCGCTGTTCCAGAAGGATTTTCTCACTGCCAGGGACTGCCGCCCGAGCATCCCCTAATGTTTCGTTTCTGATCGGGGGGGTTCCCCGATTTGGGGTGTTTCGGGTCCACGTAGTGTGGGTTTCAACGAAGCACGGCTGAGAAACGCCAGACAAAACCACACGTACCGGAGGGAAACCGAAATGTCAGAAATCAATGATGTCCTCGAGTCGATCATGCGCAAGGTTCTCGGTAGCGAGACCGAAGCGTTGACCTATTCGGAGGACCCGCACGGCTATCTCGTTGATCATGGGGTCAACGATTACGACCTCTCCGAGGTCAATCTGGGCGACACGGTCACCGGGGTTGCCAACGAGTTGAACTTCAGCCCGCAGGTCACCCAGACGTTGATCGAGATGCCGGCTCCGATGCCGGTTGCGGCTCCTGCTGGTGCTTCGGCTCCTGGTGGCGCGTCGGCTGCCCCGGTCATGTCCGGCGGCGGTAGCGGCGGTGGTGGTTCTGCTCCGACGATGGAAACGGTCGAGCAAACCATCAACCAATACGTCAGCGAGATCTACCAGACCAACGAGTACATCACCGAGAACATTGCTGACAACTCCCGCCATTTCAACGTCGATGTCGACGGTGAGGTGCATGGTGACCTCGAAATCACCGACGACTCCACCAACGTCAGCGCCCAAGGAGCCAACTCTGCTGCTGCTGGCGATGACCAGACCGGCGTTGCCACCGGTGACGCAGCGGTTGCTGCTGGTGATGACATCACCGATTCCAATCTTGCGACCGGAGATGGTGCGGTGGCGTTCGATGGGGCGAACAACGGTGTGGTGAACACCGGTACCAACTCCGGGATCATCGCTGATGGCGATGCGAACGGTGCGGTGGTTGGTGACGGGAACACGGTCAACAACATCGATGGTGGTGGAAACACGATCGGTGATGGCAATGTCGATTCTGATATCGATGTCGATGGTGACGCCGTGATCGGCAACAACAACCAGACCATCCAGGGGTCTGATGACGTCACCGCCGGGTTCGGTTCAGGCGACGTCGTCAATGCCGAGGATGCCGAGATCGGTGGCGGTGGAGGCGACACCCAGTTGGCGTTCGGTGGTGGCAGCAACGCCATCCAGGACAACGACACCGACATCGACAACTCGATCAACGACTCGTTCAACGACAAGAGCTTCGAAGAGACCACCGTGACCGACAACTCGATCAACGATTCGCTCAACACCGACACCGATCTCGACGTCGAAGTCGACACCACCATCGACGACTCTTTGAACGAGGACAACTCGATCGAAGACAGCTTCGACAACGAAGACTCCTTCAACGAAGACTTCGAGCAGACCATCGACGCCGAAGACTCCGTCGTCGACGACATCGAAATCGACGACTGATCAGCAAATACTGATCGACCAACACTGATCAGCCAAACCCCGGCGACAAAGCAAACAACGCCCCGGGAGCACAGCGTCCCGGGGCGTTGTTGGGTTTTCGATTGTGTCGACGCCGGAGGGCGCCGACCGCCGGTCTAGAAGTAGATGACGTCGTCGAGCGTGGCAACCACGTCGTCGAGTGGTGCCGAGTACGCCCCGGTCGAGAGGTACTTCCATGCCCCGTCGCACACGATGAAGACGATCGTCGCGTCTTCGTCGAGCCGCTCCGCCAACTTGACCGCACCGGCCAAGGCAGCACCTGATGACAGGCCGGCAAAGATGCCGCACTCGGTGACCAGCTTGCGGGTGTACTCGATGGAGTCGGCGGGGCGCACGATGCGCTTGCCGTCCAGCAACTCCATGCCACCCCACTTCTCGAAGACCGGCGGCACGTAACCATCGTCAAGACTGCGAAGCCCTTCGACCCGCTCCCCGCTTGGCGGCTCGACCGCGTAGATCTTGACCTCGGGCTTGTGCTCTTTGAGGTAGGTGCCGACACCCATCAGCGTGCCGCTGGTTCCGAGTCCGGCAACGAAGTGCGTGATCTCGGGTACATCGGCGAGAATTTCGGGCCCGGTGGTGTCGTAGTGAGCAGTGGGATTCGCCTCGTTGCCGTACTGGTAGAGGAACACCCACTCGGGATTGCGCTCCGATAGTTCCTGGGCGTAGCGCACCGCGCCATTGGATCCTTCGCCACCGGGCGACGGAATGATCTCGGCGCCGTACGCCTCGAGGACCTGGCGCCGCTCGGGGGTGACGTTCTCTGGCAACACGATCTTGAGGTGATAGCCACGGATGCGGCTGATCATGGCCAAGGCGATACCGGTGTTGCCCGACGACGGTTCGATGATGGTCTTCCCTGGCACCAGATCGCCCGCTTCTTCAGCGGCATTGACCATGGCGAGCGCGATTCGATCTTTGACCGAGCCGCCCGGGTTCTGACCCTCGAGCTTGGCGAGGATTCGCACTTTGGGGTTCGGACTCAGTTGCGAGACGTCGATGATGGGCGTGTTGCCAATCAGATCGAGTACTGATGAATAGACAGTCATGATCTCAGCCTCCGGCGACAGCGGGCACGATGGCGACTTCGTCACCTTCAGCGACCGAAGTGTCGAGCTTGTCGAGGAATCGGATGTCTTCGTCGTTGACGTAGACGTTGACGAACTTTCGAACCTTGCCATCGCCATCGAGCAGGTTGTTCTCGAGCCCCGGGAAATCGGCGATGAGAGCGCTGAGCACGTCGCCAACGGTGTCGCCAGACACCGTGACTTCGGACTGGCCATTGGCCTGCGGGCGAAGGACGGTGGGGAGACGAACAGAGATGGTCGACACGACGGGAAACCTCGGGGTGTTGATGGCAGTGACTACAAATCGAATGTTGATAAAGCCGACTGGGCTTATCGGGATTCTATTGTGCCAACACCACCAGTTCTTCACCTATTCCGAGGGGCGAGTTTTTCCAGACGCTGAAACTGCGTAGTTCCGGGTAGCCCCAACCCAGGCTCACAATGGCCCAGTGCCACGTTGCCGGGATCATCGGGTTGGCCATCTCGCGCTGATCGGTTGGCGAGGGATAGGCCACGGTGTGGGTGTGCGAATGCACCACACCAACGATCTGCAGCCCAGCCTTTTCTGCGGCGCGATCGGCTTTGTCGAACTCGAGAGGGTCGAGCGTGAAGACTCGGCTGGAGTCAGCAGCGTTGCGAATCGCAATGAACTGCTCGATCGGCGAATCGGCGTCCAGCGCCAGTACGACGCCACACGCCTCGAGCGGATAGGCCCGCCAAGCTTCGGCGACGATTTCCCGCCACACCCGATGCTCGAGCGTGAACGTGCGATCGATCATTGGGCTCTGCCCGCCGGCAAAGGCCTCGTGCTG
>JBBQUN010000155.1:0-10999 GCA_038212405.1 Acidimicrobiales bacterium | reverse complement strand
ATCATCAGCCATGAGGTCGAGCACACGGCGAACGTCGCCGATGTTGTACCCAAGCGACGCCCGCACCGTGAGCTCGCGTTCGTGGGTCTTGTTGGTCCATGGGAAGGAACTGCCCTTGCCGACACCAACGACGACGATGCCGCCGCCGCGCCGGACCAGGTCGACGGTCGATGCCAAGGCGGCCCCACTACTCACACAGTCGTACACGAGGTCGGCGCCAAGGCCGTGACTACGGTCCTCGAGCCAGCGAAGGGCACCCTCGCCCGGAGCGAAGGCCGCATCGGCCCCAAGGTCGCAGGCAACCTCTCGGCGTGCAGCATCGGGTTCGATGACCACCACGCCGCCGGCGCCCGAAGCCCTCACGATCTCGGCAACGAGCAGGCCAATGGTGCCGGCGCCGATCACGACGGCGAGGTCGCCCAGCCGGACCGGATGGCGACCAACCGCATGAGCGGCAACCGCTGCCGGCTCGGCCAGCGACACTGTTGCGTCGTCGAGCGATTCCGGTGCTCGAAACACTCGCCGGGCATCGACCCGCAAACGTTCGGCGAATGCGCCGTGACCACTCGACAACGGATCAACCCCAACGATCATCTCGAGGACGAGATCGCAATGGTCGGCCAAACCTGCCCGACAGGGACGACAGCGGCCGCACGGTGGGGGTACCGCTCCGAGGACCCGCTCGCCAAGAAAGCGATCGGTCACGCCGTCGCCGATGGCGACGACCCGACCCACCCATTCGTGCCCGAACCATGCCGGACCGGGTAGTTCGCCCGTCAGCCAGGCCTCGAGATCAGAGCCACCGATACCGCAACGGTCGATCTCGATGACCACGCTGCCGGGCACCGCCTCGGGCTCGGGAAGCGACACCACTTCCACCGATCGGGGGCCATGAAGTATCGCTGCGAACATGGGGCGAGACTATCGGTCGGCCTGGTCGGGACTCAATGGGCTCACGTGACGAAGACGTTCGAGCTCGCGAAAGAAATGGGGGAAGGTCTTGGCGACACAGCCCGGGTCGGCGATGGCGATCCCGGGGTGCACCAAACCGAGCAGGGCGAAGCTCATGGCCATTCGGTGATCGTCGTAGGTTTGCACCGTGCCGGGGGTAGGAGTGCCGGGGTAGATGGTCATGCCATCGGTGTCTTCGGTTGCTCGGATCCCCCGTCGGTGCATCTCGTTGACGACGGCGGCGACTCGATCGGTCTCCTTGCGCCGGATGAAGTCGATACCGGTGATGGTCGTTGGCGAGTCGGCGAAGGTGGCAACGACCGCAAGGGTTTGTGCGGTATCGGAGTAGTCGGCCATGTCGACGGTGACCCCATGGAGCTCGCCAGTTCCGCGGACCTCGGTCCAGTTCGGCCCCTGCCTGAGATCGGCTCCCATGGCGGCGAGCACCGCGACGAACTCGAGGTCGCCCTGGATGGAGTCGGTTCCAAGACCTTCGACTCTCACGGCGCCACCGGTGATGGCAGCTGCGGCGAAGAAGTACGACGCCGCAGAGGCGTCGGGTTCGAGATCGATCGTTGTTGCGCGGTACCCGGTGGCTGCGACTGCGAACGAGCGGTGCGCGTCGGTGGTGATCTCCGCCCCAAAGCGGCGCATCGTGTCGATCGTGAGGTCGATATAGGGGGCAGAAACCAGTTCGCCCTCGACCGCGATGATCGTTGTTCCACCAGCGCAGGGCGCCGACAGGAGGAGACCGGAGAGGAACTGGCTCGAGACCGAGCCGCCAACATCGACCCGACCCCCCTGCCAGCCGCCGCCCATCACCGTGATGGGAAGGGTCGACCCCTCGGTGCGAACGCCGACCGCCGCCAGCGCCGTGGTGAGCTCCCCAAAGGGACGCGCTCGCAGCTGGGCATGCCCATCGATGATCGTTGCGCCCTCCCCGAAGGCGAGCATGGGGAGGAGGAATCGACCGGTGGTGCCGGACTGGCGAACGTTGATCACCGACGCGGCCCGGGGCAATGCCCCCGAACAACCGACCACCGTCATGGTGTGGGCGGCCTCGTCGACCTCGACCCCGATTCGCAGTGTCCGCAGTGACTCGACCATCGCCTCGGTGTCATCGGCGAAGAGCGCACCGCGAAGGACCGAGGTGCCCGAGGCCAGAGCAGCGCAGACGAGCGCACGATTGGTGTGGCTCTTGGATCCCGGGATGCGAGCGACCAGACTGGGTGGGCTCAACAGCGGAACGATGGTTACCGACTGGCGTTGTTGGTTCTCACGCGCTGTTTTCTCACGCGCTGTTTTCTCACGCGCTGTTTCCTCACGTGCTGTTTCCTCACGCGCTGTTTCCTCAACCATTGGCTCAGAGTACGGCGTCAGAACCTTCCTCTGGCACCAGTGCTGGCTTCTCGGCCAGGGCACGCTGGTGCAGAGCATCGAGCTGGCTGACGATCTCGCCGAGTTGGGTATCGAGGCTTCGGCGGTACTCGATCCGACTTCTGATGTCGTCACTTGCCACCGCAGTGTCGGCCAACCGGGCTCGAAGCGATGCGACCTCCTCTTCGAGCATGCGGGCCGTCGCGGCGCGACTCTCGAGGAAGCGCACATGGTCTGGCGAAACCGCAGCTGGCTCTTTTGTTGCGTCGATTGCCACTTCGAGCCGATCGGGACGACGAGCACTCGGCCGCTGAGTCTGGTCGACAGAAGCAATCGATGGCTCGCACAGGTCGATGACCGCCCGTTCACCACGCACGTCGATGGTCGCTTCGGAGCTGCTGCCAGTGCCACCGGCGATGGCGTCACTGGTGATCACGTCACCGGTGGCGCTGGCAGTGTTGCTCTCGCCGGTGGGATCCTCGGCAACGATCGTGCGTTGATGGCGGGCCGCCGGTCCTGCGAGGGCGAGCGACTCGACGTCGGCTCGGATTCGGTGGATCTGTTCTCTTGCCTCGCTGAGCTGAGCGTCCTTCGCTCGCAAGAGACGCTGGAGTGATACGACTTCGGCTTCGGCGGCGGTGTTGGTGCCGAAATCGAAATCGACCAGGCTCGCCGGCGAGACCACCAGTTCGCGGCCAAGGTATTCCCTCGCGATGGTCTTGCGGAACGACTCGGGTTCGACGCCGGACTGGTTCGCTACCCCGTCGAGGAGTTGGCGTTCAGAGCGCAACGCTGCACGCAAGGTCGCCACGCTGGCGTGCTCGGCATCACGCTCGACCACCACCGAACGCAATCGCCGCTCCGCTCGCTGCGCCCGAGCCTCGTAGTCGGCAAGGTCATGCTGACTTGGCGACGATCGCCCGCGAATGAGCCAGCCGAGCACCAGACCGAGTACGCCTACACCAATGAGCCACGCCATGCTCGCCACCTTTCTGCCGACAAACTACTTCGCTGCGGCGTCGGGTCGCACTCTGCGTGGGCGATCAGACAAAATTGATCCGGGTTCCGACCCGCTCGATGATCGTTCCCGCCTGGGAACGATCGGCAGCAACGACGTCGATCGCGCTCACACCAGGACCGCGACCATCGGTATCGGCGACGAAGCGAAGCGTTGCGTCGTCGAGTTCGATGACGACGGCGCCGTCACCGCTCGTGGTGATCGATCGACCAAGCGCCGCGGCCCACCGCTGCGCAGTGGCGGCTGGATCGTCGGCTTGGAGCTCGACCCCAACGAGGTCGCTCGTCACTGCGTCGCGCTGGAAGTCTCGCCACACCGGTCCGGCCCACGGCCATTCAGCGGGATCATCGGCTCGGTCGATCGACACGATCGCCGAGCCCAGATCGCTGGGATGCAGGTGCAGACCAACGATGCCCGTGGCCACCGCCTCATGGACGATGCGGACACCGAGATCGTCGAAACGCTCACGGAAGGGACCGAGATCATCGGTCTGGAGGATCACCATGTAGCCGCCATCACCGTTCCGCCGCTCGAGCTGGCGACCGGCAGTGGTACCCGACCTTGTTGGTGACACGATTTCGAGAAAGCGATCACCGATGGGGAACAGCGCGTTGTGCAAACCGAACTCGGCGACGCCTGGATCTCGAAAACATCGTTCGAGTCCCAGAGCATCGCCGAGTTCGGCTTCAGTGGTTTGCAGATCGTTGGCCACGAGGGCCACTTGGCGAAGTCGGAGCATTCGCCAAACCTAGCCGCGCCCAGGCGTTCCGTCGTACAGACCTGTCACGCACGCGCTCGATCACGCACGCGCTCGAACACGCACGCGCTCAATCACGCAGCGCGAGACCGGTGGCCTTGTCGAAGAAGTGCAGCCGGCTGGTGTCGACTGCCATTTCGAGTTCTTCGCCCATACGGGCGAGCGAACGAGGACTGAATCGGCCGGTGTAGATGGCCTGGCCTGAGGCATCACGTTGCTTTTCGATGGCGTCTTCACCCTCGAACTCGGCATCCATGATGCTGAATGGCTCCGCTCCCAACGGGAAGTGGACGATGACTTCGGACCCGAGGGATTCCAAGAGGATCGTCTTGGTCTTGAGTCGCCGATCAGCGGGCGTCTCGGGCAGCAACGTGACGTCTTCCAGGTCTTCGGGGCGGATGCCGATCACGACCTCTTTCCCGATCGATGCCGCGATGGCCGGACGAGCCGAAACGACCTCGGGCGGGACTGACAGGATCTGGTCACCAACGGTGACTGTTGGCGCCTCGGCCGTTCCGCCGAGGGTGGAGACCATGATGTTCATCGACGGCGAGCCGATGAAGCCGGCGACGAACACGTTGTCCGGTGAGTCGTAGAGATTCTGTGGGGTGTCGACCTGTTGGAGGAAGCCACGCTTCAGCACACACACCCGATCGCCCATGGTCATGGCCTCGACCTGATCGTGGGTGACATAGAGCGTCGTGACACCAAGATCACGTTGGAGCCCGGCGATCTCTGCCCGCATCTGCACTCGCAACTTCGCATCGAGGTTCGACAGCGGCTCGTCCATGAGGAACGCCTTTGGCTGACGCACGATGGCACGCCCCATGGCGACACGCTGACGTTGACCACCAGACAACTGCCCCGGCTTGCGATCGAGGTTTTCGGTCAGATCGAGAATCGCTGCTGCCTTGTTGACCCGCTCCTCGATCTCGGCCTTCGGCAGCTTCGCCAACTTGAGGGCGAAGCCGATGTTCTCGGCCACGGTCATGTGCGGGTACAGCGCGTAGTTCTGGAACACCATCGCGATGTCGCGATCTTTGGGGTGAACGTCGTTGACCATCCGATCGCCGATGAACATCTCACCGCCCGAGATGTCTTCGAGCCCGGCGACCATGCGCAAGGCGGTCGACTTGCCACAACCCGATGGACCCACCAGAACCAAGAATTCGCCATCGGCGATCTCGAGGTTGAGGTCGTGAATCGCGTGGTAGCCGTTCGGGTACACCTTGTTCACGTCTTTCAGGACAACCGAAGCCATGGCATTCCATTCTGGAGAGGGACGAACCGACGGAGACGCTAGCAGTGAGCCGCGTCTCACCGCTCGACCAACCAAACAACGAACCGCCGGAGGCCACCAGGACCCCTACGATGAAGCGGTGGCTCCCAACAACGTGAACGACGACCAATTCTCACTGGCCGGCGCAACGGCTGATTTTGCGAGCGTGCCCGCCGACCTCACGGTGGTGTGTCCACGTTGCCAATCCGAGGTGACCGAGCGGTTCTACGGTCCCTGTTCCACCTGTCGGGCCGAGCTTCGGTCCTCTCAGGGCAACGCCCAGATCGAACGAGCCTCGGTCGAGTACGAGCCGAAGTTGAACGTGACGCCAAACGCCGTCGCCTTGAAGGACGACTGAGCTGCATCGAGCACTGAGCTGCATCGAGCACTGAGCTGCATCGACCACTGAGCGCTCGAGAACGCCGCGCAGGTTCAGCTGCTCGTGGTGCGGTTGATCCAATCCTCGATCAGCCAGCCGGCAATCGAGAGTCCACCGCGAGGCGCTGGCGGCAGCTCGTCGGGCGAGTACCACCCAGCCTCGACGATCTCTTCTTCCTGGATGACGAGGTCGCCACCGGCGTAGCGGGCAGTGAACCCGATCATCACCGAGTGAGGGAACGGCCACGGCTGGCTGCCGAAGTAGCTGATGTCGCTCACTTCGATACCGACTTCTTCGCGTACCTCTCGGGCAACGCACTCTTCGAGGCTCTCACCCGGTTCGACGAATCCGGCCAGTGCGCTGAAGAACCGTCCGGGGAACCTGGCGCCCCAAGCCAACAGTGCCTTGCCGTCGTCGCGTTCGACCAGCATGATCACCGCTGGAGTGAGCCGGGGGTAGGCCTGCATCTCACACTTCGGGCACTGCTGGGCCCGGTCGATCGGGTGCGGTTCGTTCTTGGTCCCACATCGACCACAGAACTGATGGTCGCGCTCCCAGGTCAACACCTGCGCGGCCCGGCCGGCCATCGCCCACTGCTCGTCGGGGATGGCGCCGAAGAGCGATCGCAGATTCACCCAGCTGGCGGACTCGGCGTAGTCCTCGTGGATGTCGGGGTACTTTCCTCCGGCGACGACGTACACGGGCACGCCGTTGTCGAGTCCGAGGAGATGCGTCGACCCTGACGCTGGCGACTCGGAGGCGACGGGAATGGCACCGTCGACAACGAGCACCTGTTGGCGCTGGTCGATGACGTACCACTGGGCGTCGAGGGCGGGTAGATGCTCAGGCAGACTCACACGGGGAACGAACACGGCGCTGAACCTAGAGCAGCACCCCGAAGACCGCCAAGTGCCGAGCGGTATCGTGGCCCGATGACATCACAACAGCTCCAGACGCTGATCGAGACCATTCGGGGATCAGTGATCGGAGGCAACGATGTCGTCGAGGGTCCATTCGGGCTGCGACCGGTCGTGTATGCGGACTACACCGCGTCGGGCCGTTCGCTCCAGTTCATCGAGGACTACATCCGCTCGGCCGTACTTCCCCTCTACGCCAACACCCACACCGAGTCGTCGGGTACCGGGCTCCAAACCTCGCGCTACCGCGAGGAAGCACGGGCGATCATCGCTGAGTGCACCGGCGCCACTCAGGACCACGTGGTGTTGTTCTGTGGCAGCGGCTCGACCTATGCCATCGACAAGTTGATCGGCGTCCTCGGATTGCGGGTGCCGTCGAACTTCGATGACCGCTGGCATGTCACCGATTCGATCCCTGCCGATCAGCGACCGGTCGTCTTCATCGGCCCGTTCGAGCATCACTCGAACGAGGTTCCATGGCGTGAGTCGATTGCCGATGTGGTGACGATCGCCGAGTCCGCGGACGGCCATGTCGACCTCGTCCACCTCAGCAACGAACTCGAACGCTACGCCGACCGCCCGATCAAGATCGGATCGTTTTCGGCCGCTTCGAACGTCACCGGCATCATCACCGACACTGCAGCGGTATCGGCCACGCTGCACGAACATGGGGCGCTGGCCTTCTGGGATTTCGCCGCAGCAGCCCCCTACGTCGACATCGACATGGGCCCGGCCGACTCGGCCACCGGCTACGACGCGGTGTTCCTCTCCGCCCACAAGCTCATCGGCGGACCAGGGACACCGGGCATCCTCATCGCCAAGCGATCCCTCTTCGACAATCGAGTACCGGTCGTGCCTGGCGGCGGCACGGTGGCCTATGTCAATCCCGAGAAGCACGATTACCTGAGCGACATCAGCCACCGAGAAGAAGGGGGAACCCCGGCCATCGTCGAGTCCATTCGCGCCGGGCTCGTGTTCCAGCTCAAGGCAGCGGTGGGAGTCGATGAAATCCGCCGCCGCGAGGAATCGTTCGTCAGTCGGGCCATCAGCGCCTGGGACGCCACACCCAATATCGAGATTCTCGGCAGTCACGACGCCGAGCGGCTCTCGATCGTTTCGTTCGTGATCAAGTTCGGCGAGCAATACCTCCACCACAACTTCGTGGTTGCGGTCCTCAACGATCTGTTCGGTATCCAAGCCCGCGGCGGCTGTTCGTGTGCCGGGCCTTACGGACACCGCCTCCTTGGCATCGACATCGGCCGCTCACTTGCGTTCGAACGAGAGATCACGGGTGGCTGCGAAGGCATCAAACCCGGGTGGGTCAGGGTGAACTTCAACTACTTCATCGACGAGGAGACCTTCGACTACCTCATCGAAGCGGTTCGCCTGGTTGCGACCGAGGGGGCGTCGCTGCTTGGCTGCTACACCTTCGCTCCCGACACCGGGTTGTGGCGTCACCGCGATGCCGACCAGCTGTCGCCCATCATGTCGCTCCGCGAGATCGACTACGGCACCGGCGCCATGACCTATCCGGATCGCCGACGCCACCTGCCCGATCTCGACCTCTCGCTCTACGCAGCGAGCGCTCGAGCCGAACTCGACAACGCCCGTTGCCAGCCCAGGCCAACGCAGGGGATGCCAACGACCACGGCCGACTTCGAGTCGCTGCGCTGGTTCCCTTACCCCGATGAAGGACGTCCGTCACCGTTCTGAACGCGGGTCGGAACGGTGGCGTTCAGAAGGACTGGCTGAGCAAGCGAAGCAGGTACACGATGCCGATCCACATCGGGGCGCTCAACACTGCTCCAACGGCGATCCCTCGGGCGGGGCCGCTCGTGCGAGATGTTGCAGGGCCAGTGGCGTTGCGGGGTTCGACGGTTTCGGGTTGCTCAGCCAGAGGTGCGATCGAGCTGGTCATGCATACCTTTCGCTTCTTACGGAGTCCCGCCAAGGACCCCGGCACACTCTCATATGCCGAGCCACCACCGAGGTGGTAGGCAAATCAACCTACTGGAAATTTTCGTCGCCAGTCAACGCGAAAGAGGTGGGATTGGCAGAAATCTTGTTCTTTCCGTGAGCTTCAACCACTCAAAGCGTCATTTCGCCCACGCAACGCCACACCAGTCCCTGAATATTCACTCTGTGTGATTGATTCCCCACCAGCCTCACGTGCGCCGAGCAGGCAAGCCCGATGGGCGAAGCCCCACCGACGAAGCAGGTGCAATGTCAGAGCAGGTGCAATGTCAGAGCATGCGACGGCGGGCTGCCCAGCTGGTGAGCTCGTGGCGTGACGACAACTGAAGTTTGCGGAGCACGGCCGAGGCGTGGGTTTCGACGGTCTTGATCGAGATCGACAGCCTGCGGGCGATTTCTTTGTAGGCGTAGCCCCGGGCCAGGAGGCGCATCACTTCTTGTTCTCGCGGTGAGAGGCGATCGAGTTCGGGGTCGGCGGGTTCGGGAACCTCGGAGGAGAACGCATCGATCACGAATCCGGCAAGCCGTGGGGAAAAGACGGCATCACCCTCGGCGACTCGTCGCACGGCGTCGATCAGTTCGGGGCCCTTGATCGACTTGGTGACATAGCCGCGAGCGCCCGCTCGTATGACGGCGATGACGTCGTCTGGAGCATCGGAGACCGACAGGGCCAAGAACGTTGTCGTGACGTTTCTGGCGACGACGGCTTTGATCACGTCGCTGCCCGTGCCGGAAGGGAGGTGGACGTCGAGCAGCACGACATCGGGCGGACGGTCACAAATGACGTCGACCGCGTCGGCGACATCGCTGGCCTCGCCGATCACATAGACGGCATCACCGAGCTGTGCTCGTACACCGGCTCGTACCAGATCGTGATCATCGACGAGTACGACGGTCGGTTGGTAGCTCACGGTCGTGACCTCATGGGTTGGTGGGGAGGTGGTTGCTGGCTCGGTGATTCTTGGTCGCGCTCGCGGTGGCAGACGGCGGTTCACCACGGCGCGGCAGCCGAAGCTCGACCTCGGTTCCCTGCCCTGGATCGGAGGTGATGGCAACGAAACCACCGACTCGTTCCATGCGCTGGTGGATCGAATGGCGGATGCCTTGTCGGTCCTCGGCGATCGTGGTGGTGTCAAAGCCAACACCGTCGTCTCGCACGAAGGCTTCGATCAGCGCCGGCTGCACCTCGACGTACACGTCGATATGGTCGACGCCGGCGTGCTTCGCGGCATTGACGATGGCTTCCCTCACGGCACCAAGAAGCGCGTCGACACCGGGATCCACGAGGCAGTCGCCGACGACGACCGCGTCGATCGTCGTCCCGTGGAGCTCTTCGATGTCAGTGATCAACACGTCGAGCTGGCCCCGGACACTTGCCCCAGCGCGGTCGACACGATCAGGATCGAGCCAGTTGCGCAGCTCTCGCTCCTGCCGACGGGCGAGCGCCACCATCTTCGGCGGATCATCGCCGTGACGCTGGATCAGCGACAGGGTTTGCAAGACCGAGTCATGGATGTGCGCAGCAACGTCGGCTCGTTCTTCGGAGCGGACCCGAGCCTGTCGCTCGGCGTCGAGGTCGGCGAGGAGTCGCCACCACCATGGGGCGAGCAGCGCAAGGAGGCCGAGCCCCAGGCCCACACCGACGGCCAGGCCTGCCGATGCCTGATTCCAGTCCGACAGCGGTCGGAGGAGCAGGAGCACCGCAACACCAACGAGCATGAGCCCGCCAACGGTTTGTACGGCGCGCTGCAGTCGACCCGACGACGAGGCAGGTGTCTGGCTGACTCGCTGCCAGAGGACGATCACACCGACACCCAGCAGACCAAGCGGCCAGACCAGCGCATTTGGTAGCCCGATCATTTGGTCGAGGAGCGCGAACAGACCGAGGGTCGCAATGGCGAACCCGACGATCCGTTCGCGAGGGCTCCGTGCTTTGGGGACACGTGGCCCGGTCGGCTCGGGCCGTCGATATTCCTCGAACGCCATCCAACCCCACACCACTGCATACAACAGTGCACCCCACCCACCGGCAGCGAAGAGGGCGATGAACCCCAGTCGTACCCAAATGACTGCCATCCCCAGTTCGGCCGCAACACCGCCGCAGACGCCGGCAATGATCCGCTCGCGGCGTTCGAGCGTGGGGACCTGCCAGTAGCGGTCGGTGGTTGCGGGCGTCATGACGAAGCCATGATCGCACGGTGGACGGTCGAACCAAATCAGGGCAAACCCTGAGTGCATCGAGGGCTCGTTCAGGGAAGAGTAGGGAGGCCACCCGATACCCCAGCTGCCGACGCCGATCGATACTCCAACCATGCACGACAACGACACCCCCGACGATTCCATCACC
>JBBQUN010000154.1:0-11039 GCA_038212405.1 Acidimicrobiales bacterium | reverse complement strand
GGCGACATCGACCTGGTCGTGATCGCCGGACTCCACGCTCGTGCCTCTCGCAGCGCGGCCAACGCTGCCGGGGTCGGCGCCTGCGCCATGGTCGATGACCTCTCGGCGACGGTCGGCAACACCGGAACGCCGCAACCCATGTTGCTGCTCGCCTCGGCCCTCGACACTGCGGCTCCGGGCACCACCGTCATGGTGGTCAACCTGGCCGACGGGTGTGACGTCAACTTCTTCCGGGCAACCGACGCGATCGCCGAGTACCGGCCAGCTCTGACGGTCGCCGATCAGCTGGCGGCCGGCGACGACACGCTCGACTACACCAAGTTCCTGACCTGGCGCGGCTATCTCGATCGTGAGCCACCACGTCGTCCCGATCCGGTTGGTCCGGCCGCGCCGCCATCCTTCCGATCCGAGAATTGGAAGTACGCCTTCGTCGGCTCCAAGGACCGAACCTCGGGCGCCATCCACCTGCCGCCGCAGCGGGTGTCGGTCAAGGGCGGCGCCGTCGACGACATGGAACTCGTGCCGATGGCCGATGTGCTCGGGACCGTCGCCACCTTCACCATCGACCGGTTGGCCTACTCGTTGTCGCCGCCGACGATCGCAGTCGTCGTCGACTTCGACGGCGGTGGCCGCTTCAGCTGTGCGTTGGCCGATGCCACCGAGGTGGCGATTGGTGACCGCGTGCAGATGACGTTCCGGCGGTTGACCACTGCCGATGACATCCACAACTATTTCTGGAAGGCCAAGCCCGTAAGGGCTTGAGACGTAAAGGGGAAGCTCATGGCATCACGAGGAATCAAAGATCAGGTTTGCATCGTCGGGATGGGCTGCACGCCCTTCGGCGAGCATTGGGACGCCGGCGTCGACGACATGCTCATCGACGCATCCCAGGCCGCCTACGCATCAGCCGGCATCAAGCAAGAGGACATCGACGCCTACTGGTTCGGCACGATGGGTTCGGGTATCTCCGGTCTCACCCTCAGCCGGGCGTTGAAGATCGATTACAAACCGGTCACCCGCGTCGAGAACATGTGCGCCACCGGGTCCGAAGCCTTCCGCAATGCGGCCTACGCCGTGGCGTCAGGAGCGTATGACCTCGTCATGGCGATCGGTGTCGAGAAGCTCAAGGACAACGGGATGTCGGGCCTCGTGATGCCGCCGATCCCCGACGACGGCACCGGCGCCGAACTCACTGCGCCTGCCATGTTCAGCCTTCTCGCTCCCGCCTACTCCCGTAAGTACGGGGTCGACGAGACCGAGATGAAAGACGTCCTCACCCGCATTGCGTGGAAGAACCACTACAACGGTGCCCGCAACGAGCGAGCCCAGTTCCGCAAGGAAGTCGGGAAGGACACCATCTGCAACGCGCCGCTGATTGCAGGCCAGCTCGGTATCTTCGACTGTTCGGGTGTATCCGACGGTTCTGCCGCCGCCATCCTGTGCCGGGCGGAAGACGCCCACAAGTACACCGACAATCCGCTCTACGTGAAGGCGCTCGCGTTCACGGCCGGGCCCGCTGCCGGGCCGATCGATCCCGACTACGACTACACCACCTTCAACGAGGTGTCGGCCTGCGCTGCTGACGCCTACGCCCAGGCCGGCATCACCAACCCTCGGGCCCAGCTGGCCATGGCCGAAGTGCACGACTGCTTCACGCCAACCGAGCTCGTACTCATGGAAGACCTTGGCTTTGCCGAGCGTGGCATGGGCTGGAAAGAGGTCATGGCCGGTACCTATGACCTCCAAGGTGAGATGCCGGTCAACCCCGACGGCGGCCTGAAGAGCTTCGGTCACCCGATCGGTGCGTCGGGTCTTCGCATGTTGTTCGAGTGCTGGCTGCAGCTTCGCCAGCAGGCACCGCCGGAGCGTCAGATCTCGAGCGTCACCCAAGCAGGCAAGAAGTTGGCCATGACCCAAAACCTCGGCGGCGCCCCCGGCGAATGCGTGAGCTTCATCTCGGTCGTTGGCAGCGAACTGGGCTGAGCTACGAATCGATAGACAAGGTCGATCGAAGAGGTTGATGTACAGAAACGACTGTTTTCGACCGTTCCTGTCCATCGACCCCTTTGTTGCCGGGGGAGCGAAATGGATCCATCTGGTCGATCTCTATGCTGCGTTCGGCCGTGGTCCGAATGGCGAGTTGCTGGCTTCGATGATCGAAAAGCTCGAGGTGAAGGTGGAACTCTCCGGCGGCTCGGCGCGCCACCTACCAGACATGGCCGAAGCAGGCGCAGCAGGCTCGAACTCGCAGGGGCGATCTTCGGCAAGGCACTCGACATCGGCCGTTTCGGTTTGCCCGAGGCGTTGTCGGCAATGCGATCAGTCGTCGATGCAGCTGCTGTCGAACCGGGAGTACTTGGTGGTGAGCGGTCCTTGCGCTGAGAGGAGGAGATCGCCGTCGTCGGCGACATCGCGGAGTTGGTAGCGACTCAGATCAGTCAGTGCGACGAAGTCATCGGTGCCCGGGGAGCGAAGGAGGATGCGTGAGAACAGCAGATCGTACGACAGCTCGTCGGTCGGGAACGCGGCCCGATCGAGGACGGTTTGCCCGTCGGGAAGGTCGCCAACGGGGCCGACCCGATCGGTTGCGCCCCATGGTTCGCTGACCATGAGCTGACCCGAGCCATCAGGACCGAAATACCAGTAGCCGACGGCTTCATCATCGCTGATGTTGGCGTACACGCCACCCGCCTGGTCGACGTAGTAGCCGAAGACATCGTCGACCGGCGCGATCGCGGCAGCGACGAGGCGGTTGGTTTGGTCACGATCGTCATAGACGTAGAGGTCGGCCCGGCCAGCATGATCACGGGTGTAGATGGATCGGGAGTCGGCGAAGGCCGCGACCCGGTGGAGTTGCTGGCCGGGCACGAGGGAATCGATCTGCTCGATCAGGTCGCCGTCGTAGCTAGTGAGTGTGTCCTGGGTCAGGACTTCGATCTCGGCGAGGGATCCAGGCGGTGCGAAACACGCTGGGTTGGCAAGATCGTTCTGGCAGGGAGCGCCGCCGACGATCCGCCGATCGGGCCGGGCCCGGATCTGGTAGGTCACCTCAGGTCGAGCGGTCGACAGATCATCAAAGCTGGTTTGGTCGGTCTGTCCCCGCCAGTGGGGAGTGCTGCCGGGCGTCACGGCCCGCCGAATCACGTAGTCCATGGGGCCCTCGACCGAGGCCTCGAGTTCATCGGCGTCGATCTCGACGTGGTAGCCGTCGTCGATCTTGGTCACGAGGCATCGAAGGCCGACGGTGGTGACGAGGTCGCAGTCGGCTCGATCGAGTTCGGCGCCGGCAGCGTTCTTGGCGATGACGCGATACTCGGCCCGTGCCGCGTTCGTCGGTGCGACGCCATCGGTGAAGGTGGTCTGTTCGGGGGAGAAGCGGGCTCGCCACCAGTAGCGGCCGAGCACCTGGCGCTCGACGACCACCCGGCTCACGTCGGCGACGTCGGTGTGATTCCAGGAAATCGCGAAGCCATCTGGAGTTGCCCGCATCTCGCAGTAGATCCCGGTACGCAGTTGCGTGCACGGATCGGTCGCAGCACGGCCGCTGTGGTCGGCACGACGCCCATCAGGGTTGCCGCTACCATTGCCGTCCATTTGTTGCGTGTCTACATGACACCCGACGGTACGGCCGAGGATGGCCTGGTCATGAGCTGGTCGGCCAGGACGAGTGGGTTGTTTGCCCTGCTCGCAAAAGGCCCGGCCCCGAGCGAACAGCACTCGGCTGCTAACGTCGTCCCAAGGAGAGTCGACATGACTGATCTGCAAAAGCGTTCCTACCGCATCCAGGACCGGTACGAGAACGACGCGGGTCGGGTCATCCTCACCGGGGTGCAAGCGTTGGCCCGTGTACCGATCGAGCAGCTCCGAGCCGATCGGCGAAGTGGCCGCAACACCGCTGCGCTGTTCACCGGCTATCAGGGATCGCCGCTCGGCGGTATCGGCGAAGAGGCGGCACGGGCCGCCAAGCTGGCCCCCGAACTGCCGATCGTTGTCCGCTCCGGCGCCAACGAGGAGCTGGCAGCGACCGCCGTCATGGGGTCCCAGCTTGCTTCGTCACAACCTGATGCTCGCTATGACGGTGTCGTTGGTATTTGGTACGGCAAGGCGCCGGGCGTCGACCGGGCGATGGACGCGTTGCGGCATGCGGTATACGCCGGAACCTCACGGTGGGGCGGAGCGGTTGCGCTCGTTGGCGACGATCCAAACGCCAAGAGCTCGACGATTCCGTCGTCGTCGGCAGGTGTGGTTGCCGACATGCACATGCCGTTGCTGTATCCAGGCGATCCGGCCGAAGTGCTCGACCTCGGTCGCCATGCCGTTGCGTTGTCCCGATTCAGCGGGCTCTGGACCGCCATCAAGATCGTGGCCGACGTTGCCGACGGGATGACCTCGGTCGACCTCGCCCCTGACCGTGTGCAGCCCATCTCTCCCGAGGGTTTCGATGAGCTGACGAGGCGAGAGCCCAGTGGCCGGTTGCTGACCCCCTACACCGTCGAACTCGAGCAGGAGATCTACGACGTCCGCTATCCGCTCGCTGTCAGCTACGCATCCAAGAACGATCTCAATGCGACGACGGTCGACCCGGCCGACGCATGGATCGGGATCGCGGCGTCGGGCATCACGTATCGGGAAGTGCGCGAAGCTCTGACTCGACTCGGTCTCGTCACCGACCACGACATTGCCGATGCCGGCATCCGCTTGCTGCGGATGCAGATGCCCATTCCGTTCGACCCGCAGACCATTCGCACCTTCGCTCGCGGCGTCGAGATGCTGGTGGTCGTGGAGGAAAAGCAACCGTTCGTCGAGGCGTTGATCACCCAGGCGCTCTACTCGTCGTCGCATCGGCCACGAGTGCTCGGGAAGCACGATGCCCATGGTGCCCCGCTGTTCCGCACCTACGGCCACCTCGACGCCGACCTCATCATCGGTCCACTACGCCGAGTGTTGGCCGAACGGATCGCCGATCGGCTGGTTCCTGAGAAGCCCGAGCGGCAACGCATACCGGTGAACCTGGGCTCGACCCGGTCGCCCTATTATTGCTCGGGGTGCCCACACAACCGAAGCACACAGGTGCCGGAGGGTTCGCTCGTTGGTGCCGGGATCGGTTGCCACACCATGGCGCTGTTCATGGACGACGATCGTGTCGGCGACATCGCCGGGATCACGTGCATGGGCAACGAAGGCACCCAGTGGATCGGCATGTCGGATTTCGTGGAGCGTGATCACCTCATCCAGAACCTGGGCGACGGCACCTACTTCCACAGCGGCCAACTCGCCATCCAGGCGGCCAGGGCCGCTGGGGTGAACATCACCTACAAGCTGCTCTACAACGACACCGTCGCCATGACTGGTGGTCAAGACCCGCAAGGGCAACTCTCGGTGGGTCGAGTCGCCTGCATGCTCCAGGCCAGCGGCGTATCGCGAGTGTTGGTCACCACCGATGAGCCCCGCAAGTACGAACGGGGCGAATTGCCCGGTGGCGTCGATGTGTGGGATCGGTCTCGGCTCCTCGAAGCCCAGGAGATGCTGGCAACGGTTCCCGGTGTCACCGTCCTCATCCACGACCAGCGCTGCGCGGCAGAGCTTCGCCGTGATCGCAAGCGGGGCAAAGTGGTGGCCCCGACCGAGCGAGTGGTGATCAACCCCCGCATCTGTGAAGGGTGCGGCGACTGCGGGCAGGTCAGCAACTGTCTGTCAGTCCAGCCGATCGAGACGCCGTTCGGGCGCAAGACCACGATCGATCAGTCGACGTGCAACCTCGACTTCTCCTGCCTCGAAGGCGACTGCCCGTCGTTCATGACCATCGAACTCGACCAATCGCCGCACGGCGTGGTCGATGGGTTCACGCCACCGAGCGTTCCCGAACCGACGCTCGCTGTTCCGAGTGACCATTTCGCCATGCGGATCACCGGCATCGGCGGTACCGGCATCGTGACCGTCTCTCAGATCATCGGCACCGCAGGCATGCTCGACGGCTACACCGTCACCGGCCTCGACCAGATCGGTCTGTCGCAAAAGGCCGGTCCGGTGGTGAGCGACGTCCGGCTGTCGAAGATCGGTGCCGATGCCACCAACCGACTCGGCCGGGAACAGGCCGACCTCTTGTTGGCGTGTGATCAACTCGTTGCCGCAACCGATCGGGCGCTCGATGTGTGCGAGCCGGGCCACACGATCGTGGTCGGTTCGACTGCCTCCACCCCGACCGGTGAGATGATCCTGCACCCCGAGACGAACCTGGCGTCGCCGGAGCAATTGATCGAGGTGATCGGGCTCGAGACCAACAGTCGGGCGCATTTCTGGGCCGACGCCGAACAGATCACGACCGCCTGGTTCGGCGACGCGGTGATGGCCAACACGTTCGTCGTCGGCATGGCCATTCAAGCCGGGGCGATTCCCATCTCGCCCGAATCGCTCGAACAGGCGATCGAACTGAACGGTGTCGGCGTCGACAAGAACCTGGCTGCCTTCCGCTGGGGGCGAGCGCAGGCACACGATCCGTCGTCGACCGAGCATCTTCTCGATGGCGAACCTGAACCGAAGCCGACCCTGCCGGCAGCGCTCCTGCAACGAGTGGAGGCGCTCGATGCTTCGACCGGGCTCGGCTCGCTGATCGCCCGGTTCGCCAATGACCTCATCGGCTTCCAGAACGAGCGCACCGCAGCCGACTATCTGAGCATCGTCGAACGAGCAGCAGCCAAGGACGCTGCCCTCGGTATCGGGCACGAACTGACCGAGGCGATCGCGATCAATCTACACAAGCTCACTGCCTACAAAGATGAGTACGAGGTTGCCCGTTTGATGGTCCTCGACGAGGGGCTGGTCGAAGCGAAGCGCCTGGCAGGCCCGGCAGCCAAGATCAGCTACCGGCTCCACCCGCCGATACTGCGGGCGCTCGGCATGAACAACAAGTTGGCCATCCCCATCAAGGGTTCGCCAGCGATCCGTTTGCTGGCCAAGGGGAAGCGACTACGGGGCACCAGGCTCGATCCCTTCCGCTTCCCCGAAGTTCGCCGGATCGAACGCGAGCTCATCGTGGAATATCGCCAAACGATCGACACCCTTCTCGCCGGCGTTACTGCTGCCACCTATGACCAAGCGGTCGAGATTGCAGGTTTGCCCGACGCGGTTCGTGGCTATGAAGATTTGAAGGTGGCACGAGCGGGGACGTACCGAGCGAGTAACGCTTCGTCGCTGGTCCGCTTTGATGAACAGACTCACAGACTGACGAAAGGCTCGTGATGGTGAGCGCCCTCCTGACACTGATCGTGGTTCTCCTTGTGCTCGTCGGCGCAGTGGCCGCCTTCGCCGGGTTCGTCCGATCGACCGGTGGGCGTTGGTCGACTGGCGGGCGTTGGTCGAGTGGCGGCGCTGGTCTCGTCGAACAGTGGAGGCTGACCGGAAGCCGCGAGGATGTGCTTGCCCGGCGATTGAAGAGCGCAACCGTCACGATCGACACGTCGGTGATCGAGGCGCTCGATCGCCCCGATCTGGGCTGGCGCCTTGCCGAAGCCTCGAGACTGATCCAGCAGCAACTGCTGGTGTGTTCCCGCCTCCCGGCAGCCGCGAAACCCGCCGTGCTCAACGAGGTCGAGTCGATGGTCGTCGAGTTCGAGGCGGTCTGTGCTCGGCTCCTCCTCGAAGCGGCCGAGGCCTCGTCAGCGGTCGTACGTACACGGTTGCGCGAGATCGAAGACTCGGTCGACGTGCTACGCGAGGCGCGCATCGAGATCGAGCGCCTGGGAATCTGACTCCTGGCTAGTCTTAATGTTCGCCGGAGCCAACATGTTGTCGACCTGCCTCGAATTGGGGTCATGAGGAGGTGGCCTCGTGTCGTTTCCGAGATGGATAGCGGCCATTGCGTTGGCCCTCCGCTTGCAACCGGGTGTGGCGGGACGGACTCATCGGCAGGTCGAGTTTCGACGCCAGCCGGTCCGGCCGTCGCAACCACGGCATCAGGCCATACAACGCCGATCTCGCCCGAGACGAGCACGGCTTCGGTCAACGCCCTGAGGCCTGGGATCAGACTCGTCTTGGCCGCACTGGTCATCAGCCGGGTCGCCGAGTGAGCCGATAGCCGAGGGTAGGTGCGGCACCACGTGCTGTTGACCTACGAACCGACGTAGTTGGCGGGCCGCTTCTCGAGGAAGGCGGCGACGCCTTCTTTGTGATCGTCGGTTTTGAAGAGCCGGCCGAGCGTGGAACTCACCCACATGCCGAGTTCGTTCCAATCCGGATCGAGCGCCAATCGCAGACCCGCCTTCAGCTCAGCGACGGCGAGTGGCGGATTGGTGGCAATGGCCTCGGCCAAGGCCATGGCGGTCGGCATCAGATCGTCGTGGGCAACAACCCGCGAGACCATGCGTAGTTCCTTGGCCTCGTTGGCGTCGAAGACTCGACCGGTGAAGAGGAGTTCAGCGGCGGCTTCGCGGCCAACCAGCTGGGCGAGGCGACCGATGCCGGCAACGTCGCAGCACAGACCTCGGAGCACGAACAGTTCACCGAACTTGGCTCGTTCGGACGCAACACGGATGTCGGCCATCAAGGCCAGTTCCATTTCCCAGCCAACCGCAGCTCCATTGACGGCCGCGATGATCGGGATGTCGGTGGCAAGGAGCGCACCGGCGGCCGGTGTGAGCCGGGGCTCGTTGGTCAACCGGTCGGCGGTGCCCTCGCCGGCCGCCACCATGATCTGCTTCACGTCGTCGCCGGAGCAGAAGGCCGGGTCGGTCGCGGTGATGACGATGCACCGAGCAGCGCTGGTTTCGACCGCACGTTGCAGTTCGGCGTAGGTCGTGTGGGTCAGGGCGTTGCGGGCTTCGGGTCGGTTGATCGTGATGATGTCGACGTGTCGCTGCGACTCGACGATCACCTCGGTGTATGACTGGTTGGTGTCGGTCATGCTTGGCCCCCATCGCTGGTGTCGATCGGCCGAACCTAGGAACCCACGGGCAATGTTGTCAATTGATCACCGGCAAGGGTGATGGCTGGTGTCGAGGGGTTCAGAGGACGATCGAAACGGTGGCCTGGTCACAGAGGCCATTGCTGTCACAGATCTCGTACCTCAGCGAGGTGCTGACGAAGATCAACGCCGTCCTGTTGAACGTGATGTTTCCGTTGCTGACCGCCGCAGTGCCACCTTGAGGGAGTGAGACGATGCGTAAGGTCGCCGGGTCGAGCGGTGACGAACCGGCCCTGTCGTTGCCGAGCACCGGGATCGTTCCGATGGTGCCGAGCACGGTGGAGTGGACATCGTTGCGAGCATTGGGTCCGGTTGGTGGGGCAGTCGTCGTTGTCGGGGCGATCGTCGTGCTCGTGGTGCTGTTCAGCGGTGGTAGGGCATCGACGAGAAGGCTCGTCAAGGGTCGGGCGATACCGGGCACAGTCACGCTCGGCACGGTGCCCGGTGGTGCAGGGGCCGACGTGGTTCCGGGGGTGGTCGTCGACGTTGATGATCCAGGTCTTGTCGTTGTCGATGACGACTCGATGATGGTCGTGGTGGTCGGGTCGTTCGTCGGCGAGCCAACGGAGACGGCGCCGACGGAAGTCGGAACAGCGACGATCGTGACATCGGAGTCGATGTTGGTCGTCGACTCCTGGATGTCGGCGAAGTTCGGAGCGGGAGCAACGAATGCCAGCTGGTCAGGAAGTATCGAACCGCTGGTGCCGGTGAGCCCGATGAGCGTGCCAAGACTCGTTGCGCCGATGATTGCAGCGGTGGGAGCGACGGCGACAGCCTGAGCAACTCGGTCGAGTCTGAGCAACTCTACGAGCCAGGCGAGAATCGACTTCGGCCTGCGCTCGTCGAGCGACACTTTGAGGAGGGCGCGCACCACGTCGGGATCGAACTGCGTGTCGGCACATCGCACGAGTTCCGTCCGAGCAGCTTCGGCCGACATTGCTGCCTTGTAGGACCGCTTCGACGTGATGACGTCGTAGGCGTCGGCAGCGGCGACGATTCGACCGGCGAGCGAGATCTCGGTGCCGGCCAGTCCTCGCGGGTACCCGCCGCCGTCCCACCGCTCATGGTGCTCTGACGTGGCACCGCGCCACTCGCCGAGCCAGTCGGCCAACGGTTCGACGAACGCTTCGCCCGCTGCCGGGTGCCCCCGCAAGATCTGCCACTCCTCCTCAGTTGGTCGCCCGTCGCTGTTGAGGATGTAGGAGGGAACGGTGAGCTTGCCGATGTCGTGGAGGAGGGCAGCCCAGGCCAGGCGCTGACGGCCTTCTGCATCGATGCCCAGCTCGACGGCGATCAGATCGCTATAGGCCCGCACTCGTTCGGTGTGGCCACGAGTGAGGCGCTCGTGCCGTGCCAGCAACGTGACGAGTTCGATCGCCTGGCGTGCGGCGACGGATTCACTGGCGTCGAGTCCCCGTTCGGATGCCTCGTTCAGGTGGGCTTCCAGCTTGCGAATCGTGCCGGTTCGCAGCGCGATACCGAATCGAGACGGAGCTTGATCCGGGAAGGTGAGTGAGAGGCCGAGCAGACTGGCGAGGGGCAGGAACCGGGTGACGATTCGGCCGATCAGCAGCGAGGTGGCCGATGCGATCGCCAGCGCCTGGAGAGCCCACAGCCCGACACCAAGCGAGTGATCGGGCCGGTAGAGGTGGCCGCTGCACAAGCGAACAACGACCCAAGCACCGATGATCGGGACGATGAAGATGCCCCAACGAACGAGGCGCGCTGCCTTCGGCGAGGAGGCCCAGTGCTGAGCGCTTCCTTCCACTGCACCTCTGGTCGGCGTACTCATACCGTGTCGTTTCGGCGCGACCGGGCGGCCTATTGAGCCGATGGGTCCGTTGACTCGAGATTTTCCGGTCAGCGGAGTTTCGAAAGAATGTCGGCAAAGACGTCGACGTCGGCGCGGTCCTTGATCGGGATCGAGAACTCGATCCGGTCGACTCGGCCCGCGTACCGCTCCTCGAGTTGGTTGGCGATGGTGTCGTAGGTACCGACGGTGGCAACCGTGTGGAGCATGTCGTCGGTGACGAGCGATGGCAAGCCGTCCCAGTCCTTGGCGCGCGATCGCTCTGATGGC
>JBBQUN010000153.1:0-11207 GCA_038212405.1 Acidimicrobiales bacterium | reverse complement strand
CCTCGACGATCCCACCATGACGACCGTGATGGGATCGTTGCGACGGATCCTCGACGCTCACGACCCGTACCCGGGGCTTGTGCTCGACCGACAGTGGAACGTCGTGCTCTCGAACCACGCCGCTCACATCCTTGCCGCATCGCTACCCGACCACCTGACCCGACCAGAATTGAATGTCTTCCGAGCGAGCTTGCATCCCGACGGTCTCGCTGCGTCCACGACAAACTTCGATCAGTGGGCCACCTACTTACTCTCACAACTCCATCGACTCGTGGCGGTGACTGCTGATCCTGAACTCACCGAGATCGAGCGAGAAGTCACGGCCTATCCGAACGTCGTCGAGCTGCGTGAACGAATAGGGTGGGCAACGCCGAGTCCGATTCCCGAATTGCTCATCCCGTACCGGCTCGACCTCGACGGGGTCGAGTTGTCGATGTTCACAACCCTCACCACGTTCGGCACCCCGCGTGACATCACCCTCGACGAGATAGCGGTCGAACTGTTCTTCCCGACCGATTCGTCAACGACCAAGCACTTCCAGCGGATCTCGTCGACCAACGCGGAGAAGAACTCATGACACAGGGCGACGATCCGACAGCATTCGTCAGGGCAGCAATGCCGCCATGCGCGACGCTCGGGATCACCGCAACTCGACTGACGCCCCAACTCTCCCAGAGCGCTGCCAGTCCGCGATGAACCAATCCGCCGGGCTTGGCGCTGGTCGTCGATGTCAGGTCGGAAGCGGAACGAATTGTTCGTGGTCGGCCGGGACCTTCGGGAACCGCTGAGCAGCCCAATCGGACTTGGCCTGTTCGATTCGGTCGGGGTCGCTGTGAACGAAATTCCACCTGATGGTTCGCTTCCCAACGCGCTCCCCGCCGAGGACGACAGCGGTACCGGAGCCGCTGAGCGTCGCCGCTATGCCTGCAGACAAGACGGCGAGTTGGCCTGCCGTCACTCGTTCATCGTTGATTCGCACGTCGCCGGTGAGGGCGATGACCCCGAGCTCGGGCAGTTTCGATGCGATGGGGACGGGCGAGGCGGAGTCGAGTGCGACCTCTGCGAGGATCAGCGGTGATGATCCGCTCACGGGCGAATCGAGGCCTCAACCGGAACCGACGGCCACCTCACCGATGACTTGCCGTTCCTATCGGTCGGTATCTCGGCGGCCGCTGTGTGTTCGAACGACGGCTCGATGTTCTCGGCTTCGGTCGGGCCCCGAGGGAGCCCGACGGTGAGTTCAGGGTCGTAGATGACCGTGGACGGAAGTACCCGCTGCGTTCTGCCCGTGCGCTTGACTCCTTTGTCGGTAGTACCCCAGATCGGTGACATCTCCGAACCTGCGTATGTTGTCGGCGTCACCCACAGGTGCACGCCTCGTTCGAGGGCGATCATCTTCGCGAGCCCGGTCGCCGAGCCACCACCGATCGCCAAGACAGCGTCAGGGACGAACCGATCCACGACGTCGAGAGCGTCACGAACCGTTTCTGAAGGAACGTGTGGTCGGACGCCAATGATCGTCTCGGCCGGGATGTCGAGCTGCTGCACCAGTTCGTCGATGGTCGCAGCGTCGTGCGAGCCGCCGATGACCAACACCCGGGTTGCTCCCAGCGCGGCGAGTTCTCGAGGCGTGTCGTGGCGGCGCCCAGCACCGAACACGACGCGCCCCGGCAGCTGCTCGTGGATGAAGTCGACTCCACCGTGATCGACGGGCACGCTCACATCACCGGCGAGCCGTACATCTCGCCGAGCGGGTCCGAGATGAGCTCCAGGCGTTCCCCATCGGGACCCCGAAAGTAGATGGAGGTGCCATGGATGTGGGCGTACTCGATATCGAGACCATCGAGCTTGGCTTTGAGTCGATCCCACCTTTCGGGCTCAACCGAGATGGCAAGATGGTGGAGCCCACCGAGGACTTCGGCGTAGGCACCGACATCGAGGCCGGGGAAGTCAAAGAACGCCAGCGCATTTTCGTGGCCGATGTCGAAGAAGAAGTGCGTGGAGCCCGGGTAGTCGCGGTTTTCGAACAGCTCGGTCAGCGGGAACTCCAAGACCTCTTGGTAGAAGCGGATCGTCCGCGCGACATCACTCGACACCAACGCAACATGGTGTACGCCACGGGCAGCCGATGGGGGCCTGACCTCACGGTCCATGAGGTAGGTGTTACGCAGCGCGTCCCACTCAGCAGCGCGGTCGGGATGCGAAACCTCAGTCATGTCGTTTCCTTCGGCCTGGTTCGTCATCGCATGGCTCCTGTGGTCCAGATCAAGAGTTCAGCGCCGTCGTCACCGGCAGTCATGGCCACGCCATCAGCGTCAACCAGGCGGACGGCATCGCCGGTGGCGAGTGTCGTATCCGATTCGAGTTCGGCGCTACCCCTGGCCACGAAAACGTGGCCGAATGCTGCGTCTGGCAACGTGACACGCTCACCGGCCTTCAGGCGACCACCCCACAGCACCGCGTCACGTTGCCGGATCGAGATGGCGGCGTCGTGGCCCTGCCCCGATGCGATTGGCACCAAACCGCCTGCGGACAGCTGGTCATTGATGTCGAGCTGCTGATAGCCAGCGTCGATCGATTCGGTGTCGGGCAGCACCCACATCTGGATGAAGTGCACCTCGTCGGTACCGCTCAGGTTCTTCTCCGAATGCCAGATCCCACGGCCGGCACTCATCCGCTGGGCCAATCCCGGATAGATGAGACCTCGGTTTCCTTCGGAGTCTTTGTGCTCGAGCTCACCATCGAGCACCCAGGTGACGATCTCCATGTCACGATGAGGGTGGGTATCGAAACCCGTACCGGCAGCGACGCGATCATCGTTGAGGACCAGGAGCTGCCCGTGGTGAGTGTTGTCCGGGTCGTAGTGGCGGCTGAAGCTGAAGGAGTGCTTCGAGTCGAGCCAGCCAGCCCGAGTGTGAAACCGGTCAGCCGACCGGCGAATGTCGATGGCAGATGTTCTCATGGTCTTTACAACCATTGCCTCTCCAGATTTATTTCCGAGCGGAAATATATGTATGATCGGCCGATGTCCGAGCGAAGCATCGTTGCAACATGGGAACGTCTCGTCCGGTACCACCGGACGACAACCGCTGTCATGGATGCTCACCTGCGAAAACGTTTCGGCCATTCCCTCGACGACTACGACGTGCTTCACCAAATCAGCCTCCACGGCGGTCCGATCCGGATGGGAGACCTCGCCGACAACTTGCTCGTTGCCAACAGCTCATGCACCCGGATCGTGGGTCGCCTCGTGGAGGGCGGTTTCGTCGAACGACGTCAAGGCGAACCCGATCGCCGTGTCGTACTCATCGACCTCACCCAGGCGGGCAAAAGCCTGAGACGCCGGATGGCCGCCATTCACACCCGCGACATCGAGACCTACTTGGGCGCAACACTCACTCAGGCGGAAGCAGCCGTCATCGATGCCATCCTCGAACGGCTGCTCGCTGGTGTCCCCGGCCATGCCGACAACAGCGACGACGAACGGCAAAGCTGAGCCCTCCGAGAGTCCCACTGCACCCCCGACCTACGCGTGGTCAGCGAGGAGCTCTGCCTGAAGACGCGGCGTCAGCGAACCAGCTCGTGATCGTTGTGGGATGGGCGATCGCTGCACTGACGACCATGCTCGCGTTGTGGGCCGAGGACGGACAGCGCGTCGGAGATCTGGGCCAGCGGCTCTGACCGAACTCAGGCACGCTCACGCCGTTGCTCAACCGGCTCGGACGGGCATGGCTGGTCTCCCGAGAGCGCAACTCAGTCGACGAACGCACGGTCGACGTGAACCCGACGGAGAACGGCCGGGAACTACAGCTACGAGTCGCAGATGTGCCCGGTGCGATCGCAGCCAAATGCGGCCTCGACGAGAGCGAGGCGATGCGGTCGACAGGCCCTACTCGACCGCACCCTACGCTCCCTTGACGGCGAGAAGACACCCTGACGCCCCAAGAAGCAGAACCCACTACGCACGGTCTTGAGGCTTGTGCTCGGGGCGCCCTCTTGGCTGCCGGGACGGTCACCTCACAACCGCCAGCGCGTCCCGTGGGGCTCATGAGCGCCGGCTTTTTCGTCGTCGTCTTTGCCGGCAGCGTGACGCAGTGGCGTGAGGGGACCGACGCTTTCGGTCTCGACACCGACGCGAAGCGGTTCGGTCGCCTCCTGTTCCAACCCTTGCTGGTGATGTGGACGCTGTGGTCGACCGACGCATCCGGCTAGCTGCAACCCGGATTCATGAACTGACGGTACACCGCCGGCGGGTAGCGAGCGAGGCAATCGCGTCCGTCACCAGAGCGCGTCGGCTGCACGCTTGGCGGCCCCGATCGGCCATGACTACGGTTCATGGCCATGGCCGAGTCAAAGCAACGGGGATCGCGTTCTACGACCATGCGGAGGCGCCACTACTCGACGACACAGACACGATGACGCCACCTGAGATCGACAGCGTCGTCTATACGACGTTGGATCTCAATCCGCTGCTGGCTGGGTCTGTCATGAAGGCATTGTTCAGCAAGGGCCGACCAGGAGGAGTCAGCTTGGTCCACGCGTCGTTCGGTCCGGGAAACCGACTCCCCCGCCACAGCCACTCTGCTGACTGTCTTTACTACGACGTACGCGGCGAGGCGATCAAGGGAAGTCGCACCGTCGGGGCTGGTAGCGGATTCTTTGTGCGTGCCGATCAGCCATACGCATATCGGGCAGGTCCCGAAGGTGTCGAGGTGCTCGAATTCCGTACCGAGACACAGTTCGACATGCAGGTGCTCGACCAGCCGGTCGAGCGTTGGGAACCCATCGTGGCAGCCGCCAACGAGAACCAGGACCGCTGGCTCGCCGACGCTGCTGACCGATGACCGTCACCGATCGCGCTCTCTACTACAAGGTCGATTCAGCGCTCGCCTCGCTGGCCGATGGGGGGACGGCCGTCATCGCCGACGTTCTCACCACCGACGAGGCCGCTGCGGCGTTCGAGGCGCTGATGGCGTCGTCGGACGAAAGCGAGCGCCGCGGCGTTCCCAAGCACATCGCCGCGCTCGACCCGAACGCAGCGAATGTCCGCGTCTTCAATCTGATCGACCTCGACCCGCTCTTTGCCCGTTTGATCGAGCATCCGATCGCCGATGGCGTCGTTGCGGGGGTACTTGGCTCGGACTACATCGTGTCCAACTTCACGGCCAACATCGCACGGCCGGGCAGCGAGTCGATGGTGGTGCACTCTGATCTTGCTGCGGTGATGCCCGAACCGTGGACGAGCACACTGAGTTGCAACATCATCTGGTGTCTCACCGACATCCACGCTGACAACGGCGCCACGATGTACATCTCGGGAAGTCATCGGTACCGTTCCGCTGCCGACGTTCCCGTCGACCCCATTGCCAACATGGTGCCGTTCGAAGCGGCGGCCGGTTCCGTGGTCGTGATGGACGGGTCTGGCACACCTCCGGTCGCAACATCACCGCCGACGAGGACCGGGCGCTCCTGTTCGGCTACTACACCAAGCCGTACCTGCGTCCGCAATGGAACTTCACCGCAAGCCTTCGACCCGAGGTACAGGCGACAATGCCGCCCGTCATGCGTCACCGGCTCGGCCTCGATGCCAATCTGAACCTGCCGAGCGAGGTGATCTTCGGCGACTTACGTAGGACCCGGCCGAGTCAGTCCGATGTCTGACATCGACGTTCGACCGCTACCGGAGGCGACCGACGATTTCGACCGCGCCGAGCACGACCTTCGCTCGCACGGAATCTGTGCACTGGTGGGCGTTCTCGACGACGTCACGCTCTCCCGAGTGCGGACCGACCTGTACACCGCGGCCGACGATGATCGGACCCGGGGCCGCGAACAACGGGGATTCCCGCTCGACCCCGACGAGACGAATCAGCGAGTCTGGAACCTACCCAGCCGGTCGCCGGTGTTCGTCGGTCCCGCTGGAAGCTCCGGCCGGATCGCTTGTCGTCTTCGACAGTCGAGTCTGGCACCAAGCCGGGCCGAATCGAACGACCAACCAGCGTCGCGCCGCCGTGTTCGGCTGGTACACCCGGCCGATCTATCGGACCCAGGAGAACTGGTTCCTGTCGCTCGACCCGGCGTCCACCGATCGGCGTCGGAGGAGTTGCTGGTACTGCTCGGGTACCGGACCGAGGGCCTCGGACTGGTCAATGGAATCTCTCCGGGCTGACGACGAATGGAAAGTGGCGGTATGAGTGACGCATGGTCGGAACAGATTGCACGAAGCCGAGCGTTGTCGATCGCGCTTGAACCGGTTGTCGGTTCGGTCTACTTCGCTCCGGAGGCGCACGAGGCCTACGCCGAACTGGGCTTTGGGCCGAGTCCAGGCGTCGCAGCGGGTAACGTCTGGGCCGCATCTCACTGGGGAGGCGTGCAGCTACCCGACGGCGTCGCCTACTTCGCCAGCCGCGGCGGAATCCTCGGCCAGGTCCGCGGCGAGGTGGTCGCGGCCGCGTTCGGTGTGTTCAACCCAGATGCCGTGGTCGCCTCGATCCAGATGGCGTGGTCGATCACCGACGCAGACCGGGTCGTCGAATCCCGGACCAGGGGTGCCGTTGCGCAGCTCGAACGCATTCTGGGCGTCGAACCCGAGGGCATTGCACGCGTCACCGAGCTGCTCGATCGGGCGGTGGCGCCGCTGTCGACCATCGGACGTCCGATGTTCGCGGGACTGTCCGGGCTCCCGATGCCCGAGACAGCGGTGGGAAGAATGTGGCGTCTGGGCGACATGCTGCGAGAGTTTCGAGGCGATGCGCACATTGCGGCCGCAGCCGATGCTGGCTTCGATGGTTGCCAGTTGCAGGTGCTGACCGAGCGGGCGGCGCAAATGCCACCGCGCAGCTACGCCGCTGGTCGAGCGTGGTCGGCTGATCAGTTGGCCGCCGCCGAGGACGAGCTTCGGGGGCGGGGCCTGCTCGATAGCGACGCCGTATCGGACCGGGGATGGGATGCTCGCCAGTCACTGGAGGCAGACACCGACCGGTTGTGCGGCGCGATGGTGCGTGCACTTGGCGACGACGTGATCGAACTCATCGGTCGGTTGCAACCGTGGGGTGCGGCGGTGCGCTCGGCGCATGGGTACTACCCGTCGTCGCCACAGGAAGCAGTGCTCGACAGCAGGGTCCAGGAATGGATGCAACGCCAGGGTCGTGCCTCGTTCACCGGAGCATCCTCGTGAGCGCCTCGACCGATGCAGCACAGCTGTTTCGAAACGTGCTGGAACCGATCGCCTCGAATGTCTACTTCTCGCCGGAAGTCAACGACGCGTTCGAAACACTCGGTTTCGGTCCCGGAGTGAGCGCGCCCGGATGCCTGACCATCGCCGAACCCTCCGGCTACTACTGCAGCCGCGCCGCGTGCATGGGTCAGGTGCCCGGCGACGTGGTCGTTGCTGCATTCGGGGTGTTCAACCCAAAGCTGATCGTCCCTGCCGTCGAGCGTGGCTGGTCGATCGCCGGCGCCGACGATGTCCTGGCCGCACGGGAGCAGGGTGCGATCGCGTCGCTTCAACGGATGCTCGGTGACCCATCGGAACTCGCAGAGGTCACCGCTGTGCTGCAGCGGGCAGCCGAGGCCGGAACGACGGCTGGTCGGTTCCTGTACGCCGGACTGCGGTCGCTGGACACCCCCGAGCACCCGATGGGTGCGTTCTGGCGGGCCGTCGACATGATCCGTGAGCACCGCGGCGACTCGCACCTCGCCGCATGGATCGCCGCCGGTCTCGACCCGGTAGAGATCGGCTTGATGACCGAGATCTATTACGACATGCCGACGAAGCGTTATCACCGGAGTCGGGGATGGACCGACGCCGATCTCGACGTCGGCCTCGAGCGCCTTCGAGATCGCGGCCTGGTCACCGAGGGCGCCCCAGCCGAGCTCACCTCGCGAGGGCGAGAGCTCCGCGAGACGATCGAGGCAGCGACAGACACGCAACAGGAACCGATCCTCGAAGCCATCGGAGCCGATTTCGATCGTCTCGTCGCCACCATCGGCCCGTGGTCGATGGCAATCGTCGAGGGAGGAGGGTTCCCGACCAGCGTCGAACAGATCCCACCATCTTGGGGTCGTCTCGACTGACACCGGTCAGGGCCCTGCTTGGTCTCCCGGGGCAGCCCCGATCAACCGTATGAGGGTGACCGGGGCGGCTCAGGCGTTCAAGCGACGTTTCGAGTTGATCGCGAGTTCGTCGATGATGTCGCCGTAGCGAGCCAGTGCGGCGGCTCGGCGAGTCGGGATGTGGTCGATGCTCGGGTCGCTCGGCCGGTACCGCTTCAGCACCTGGCGGGCGACGGTGACTTTGTGGACTTCGTCGGGTCCGTCGTAGATCCGGACAGCACGATACATCGCTTCGAGCGGCAGGTCGGTGGTGAAGCCGAGCGACCCGTGGATCTGGATCGAGCGGTTGATCACGTCGTGCAACACCTTGGCCCCCAGAACTTGATGACTGCAATCTCGAGGCGGGCGTCGCTGTAGGTAACGCCGGCTTCGTGCAGCTTGTCCATCTTCCACGCCGTTTGCAGGGTGAGCAAGCGAGCCGCTTCGCGGTCGGCGTACGACTGGGCGACCCAATCCTGGATCATCTGCTTGTCGGCGAGAATCGATCCCTTCGTGTAGCGGGTGAGGGCACGCTCGCACAGCAGATCGAAGGCGCGCTGCGACTGGCCGAGCCAGCGCATCGCATGGTGGACGCGACCGGGGCCGAGCCGTTTCTGGGCCAGAGCGAAACCCTGCCCGATTCCGGCTTCACCGCCGACGACATGATCGAACGGCACCCGCACATCCTCGTAGAGGATTTCGGCATGTCCACCGGGCTCACCGGTGATGTGATCGGGATGGTCCATCGTCGGCACATCACGCACGATGTTCACACCGGGCGTATCCGTGGGGACGACGATCATCGAGAACGCCGAGTACGGCGAGGCGTCCTCGTCGAGATTGGTCTTCACCATCACGATCAAGATGTCGGACACCGACGCGTTCGACGAAAAATACTTGTGACCGTTGATGATCCACTCGTCGCCGTCGCGCACCGCCTGCGTGGTGAGCAACGTGGGGTCCGCACCGGCGCCCGGCTCGGTCATCGAGAAACACGACCGGATCTTCTGGTCGAGCAACGGTTGCATCCACTTCTGCTTCTGCTCCTCGGTCCCGCCCTGCGACAGCAGTTCGGCGTTGCCCGAGTCGGGAGCGTTGTTGCCGAAGATGCGCGGGGCAAGGGGTGACTGTCCGAGGATTTCGTGCATCAGTCCGAGCTCGACCTGGCCGAAGCCGCCGCCTCCGAGTTCGGGCGGCAAGTGCGCAGCCCAGAGACCCTGATCCTTGACCTATTGCTTGAGCGGCTCGGTGATCCTCTGGAAGGCGGCACGGCCCTCGATGCTGCGGAACTCCGGAGCAAGAGTTGCCAACCGTAGATGAAGATAGGGCTGTCGCGGGCACTGGAAGGCCCCGGCCGAGACGGTCTACCTGTACTCCGGGCGGGGAGTTCTCAGACTACGCCGTCAGGTGGTGCCGGGAAGGCGAGGGGACAGCTGTCCTTCAGGGCCTCTCCCGTTCTTGGGTCCAGCTCGGTCAGGAACGTCGCGTGGAATCGGTTGATCATGTTGCTCAGCCCCACAGTGAAGCAAATCTCGATGATCTGCTGCTCGTCGAAATGCGCATGCAGCGATTTGTAGGTGCCGTCGTCAATGGTCGCCATCCGGGTGGATCGCTGGGCGTAGCGCACGATCGCAGCCTCATCAGGCTCGTACAACCCCTCGGGCAACGGATCGTCGCCCAGGTGCGTCAGCTTCTCTTCGCTCAACCCCGCTGCTCGACCGAGCAGCACATGTGTGGGGATTCAATAGTGACAGTCGTTGGTGAGAGACGCAGTCAGGTAGGAGAGTTCTCGCTGGGCCGGCGTCAAAGAGTTGTCGAAGTAGACAACCGTTCCGAACTGGACCATCGCCTGCAAAGCCTCCGGGTGGTTGGCCATCGCCCGGTAGACGTTGGGTTCCACTCTTCCACCGCGTAAGGCGGTGACTTGCTGGAGAACCTCACGAGCGAGCGGCGAGGCATCCGGGTCCTGAGCACTGATAAGAGGGAGACGAGCCATGTCCGAGCGTAATCGGGCAGCAAATTTCAGCGCAAAACCGGCGGCGACTTTTGGCTGTCCACCGTCGGGCCGACGCCGCTCTCGACGACCAGGTGGGCGTCGATGCATGGTCCCTCGCCCAGCTCGTATTGCAAGCCTTCGATCAGATCGCTCACGAGGTCGGTCAGGGATTCCAGGTGGCAATTCCGATGATGTGCTCCGCTGAGGTCAGCCGAATTCTCCACGTGAAACGACTCCCCGGGGGAACATGCCAAAGTAACGTGTCACAGAATCGAGGGCCGCGAGCACGTAAGAGGGGTATGGAACCCATTACTGAACGCGACCGAAGCAACATGCCACCCTCGATGGCAGAAACCACACAGACCCGACAAAACCGCTTCAAGAGGGCGCACGGATAGTAGACCTGTCTTCTATCCCAATCGCCCGAAAAACTAGCAGAGACCCACCGAAATGGGCCTCTGACCAGGGGTTACGTTGGAGCGGACGACGAGATTTGAACCCGCGACCCTCACCTTGGCAAGGTGAATCGAACCGTCCAACCCGTCCGAACCAGACCGCCAAACACCGAGAAATCCGGACGACCGTCCGGTGAATCCGAGCCAGTCCGGCCAGACAGTAGACCGGTCTACTATCCGTCGGTCGCCCGATCTGGTGGCACATCGGCGAGTCTCGAGGTCCCGGTTGCGCCACGTTGCACTCGGCGCCCTCATGCCGAACGGACCGATCTGAGCGAAGTGTCGCCTTACCCGAGCTCCTGCTTCGTGTCCGAGGCGGCTTCGGCCCTTCGTACACGCTACGAGCCCACCCCGGCGGCTGTTCGGGCGGCTTGTGGCTTCGGTGGGAGCACGCACCGAGCTCGGGCAACGAGCCAGAGATCAAGAGCAGCAATCAACCCATAGCGCTATTTACGGTACTTCGGTAGGAATAGAGGATTATGTCGGATCTTCTCATGGTCGCCCTGGCCGGGTTCCTCGCCTCACTCGTCGACGGTGCCCTCGGCATGGGGTTCGGCCCCACGTCGTCGACGATTCTGCTCAGTAGTGGCCTGAGCCCGGCTGCAGCGTCGACCACGGTCAACATCGCCAAGGTGGCGACCGGGCTCGCAGCCGGTGTCTCG
>JBBQUN010000152.1:0-11216 GCA_038212405.1 Acidimicrobiales bacterium | reverse complement strand
GCAACAAACCCGAGCGTCGAACCGCTGGTGGTCGATCAGGCGCGGGCGGCAATTGCGGCGGCGCGCCGCCCCTTGGTGTTGGTGGGTTTCGAAGCGGCGCTTTGGGGCACCGATCTCCACTCCGCACTCGAGCGGTTTGGTTGCCCTGTTCTCACCACGTATCAAGCCATCGGATCGGTTCCGACCGAAGGTGAACTTCATGCAGGACTCTTCACCAACGGTGCGCTCGAGCGACCGATCCTCGAACAAGCCGACCTGATCGTCGCCCTCGGTCTCGATGAAGTCGAGCCGATTCCGGCGCCGTGGTCGATCGACGTGCCCGTCGTCCGATTGTCGACGGTTGCTCAGGAGAGCCCGTACCTGCCTGTCGATGTCGAAGTGATCGCCACGGTCGACGTGCTCCTCGATGTGCTCGATCCGCACTCGCTCGTGATCAGCAGAGACTGGTCGAGCGATGCTGCCGTCGTGTCGCGGATCGCGCAGCGAACCGCATTGGAAACGGGGCGTGATGGTTTCGGTCCGCTCCAGCTGGTTGCATCGGCGATCGCTGCACTTCCCGATGCGATCACCACCACCGTGGACGCTGGTGCCCACTTTCTCGCCGTGATGCCCAATTGGCCGGTGGCACGGCCGCTTCGGCTCCTGATCTCGAATGGTCTCGCCACCATGGGTTTCGCCGTCCCTGCCGCCATCGGCGCAGCCCTTGCCCGCCCAGGCGAGCCGGTGCTCGCACTGACAGGTGACGGCGGTCTGTCGATGGTGTTGGCGGAACTCGAGACCATCGCTCGACTCGATTTGCCGGTCACCGTGCTGGTCTTCAACGATTCGGCGCTCAGCCTGATCGAGATCAAGCAGCAGCCCCACCACGGGGGCAGCGGAGCTGTTCGATACCACCCAGTCGACTTCGCGATGATCGCCGCCGGTTCGGGCCTTGATTCGATCGTGGTGGACACCGCGGAGCAGTTGTCGGCGGCACTGGCCGAGGGCTGGGATCGGCCCCGACTCATCGACGCTCGAATCGACCCGGGCGACTACCCGCAGTTGATCAAGGCCACTCGGGGCTGATCCACACTCGGAGCGGGTCTGCATGGGTGGGCCTCGAGTGCTAGAACTTCGACGAATCGTTGCGTTCAACAAAGCAGAAAGTAGGTCGACACCATGGTCACCGTCGCCAAGTTCCTCGATGTTTCCGCCGGCGTCCAGCCGAATCAGTTCGCTGTTGGTTCGAAGGAGGAGATCTCGAGTGTCAGCGATCTCGACGCGACCTACAAACAGCTGATGGACAAGCCGATCGCCTGCGTCATGGCGGTGATCGGCGGTGACGGCCGCCCCAACCTGACGCCGATGTGGTTCGACTACGAAGGCGACAAGGTCTTGATCAACGTCGCCAACCAGCGCAAGAAGACCGACTGGATCCGAGCCACACCGCAGGTGACCATCCTGCTGATGAACCCCGAGAACATGTATCACTGGATGAGCCTGAAGGTGACGGTCGAGCGGGAGATCTCCGAGGACGACCCGGCAGAAGGCGCACGGGTGACCGAGCAACTCAACCGGATCTGGCAGAAGTACGTCGGCCAAGGCGACGAGTACGGCTTGCGTGATCCTTCGTTCGAGGAACGCCGCACGCTCTTCGAGTGTCATGTCGACAAGATCGCCACCTTCGGTCAGCCTGGATGATCCCGGTCGGCGAGCATCCTCACGCCCTGTTCGTTCGATGAAGCCCGCTCGGATCGCGGTCGTCGGCGGGTCGCTCGGCGGCCTCACGACCGCCTGCCTCCTGCGCGACAGCGGCCACGACGTCACCGTTTACGAACGCTCCCCTCATGAGCTCGAGCAGCGGGGCGCCGGCATCGGCTTCCTCGAGGCATCGTCGCGGTACCTGGTCGAGCGGTCCGGATTGTCCGTCGACGAGGTCAGCATTGCAACCGACCTGATCCGCTATCTGGGCCGCGACGGATCAGTGCTGCATGAGGTTGCGCATCGGTACCGGTTCAGTTCCTGGAACACCGTGTATCGGCGACTGCTCGAGCACTGGGGGAGCGATCGGTACCTGCTGAGCCACGAGATGCTCGGTTTCGAACAGGACGAGACCGGAGTGTGCCTTCGCTTCGCCGACGGTGAAGTCGAAGCCGACTTGCTGGTTTGTGCCGATGGCGTTGGTTCAGCCAGCCGACGGCAACTGCAACCGAGCGCGGCTCAGGCGTACGCCGGCTACGTGGCGTGGCGTGGCATGGTGCCCGAGCAGGACCTGCCGATCGAACTGGCGGCATCGCTCGGCGAGGCCATCACCTACCACGTCTTCGCCAACAGCCACATCCTGGTCTACCCGATCCCTGGGCTCGACGGTTCCGTCGAGCCCGGCGACCGGCTCATCAACTTCGTCTGGTACCGCAACTACCTCGAAGGTGGCGATCTCGATGACGTGTTGACCGACCGCTTTGGGGTCCGGCGCGAGTTGTCCCTGCCGCCAGGTGTGGCCGCTGACCACCACGTCGCCGAGGTCCGGGCCACCGCAACGGCTCGGCTACCAGCCTCGTTGGCCGAGGTCGTTGTTCGGACCGAGCAGCCCTTCGTTCAGGTCGTGTACGACATCGAGGTCGAGCGCATGGCCTTCGGGCGGGTATGCCTGGTCGGTGACGCTGCGTTCTCCGTTCGGCCGCACGCCGCTGCCGGCACCGCGAAAGCGGCAGACGATGGCTGGGCCTTGGCCGCCGCTCTTGATGAGGCCGACGATGTTGGTCGCGCGCTGGCGACATGGGAGCCCCGTCAGCTGGAACTGGGCCGCAGCTTGCTGGAACGCACTCGGCGGATCGGTCGCCAATCGCAAGTCGACAACTCGTGGCTACCGGGTGATCCCGAACTCATCTTCGGTCTCCATGAGCCGGGTCGATGAGCGTTCACGACACCCCCGTTCGACTCGGGATCGGCCGAGCGATGACGGAGGCCGCCACCTTCCTCATCGACGGGCTCGACGACGACCAACGTAGCGTTGCTCTCCGGCCTTTCGATGCCGGCGACACGCCAGAGGGGTTCGAACGTCGAACCTGGTTCTACACGCCGGCGGATCATGGCGGACTGCCGCTGGCAGCGATGTCGTCGGATCAACAGCGACGAGTCCATCGTCTCCTTGCCACCGGCTTGTCGGCTGCCGGCTATGTCACTGCTGCCACCGTCATGGGGCTGGAGAACGTGCTCGACCACGCAGAAGGGTGGACGGCAGGATTCGGTCGCGAGCGGGGCCGCGACCCGCAGTTGTACTGGATCACGGTCTTCGGGACGCCGGGTGAGCAGACATGGGGCTGGCGTTTCGGCGGTCACCACATCTCGTTGCACTACACGATCCTCGGCGGAGCCGTTGCCTCGTCGACCCCCAGCTTCTTCGGTGCCGATCCGGCGTCCTCACCCCTTCTCGGCCCACACCTGCTTCGACCTTTGGCCGCGGCGGAAGACCTCGGTCGAGAGCTCGTGCAGTCGATGACCCCGGAGCAGCGCGAGCGCACGGTGGTCTCGTCGAGAGCTCCGGTCGACATCGTGACGGCAAATCGAAGCCGGCTGGCTGATGGGGACTATGTCCTACCGCTCCCGCTGATCTTTCGCGGAAGGCTGCCTGGCCCCTTTGACCAGTTGATGGACGATGCTCACACCGCAGCAGAATTCAAGGCCAGTCTGACGACAGCCGACGTCGATGCTGTCGCCTTCACCATCGCGCCCAAGGGGCTGAACGTCGAGACGTTGTCATTCGATCAGATCGAGATCCTCCGGAGTCTCTTGGACTCCTATCTCGACCGCATGCCCGACGGGCTCGCCGACCTCGAGAAGCGCAAGTATGCGGGCTCCGCAATCGGTGAACTGAGATTCTTGTGGGCCGGCGGGATCGAACCCGGCCAACCTCATTACTACCGGATCCAGAGTTCTCGGCTACTGGTCGAATACGACAACACCCAACGCGACGTGAACCACGTCCACACGTTGTGGCGTGATCTGACCGATGACTTCGGGGGCGATGCCCTCGCCGAGCACTACCGGGTCCACGATCACCTTGGACGCTGAGGCGTCGCTTCAGCTATGAGTTGGCCGACTCGTAGGCCGCCTCGACGATGCGCAAGGCCGTGAGACCAACGTCGGCGGAGGCAATCGGCGTTTCGCCGGTTGCACAGCAACTGGCGAAGTCGGCCATCTGCGCTTGATACATCGGCAGCGAACAATGCTCGTAGTCGTCCGGGGGTGGGGAGACCGGCGTGAACTGGGGCCAGATGCGCTGGTAGCCGAGGGTTCCGAACACCTCGGTGTCGGCCTCGACGCCATGGAGCTGCGGCTGCCACCAACCAAACTCCACCACGCTGCGTACGCCGTTTGACCAATCGATCACGATGACCCCGTCGTCCTCGACGTCGTAGTCGCCGTAGGCAGTGCCGAGCGAGGCCTGCACCCTGGACGGCTGCGGGTCGCCGAGCAGGAAGCGTGCAGTGTCGATTGCATGGATTCCCATATCGATCAGCGCCCCACCACCAGAGAGCGCCGGGTCGGTGAACCAGCCGCTGGGACCCCAGCCGGCATGGAGGCCGTAGCCACGGGTGCGTACCGGGCGACCAACGGTGCCGGCTGCGATGCGGTCTCGAGTGGCCATGACTTCGTCTCGGTAGCGCCACATATGGCCGACCAACAAGGTCAGACCCGATCGGGTTGCTGCGTCTGCGATCTCCTCACCTTCGTCGACCGTGAGGGCCATTGGCTTGTCGAGAAGCACATGTTTTCCGGCCATGAGCGCCGCCATGGCTTGAGGATGATGGAACGCATTCGGTGTACCGATGACGACCGCATCGACGTCATCGCTGAGCACTGCGGTCTTCCAGTCGTCGGTCGAGCGGCAGAGGTGTGTGATCTCCAGCCCACAGGCAAGCGCCGCCCGCTCGTGCATCTTCCCGATGAACCCATACCCCAGCAACGCCAGCCGAAGGGGACGATTCACGAGTGATCACCGGCTGGAAGACCGGCCACGATCTGTGCAGCATGAGCCTGGATACGGGCGGCAGCGCGGGCAACGTCGAGCACGTCGTCACGATCAGCAAGGAGCAAGCGGTGCTGGAGCCAGACCGTGCTGGCGGCAGCCTTCTCCGCTCGGGGGAGTCGCAGCGTCGAGTAGTCGGCGAGCGGGGCATGCTCTCGTAGCCGTGGCGCGAAGTTCTGGTTGCGGAACAGGTCGAGGTCGTTGAGGGATGGGTACGACACGCCCATCGGGACGCCTTCGGCCGCAAGTGCCCGCTCGAAACCCTTCAACGAGAGTCCGGCGAACGGTGCGCGGTCGTAGTGGAAGACGAAGCAATAGTTGCCCTGAGAGTCCATTCGCGGATCTCGTCGGGGGGCGCGCAAGCCAGGGACCTCGTCGAGCGCTGCGTTGAGGGCGACAGCATTGGCGTTCCGGGTCCGGTTCTGATCGGGGAACCGGTCGAGTTGCGCTTGGAGCACCGCCCCCTGCCACTCGGTCATCCGCAGATTCGAGCCGTAGGTCGCGTGATGGTAGAACCAGTCGTCCTTCACCCGGCCACAGTCGGCGTAGGCCCAGGCCCGATCGCAAAGATCCTCGTCGTTGCCGATCAGCACACCGCCCTCACCGGCGGTCATGAGTTTCGATCGCTGCATCGAGAAGCTCCCGAAGTCGCCCCAGGAGCCGACACCGCGCCCCCGCCAGAACGTGCCGTGGGCGTGGGCACAATCCTCGATCAAGCGCAATCCCCGTCGGGTGCACAGTTCGGTGAGTGCGTCGAGATCAGCCGCTGCGCCGGCAACGTGCACAGCAATGATGGCCTTGGTGCGCGAGGTGATCGCCGCCTCTGCAGCGGCAACGTCGATGCACAGCGTGTCGGAATCGATGTCGACCAGGATCGGCGTTGCGTTCGTTGCCAGCACTGCCCCAGCAGAAGCGACGAAGGTCATGCCGGGCACGATGACCTCGTCACCCTCACCCACATCGCAGGCGACGAGTGCTGCCTCGATGGTGTGCGTGCCGTTGGTCATCGCCATGCCCAAGCTGGCACCGTGGTATTCCGCAAAGTTCGCGGCGAACGTCGAGGCGACAGTGCCATCGCCCTGCCACCATCCACCGTGATCGAGTACGCCGAGCAACGAAGCGCGTTCGCTGTCGTCCCAGATCGGCCACGAGGGGTAGTCAGTTCTGCGAATCGGGACGCCGCCGAGGATGGCAGGTCTGCCGAGGCCTGTTGTCACGGTTGTCGGACGCGTGGTCATGGTCGTTGGACTCCGAGTCGATCGAGCGCTGTGCCGAGTCCGCCGAACGTGACAACCCGGAACTCCTCTGCGGCATCCACACCATGCGCCGCCCCAACGCGAGTTGCCCCGGCGCGCAGCAGCAGTTCCATGAGAGGGCGAATGTCGCCAGAGGTGACGGCTTCGGCGGCGATCGGAAGATCCCACCCTCCCGTCCGGGCCTGCAAGCACAGCTGGTTGGCGAAGTTGGTCATCATCGTGACGTGTTGGCAGGCTGCCTCGACCTTGCGATCGAGGGTCGAGGAGATGTCGACGACATCAGTGACGTCGACAACCTGGCGACCGAAATACCAGCGTTCGAAGCAGCCGTGCAGTTGGAGACCTTCGGCCAGATGCTCGGGGTGGTGCTTGTCGAACTGGCTCGTCCAGAACGCCTCATCGGTTGCCGCTGCGACCTTCACGTGGTCCTGGTTGTCTTCGCCGTACATCGCGTACGGATCGAACGTCACCAAGGCGTAGGGGCGATGGGAACGGACGTGTCGAATGATCTGCTCGCGGAGCACCACTTCGCTGACGTCGGCCAGTGTGTCGGTGTGGTGGCCGAGCTCGACGATCTCGGCGATGCCCAGGATGTCGGCGGCGCGTCGGAACTCGGCGTTGTTCGCGACGATCGTGTCGGCCTCGGACAAGCCGACCGAATCCCAGCGATCGTCAGTTGCCCTCACGACTACCACCCGCCAGCCGGCCCTGGTCCATGCCGCCACCGTGCCCCCGAGGAACAGCGCAACATCGTCTGCGTGGGCGACGACGAGCAGAATCGTGCGCTGTTTACCAGGCTCGATACGGCGCACCGTGGGCGTGGAGCGTGCGCCGTCACTCATGGCGTAACTCGATCGGCGTCTCGTCGGTGGCGGCATTCGCTCGCATCGCTCAACTTGTTTGAGCGTGACGCGGCCATGGTGCAGCCTGCTCGAAAATCCGTGCCATCCGGAGGCAGATGTCTTCCCGGTTGCGAGCAGCGGTGATCATCAATCCAACCGGAAGACCGTCGGCGGTGATCCCGGCAGGGACGGTGATCGACGGCAGGTTGGCGATGTTGGCGAGCATGGTCAGCAAGGCGGCGTGGCCGGCATGACAGGCACGTCCGTCGATCTCGGTTGGCATCGGGCCTTCGGCTGCAAAGGGTGGGCAGGCATTGGTTGGCGTGAGCAACACGTCGGTGTCGTCGAAGAGGCGAGCGATCTGTAGCTCGAGGTCTTGCCGGTGGCGTTCGACCGCAGCGAACCTGGGCAGCCGCATGTCGGCGGTACGTCGCCAGCCGTCGACCACGAGTGGGTCGAGTTCGTCGAGTCGTTGCTCCCAGTTCGGTGGCACATCGACGAAGCGGTCGGCCGCCTCCATGAACGCATAGATGCCAATGAAGTCGTCCATGCGCAACTCGACGTCACTCGTTTGGAGTTCGGCGGCAGTCACGAGCGAGCCGGCAGCGTGCTCGGCCAATGACGCCACTTCCCGGTCGACGACGACGAACCCGAGGTCGGAAGACCAGGTGGAGCGGAGTCCGGCGACCTCCAGTTGTTCGGCTGCAGCCGCGTAACTCGTTGTCGATGCTGGCGAGCTGGTGCGATCACGGGGATCGGGCCCCGACGCGACGTCGAACAACAGCGCAGTGTCGGTGATGCTGGTGGCCAAGGCGAAGTTCACAGCGTTCTGGGCGTGGCGGGTGACGCCGAACGTCGGCACCCGCCCGTAGGTCGGCTTGAGTCCAGGTAGCCCGCATGAGCTGGCCGGACCTCTGATCGAGCCGCCGCCGTCACTGGCGGTGCCGAAGGCGACGATTCCTGCGGCAACGGCGGCCGCAGTGCCACCGCTCGAGCCGCCGGGCGTTCTTGTCGGGCTCCAGGGGTTGCGGGTGACCCCGAGCAGCGGGCTGGCCGTATAGCCCCACGCACCGAATTCGGGGGTGGCCGTTTTTCCGAGTGGGATGGCACCCGCAGCGCGAAAGCGGGCGACGTGGAGGTCGTCTCGTGTTGCGGGGGGTGAGTTCGCATACCAGCGTGAACCTCGGGTGGTTGGCATGCCTGCGCAGTCCTCGAGGTCTTTGATTCCGAACGGCACACCGGCCAACGGTCCGAGCGGTTCGCCCGCGATGCGTGCGCGATCGATCCGATCGCCCTCCGCCAGTGCGCCGGCCGCGTCGACGTGGACGAATGCGTTCAGCTCGGCGTTGTGCTCCTCGATGCCGGCCAAGCTTTGTTCAACGAGCGATCGTGCCGAAACCTCGCCCGATCGAACAAGGGCGGCGGCGCTGGCAACATCAAACATCGTCATGGTTGCTCCGATTCATTCTCACCTGCCGGTTCAGGGTCACTGCGGGTTCAGGGTCACTGCGGGTTCAGGGTCACTGCGGGTTCAGGGTCACGCAGGCGACTGGCCCGTGAACTGCTGAGCGAGACCCTATTCGAGGAGGCAAGGGTCGTCGAGAGCGCCGCACGTGTCCTGGACAGACGCCAGCAACATCTCCTCTACCACGGTGCCGTGTGCGGCACCCTTGCACCGGAGTTCCCAACCGATCGGCCGAGCCAGCAACATCTCCTCTGCCACGGTGCCGTGCGCGGCACCGTCACACCGCAGTTGCCAGCCGATTCCCAGACCAGCCAGCCCGGGGACACCCGGGATCTCGCGACGCATGAAAGCGCGTTTTGCGCCGACCTACTTTCGAGCGCGGCACTACAGTCGGATCGTGATCGGAACACCATTCCTGTGCACCGAAACCTCGGCACACGATGTTCTGGCGCATCGCGGCGCGCCACTGATCGTCTGCTTCAACGAGCCTCCATGGTCGTCGTTTTGTACCGAACTCAGCGGCCTCGATCTGCTTGCAGAGGTGCCGTCGTGGAACATGGAGGTGACGCATCTCGCGTCAATGGTCGATCGGCTCGTCGACGGCCATCGAAGCGAACGACTGGCGTCAGCGACGGTCGTCGGGTTCGGCGGTGGAACGGCGCTCGACACGGCCAAGTACGTGGCCTGGCGGCTTGGGCTGCCGCTGGTCCAGGTCCCGACCATCACCTCCGTCGATGCAGGGTTCACCGATGCGATCGGTATCCGCGACCAAGGACGCGTGCGCTACATCGGGCCGATCGTGCCGGAGTTGGTGGTGCTCGATCTGCCACTCATCCGTTCGGCTCCGCTGCGGCTGAACCGGGCCGGCGTCGGCGACATCTTGTCGTGCCACACCGGCCTGTTCGACTGGAGGCTGGCAACGGATCGCGGCAGCGGCCATCCGTGGCACTCCGGCCTTGCCGACCTCGGTACGACGTTGCTCGACGAGCTCGACGCGGCGGCCGACGAGATTCGCGCAGTCTCCAATGATGGGGTGCGGTTCATCGCCGATGCGTATCGGCGCATCGGCGCTGCCTGTGCGTGGGCCGGACATAGTCGGTTCGAGGAAGGGTCGGAGCACTTCTGGGCGTATGCCTTCGAACACGCCACCGGTGCACACCCCGTTCACGGAGAGATCATCTCGTTCGCAACCTGTGCCCTGGCCCATGTGCAGGGCAACCACCCGGAGCAAGCCTTCCGCATCGTCGAGCGGGCCATGGTCCGAGCCAATCCGGTCGAGCTTGGGATCGACGCTCCTACGTTCCGCTCATGCCTCCTCGGGCTGCGCGACTACGCACGAGCTGAGGAGCTGGACATCGGCTTCGCCGATCTGGTCGACATCACGCCGGCCCATGTCGAGGATGCGTGGGCGTTCGTCAGTCGCCTTCCCCGACAAGGGTGAACAGGCAAGGCGAAGCCGAGTCGATCGAACGTCGTTGAGCGAGCGCGAAGTTGATCACGCTCCCATCACGGGGGAGCCGTGATGGAGGATGAGGAGCCAACGGTCGTCGACGCTGGCGAAGAGGTTGGTGGCGGCGATCGTTCCGGCGCCGCTGGCATCGACCAGGTTCTCGTCGAGCGTGACCCACGCAGTGTCACCGTTGATCACGACCGTTTCGTTGGTCAGGATGAACTGGTTGCGACCGGGCCCGGTCAGGATCCGGCGCCACGACTCCTCGACGATCGGCCATGTTCGAAGGATCGGCCAACCCGGGTGGATGCAGGTTGCCCGGTCACTGTGCTCCCACACGGCGCCCATGGCATCGAGGTCGCGCTGCTCGTGCGCGTCATAGAACGACTGGTTCGCATCCAAGACCCCTTGGATCGCTGGGTCGATCACGACGGTGCCGGGATCAGCATCAACTCCATGGCCTCTGGCTCGAGTCCGAGCACGATCAGTTGCTTGGAGTAGCCGATGAAGCACCCGATGGCATAGGTCAGCTCGACCAGTTGCGCATTGTCGAAATGGGTTCGGAGCCTGGCTTCGAGCTCCGCATCCGGGGCGTGTCCGCCGGCGAGCATGACGTCGGCCCAGGCCAATGCTGCTTTGTAATGGTCGGGAAGATGACTGACTTGATGGTCGTCGTCGATCTCGGCAACGAGGTCTTCACTGAGTCCGGCCTCACGGGCCGCGATGAATCGGACCTGTCGTCACAATCCGCAGTCGGTGATCCGGGCGTTGCGCAGCCGGACCAGTTCCTTGATGTCTTCGCCAATCGTTCCGCCGGTCCACAAGGTGGCGTACAGGCGATCGAATCGTGCCCGCAGTTCGGGCGAGTGTGACCATGTCGAGCGGATCGAAGGGTCGGTGTCTGACGACGGGGCCGGCAGTCGGGGAGTGGTCGACATCAGTGTTTCTCTTTCGGCTCGGTACTGAGCAAGGCGTTGTCGAATCGATGGGTGAGCTCCCACAACGCCAAGGCAGTGGTGAGGGTGACGACGCCGTCGGGCCCGAGGGCGTTGGTCGCTCGATCGACCATCTCGTCGGTCACGCCATGGACATCGATCACGTACTGCTCGGCGAAGGCGAGGCTGGCCCGATCGGCCTCGCTGAACTGGTCATCGGTTGGCCATGCACTGATGGCCTCGATGGTGACCTCGCC
>JBBQUN010000151.1:0-11220 GCA_038212405.1 Acidimicrobiales bacterium | reverse complement strand
GGCTTGGCGACGACCACCACCATCACTTCGTCTTCGCCCCATTCCGACGGCACGGCGATGGCGGCTGATTCGAGTACGAGCGGATAGTCGTTCACGTGCGTCTCGACCTCCATCGACGAGATGTTCTCGCCCCGTCGGCGAATGGCATCTTTCGTGCGATCGACGAAGAAGAACCAGCCGTCGGCGTCCCGAGCAAAGCCGTCACCGGTATGGAACCAGCCATTGCGCCACGCTTCGGCGGTTTTCTCCGGCATGTGGAAGTAGCCCGAATTCAGCACCCACGGTTGGTCAGAGCGGACGACGAGTTCGCCGAGTTGGCCGGCGGGGACCTCGCGATCGTGCTCGTCGACGACTCGACACTCATAGCCCTTGCGCTCGCGTCCGCAGCTGCCGGCAGGCATCGAGCGAGTCTCATTCGTCAGAGCAACGATGGGGCTCGAGACTTCGGTCATGTTGAAGACCGTGTTGATCTCGACGTCGAACCGGGTGCGGAAGTCGTCGGCCTCGGGAATGATCGGCACCATCAAAATGGTCTTCATCGTGTTGTCAGCATCGTGCTCGCCCGCTGGTTGGCGGTAGACGAAGTTGGCCATGGCGCCCAGAAGCAGAGTGGACGTGCACCCGTAGGCGGCGACGTCGGGCCAGAACTCGTCGGTCTTGAATGACTCACGAAACACACCGCGCATTCCGGTCAGAGCGAAGGCGTAGACGAACATCTTTCCCGAGACGTGATACATCGGGAAGGGGCAGTAGAAGCAGTCGTCGGCCGTCCACTCGGAGGCGATCGCCGTGGTGGTGGCGTGAAGTTGCGCATGGGAATACAGCACACCCTTGGACGGTCCCGTGGTGCCCGAGGTGTAGAAGATCTCGGCAACGTCCCACGGTTCGGGACCATCGAAGTCGTTGGTTGGTGCATCGAGTCCTGCGAGGAAGCTGGCGCCGTCGATCATCGTGCAGCCCAGGTCGGGCAGCGGTCGGCTTGCATCGGGGACGACGATGGTCTCGATGGCGCCGATCTGGCCGTTCAACGCCGCGATTCGATCGAGGAATCGTTCGGCGATGACGGCGACCCGGGCCTCGGAGTTCTCGAGGGTGTAGGCCAACATCATGCCCTGATAGCTGGTGTTGACCGGGACTTCCCATGCCACCAACCAGGTGCAGCCGATCCAACACGACACCGCATCGAATCCAACAGGAAGCATCGAGATGACGGTGTGGTCTCGTTCGACGCCGAGCCGCCTGAGCGCGTGTGCCCATGAAAGGGCGGAGCGATGCGCCTCAGCGAAGGTGAGTTCGGTGCAGGAGTCGGCCTGCTCGATGAACACTCGGTCTGGCGTGTCGGTGGCGCGTTGTTCGACGAGGCGGGGAAGGGTGAGCGACTGGTCGATCATGGTCGGAAACCCCAGGCGGGCGGAGCGGGCGTCAACGTGCGGCGGGCGAGGCGAACCCAGTCGCACAGCAACGCGCGGGTGTCACGCGGGTCGATGATCTGCTCGATCTCGTAGAACTCAGCCGAGCGATGGGGTGATCGGTAGCGGTTGAGCCGCTCGGCGATTTCGGCCCGAAGTGCATCAGGATCGTCGGAGGCGGCCAGGTCGGCCTTGTACGCCACCTCGAGACCGCCTTCGAGCGGCAGCGAGCCCCAGTCGCCTGACGGCCACGCCATCCGCATGGAGGCAGAGCCGGGCTTACGATTCGAAGCGCCGGCGATGCCGAACGCTTTGCGCAGCACGACCGTGCAATACGACAGCTTGGCTTGACGAAGCGCCACCAACACCCGTGATCCTTCGCGCACCGTTGCTTCCTCTTCCGAGGTCTTGCCGATGACGAACCCGGGGCAGTCTTCGAGGTGCACCATCGGCAGATGGAACAGCGAGGCCAGATCGATGAGGCGGGTCAGCTTCTTGCAGGCATCAGCCGTCCACCCGCCCCCATAGATTCGGGGGTCTTCGGCGTAGATCGCCACCGGCACGCCGTCGAGTCGGGCAAAGCCGCCGATGATCGACGTTCCCCAGTTGCGCCCGATCTCGAAGAAGCTGTCGAGGTCGACGATGGCACCGATGATGGCCCGCATGTCGTAGGCCTGGCGCCGTTCACGGGGGATGGCGTCGATCAACCATTCCTCGCGGCGGCCGGGGTCGTCGCCCCAGTCTTCGATTGGGGGAAGCTCGTCGACATTGCCGGGAAGGTAGGACAGGAAGTGGGCTGCACGCTCGAAGGCCTCGGCCTCTGAGTCGACGGCGTCGTCGATCGCACCGTTCGCCGTGTGGATGTTGGCGTGACCGAGTTCTTCCTTCGTGACCGAACCGAGGCCCGCCTGTTCGACCAACGCCGGACCGGCGATCATCATCTGCGAGGTGTCACGAACCATCAGCGAGTAGTGGCAGGTGGTCGCCCGGGCGGCGCCCATACCGGCCACCGAGCCGAGTGCGAGCGATACCGATGGGGCGATGTCGAGGTGGTCGATCACGGTGTCCCAGCCGGCAAGCACCGGGATGTAGGTGCGGCCTGCCATCTCGATCGTCTTGACCGAACCGCCACCAGACATGCCATCGAGCAGTCGCACATGGGGAAGGCGCATCTCGACGGCCAGCGATTCCGAAGCTTCGCGCTTCGCCGAGATCGATGCATCGTTCGAGCCGCCTCGCACCGTGAAGTCATCTCCCGACACCACGATGGGGCGACCGTCGAGCTCGGCCAGGCCGAACACGAAGTTCGACGGCAGCAGGTCGAGGAGATTGCCATCGTCGTCATAGGTAGCGACGCCTGCGGTCTTGCCGAGTTCCCAGAGCGAGCCTTTGTCGACGATGGCTTCGAGACGCTCTCGGACGGTCTGTTTGCCGAAGTGGTGCTGGCGTTCGATCTTGTCGGCACCGCCGAGCAACTCGGCAAGCCGTTCACGTTCTTCGAGCTCTTCGAGCTCTGGTTCCCATCCCACTCGAGGTCCCCTTCGATGTTTGGTGCTGGCCAGGCGAGACTACGCCGCGACCACTGACCGGTCGAAACGCTGACCGGTCGAAACGCTGACCGGTCGAAACACGTGCTGGGCGCTACTCGATGATCACCGAGGTGGAGGCGGAGCGTCCGAACACCTCGGGCGCATAGATCTCTTCGGCCCGCGCTGGGGGAACGACGAACTCGCCGGGCGTGGTGGCCCGTGCGGTGTAGACGTATTCGTACGTGCCGGCAGCCAGGTAGCCGGCGAACGCCTCGACTCGGTCGTCGCGCAGGTTTTGGTGCTGATACCAAGGGCCGCACCAGCACCAGCCGTCGCCACGGGCAGCCGGATCTCCGTTCTCCACATCGGGCGGCAAGCTGCCAACGTTGGCGAACGTCGAGTTCAGCGGCTCGAAGCCGGCGGGCAGCGGATCGATGAGGACCATGTTGGTGCGAGTGGCGTCGGCAACCATCGTGACTCGCACTCGAATCGTGGCGCCGGCTTTCACTCGCCAGATGCCATCGGCTCCGAGCGTGACGTCGTCTGAGCCATCGACGGATTCATAGGTGCGATCGACCACGAACCCCTCATCTCGGGAATCGAGTTGGAGGTCATCGGGCGCATAGCGCAGACCGAGCCGGTAGTAGAGCCGACCCGACCCGTCGTTGGCGAGGGTCAAGGACGTATCGCCGGCGCCGATGAGGTCGGCCATCGGCACCAGCGTTGCGCCACGATCGGTCGTTCGACCGTCGTAGACGTGCTCGACGGCGTACTGATCGCCGAGCCACGCTCGGGCGACGAAGTCGGGTGTCACCGACTCGAAGGTGGCGAAGTAGCGCTGCATGGCCAGCAGGATGAAGCTGTTCTCGTAGGCATTGTTCCAGCGGCCCTTGATCTGGTTGCCGAGCAGGCCCTGCACCACCTTGGGAATCAGGTCGCTCTCGGGACGCTGGGTGATGAGGGCATCGAGGATGATGCCATCGGTGCGGCGATCCGAATACGCCAACAGATAGGCCTGTTCGCCGTAGTCGGTGGTGAACGTTGCTGCGCCCGCCGTCTCGGTCGCCCGATTCAGGAACGCTCGCTCGATCGCATTTCCGGTGGGAGTACCGTTGCCGGTTGTCGGGTCGTCGATGACCGGCCACATCCAGGCAAGCGCATCGAGGCCGAGCGAGTCGCCGGCCCGGTCATAGAGGGCCTGGGCTTTGGTCGAGTCCCGATCGCCGGCCAGGTTGCGGACGTGGAGGGCATAGGCCGAGAGGGTGTCTCGCACTTCCTGGTGGTACCACTGCGGCACCCGGGACTCGATGTCGGTGAGGTACCACAGGCCCTGGTCGATGGTTTGCTGCGATACCGAGTAGCCGGCGTTGCTTGCCGACACCATCGCTTGCATGGCTGCCAACGAGGTGAACGGTTCCGACACATCGCCGCGGCGCCATGATGCGAACCCACCGTCGTCGTTCTGGAGTTGGGTAAGCGCATCGAGGTCGCGTCGCATCGATGCTTCCAACGCGTTGGGGTCGGGCAGCCCGGCGGCGTCGAACTCGGCGAGGACTTCGCGGAGAGCAACGATGGCAATGATGCGGGTCGCTCGCCCGTCGGCGTTCTCGTACGGGTAGTCGTCGAGGTAGAGCACGGCATCGGTGAGCGCCTGCATCGCCGTGGACGAGGTATCGATCTCGAGTCCCCCGAACTGCGGGTAGATGCCGGTGGGCGTTACCAGTGGCTGAGCGATCGCGGTCGTTCCTCCGGCGCTGTCGATGGCACCGTAGGTGGCGAAAGCCTCGGCGGTGGCCGGGGTGTAGACGGGCAACGAGATGGTCGCGGAGTCGCCGTGATCGACGCCGTCGGTGACCTCACCGCTGATCGCCGCCACCCGGAACTGGGCGGTACCCGCATTGACTGCCGCGGCTGGGAACCGGACCTCGACTCGATCGTTGGCGGGCACGGTGATCCGCCGCCCATTGCCATCGGTCAATTCGAGGTTGGCTGTCTCGACGACGACATCGACATCCATGGCGCTATCGGTCTGGTTCTGCACCACGATCGGCAGCTCGAACCGGTCGCCGAAGTTCAAGAACCGCGGGGCGGAGGGTCGAACCATCAACGGCAGTCGAGCAGTGATGGTCGACTCGCCCGATCCGAATCGATCAGCCCCATCCACCGCGACCGCCATGACTCGATAACGAGTCAGGTTGTCGGGCAGTGAGACCTCGACGCTCACGGTGCCGTCGGCGTTGGTGAGCTCACTTGGCCGATAGATCGCAACGGCGTCGAAGTCGGCCCGAACGTCGATCGACGGCGCTTGAGCCCCTCCGGCACTGCGAGCGGAGGTGTCTTGGGAAGCGGGCATTGACGCATCGGACTCGGCCATTGCGCTGTCCTCGCCGCTGATCGAAGAGTCGGCAGCCGAGAACGTCGCCGACGCCTCGGTCGTCTCGGTTGCTGCGCCCTCTTCGACGGCACCTTCGTCGCCGCCGTTCAAGCGGTCGGCTCGGTTCAGTACGATCGTCGAGCGGATGTATTCGGCGTAGGTATTCGAATAGATAGGCGTGTAGAAGACCGAGAGCGGGTCGGGTAGCTGGTAACCGGTGAGTGACAGCACGGCTTCATCGACGACGACCAACGCGACCTCGGCACCCGCCGCCGGGCTCCCATCAGGATTGGTCACCTCGACGGTGACCGAGGTGTCATCGCCCGGCTCGAGCTGCACCGCACCGGGGGTGGCAACGACGCCGAGCGTCCGCGCCACCGGCGGAATCGACAGATCGATGGTGCCCGTTGCGAACGCCGGCCGACGCGGCGCATCAGGCAGCGGGGTTCCGTCGTCGGCTGTTCGCTCAGCCGAGCCGACCATTTCGATCATGAGGCTGAGGTTGGGAATGTCACGATCGCCGATCGGGATGGTCAGGATCGCCGACCCGTCGGGAGCGTCGAAGATCTCGGCCGACTGCACGCCACCACGCTGCACGATGAGATGGCCGGTGGCCGGGCTGAACGGCGCCTGCACCAGGATCTCCGCGGTGTCGCCAGGAGCGTAGGTTTCGCTATCGGGAACGATGGTGACGGCTTCTTGTGCAACGTTGCGGCTCGGTCGGCCGGCGCCACCGCTCACCCATCGGGTGAGCTCGGAGCGATTGGTGCGTCCGCTGTCGTCGGTCACGGTGCCCGTCACTTTGTAGGTACCGCCGATGTCGGTACTGAACTCGCACTCGGTCGCATCGTCGGTCTCGTCATCGGTCGAGGTGACCTCGCACACCTGCACATCGACCAATTCCTCGATCCAACGACCATTGGCGTAGTTCGACTCGATTCGGGCGGCCTCGATCGACAAGGTCGATCCGGGAACAGCGCTGCCGTCGATGTCGGTGACGATCGACTGGATGCGCAGTGGGGTGCCTGCTTCGACGAACGCTCGGTCGCTACGCAGCCCGACGTAGAGGGCCGAGGGGTGCACGAGCACCTCGGTCTGCGACGACCACTGTTGACGGTTCACGTCGGTCACCGTGGCCTGGGCCGACACGGTGGTCGGCTGGTCCACCTCGGGGCCGGAGAACGCCATCTGCAGATAGTGCGAGCCGTCGGCGTCGGTTCGCCCGGCGAATTCCTTCACCTCGGCCTCGCCGCCGATCCCAGGCCCGCAGTCGAAGCAGTCACCCTGGTAGTCGCTGTCGTCAGTGGTGAACCCGTACCACCAAGGTGTCCAGATGCCGAACGTGTAGTCCTGCCGGTTCGGCGGCGTGTACTGCGTCGTGCGGTTGGTGACCCGCCAGCCGACCTCGGCGTCGGGCAGCGGTCCACCCGCGTAGTAGGCGGCATCGACGGCAAGCGTTGCGTCCTCGCCAAGGAAGTACGGAGCGCTCGACTCGTGGCGAGCGTTGACCTCGAACTCCGGCGTCCGATACTCCTGCACCGAGAAGGTGTGCTGCGTGCCTTGATCACTCACGCCAGCAGCGCCGGTCAGGTTCAGATACACCCAGGCTTGTCCGAGGTTCGTTCCCTCGGGAAGATCGATCGACAGCTCGAAGCCGCCGAGTGCGTTGACGTCGACTTTGCCGGTGCCGAGCTCGACACCCTGCGGGTCATAGACCTGGTAGTCGACCGAGGCGCCATCGCCGATCAGTGCGAGCTGCGGATCGTCGGCACCAGCCAGCTTGCGGATCCAACCTTTGAGCCGCATGGTCTCGCCGGGTTTGTAGATGCCTCGGTCGTCGAAGGTGTACCAGCGGGCTTGGTCCGAGGTCCCCATCGGCTGCCACCCTGGCGACCACGCAGCGACCAGCATGGCCGGTCGACCGTTCGCCACGGCTGACAAGCCTCGCACTGCGCCGGGCATCGGCTTGATGGTGGCCAGGCCGGCGTCATCGGTCGTGATCGTCTGGCTCGAGCCGAGGAGCGACACCTCGACGTTGGGGCGAGGCTCGCCGGTCGAGAGGTCGGTGGTCCACACCAACATCGTGTCGTTGGTGACCACGGCATCGATGCCGAGGTTCGTCGACTGCACCCAGGCGATAGTCGGCTGGTTCTGCCAGTACTCCTCGGATTCGTTCGAGTACGACTCGGTTGGTGCAACGCGGACGACGAGTTGCGATGACTCCTCGAGCGGTGTCGACAGATCGAGGAGCGATTCGGTGATGCTGTCGGCAACGGTGTCGAGCTCGACGACCTCGTCGACCAGCACGGGCCACTCGGGCTCGGCCGGCTGGGTGTCGGACCACTGATTCTCGAGATAGCGCTGGAAGGCGTTGACGTCGCTCGGTCCGACCTTCCAGACGGTCAGATTCACCGACTCGTGGTTGGTGGTGGTGATGCTCACACCCTTGGACGCAGCCTGCGGGTCGAGCGTCATGAACTGGCGATCGAAACCTTGAAGGCTCGGCAGTGCTGATCCGACCTCGAACTCGATTGGTTCGCCGTCGCCGAGCGCCTGGCCGAAGGTATCGGTGATGCTGTTCGCCAGCGTGACGGCGTAGGTGGTCTGGCCGTTGCTGAGGCCACGAATGTTGATCGTGTCGCCGTAGAAATCGACGGCCTTGCCGCGAAGGCTCGGGCTCACCGAAATCAGTGAGGGGTCGAAAAGGTCAGGATCGAGCGGATTCGAGAATTGGATCGACCACGCATCGCCGGGTCGGCACCCGTTGCCGTAGCCGCACTCGGAGCGGTTGACGCGCAGCGCAGGATAGGTCCGACCGGTGAAGGTCGTTGCCGAGTCGGCCGTGCGAGGCCCTTCGAGCGACGGTGCGCCAGGACCGACCGCGATGGCGATCGAGGCATCGACCGGTAGCGGCTGCTCGGGGGTGAAAGCGAACCAGCGACTCTCGAGTGCGATCGCCACCTGGCTCGCGATCGTCTCGTCGTCCGCCACCTCGGCGGCGGTGGCGAGACGAATCGCGACGCTGTCACCATTCGCCGTCAGCGTGGTGCTGGCGAGGACGGTCGCCGGGTCGACCAATTGGTCGAAGCCGACGAAGAAGACGGGGGAGAGCGGGAGCGAATCCGACAGTGGCACGACCGTGTTGGGAACGGCTGGCGGCGTCGAGAAGGTCCACGACACGTCGCCCGAAAGCGTCCGGCCATTGGCCGCGGTCGTGCCGGCAGGGACCGTTGCGATGTAGTCGGTCGCCATCGGGAGGCGGTCGGTGAGCCCTGGCTCGACTTCGAAACGAAGGGTGCGGGTCCCGATCCAACGCCAACGGCCCGGAACCTCGGGCTCGATGGTGATCGGTACATCGGCCTGGTCGAGTAGTTCCAATGGGGTGAGCGGCACCATTGGTTGGTTGAACGTGACGCTCAGAAACGGCGCAAGCGCAACGTCGCCCTCGGGCTGGAACCGAACGACCTCGAGCGGAGCATCGTTGTCGCCCACTGGCGGTGGCACGTCGACCGGTGGCGGGAACGCTGTGTTGATCGTTGCCCCGGCGATGGGCGGACTGAGCGAGGTTGTCGGTCGATTGAAGTCGCTCGACTGATCGGTGATGCTCCATTCGGGCAACCGATCGAGCACCGCTGCGGTGTCGGTCGCGTCGAGGCCATCGCCGTCGACGACTTGCAGCGGCGAGACCTCGCCGGCTTGGCCTGCGGAAAGACTGATTTGGAACACGCCGCCCCCTGCCCCGGTGGCCGTCACCGGTCGAGTTGTTGATGGATCGGGCTCAGCATCGTCGCTCCCACCGTTCGTGCAGCTCGACGCAACGAGCAGCGCCCCGACCAACGCACCGGCTATGCGACGTGTTCGTTGCTGCATCTGCTCGCTCCTCGATCGTCACCACGCGAATCGGCCGCGCGTGACCACAAGTGAGACGAAGCACACCCCGGAGCTGGTTCCCGGGACGCACGAATTGGTTGCCTGCGAAGGTCGATCGTGGCGGCGAAGATCAGCCGAGACCCACCGGCGCGGTTGGCGTGAAACGGACGGCGAAGTCGCAGCCCCCGTGCCCACCCGCAACGTCCTGGCCGTGTATCGCCGCACGATGGACGCGTCGCCAGCCCTTCAAGCAATCCTTGATTTACTGGTGTGACTCGCCAGCGGTGACCGCCGAGGCTCGATCAGTTCATTCGAGTTGGGTGCCGTCGGGTCGGCGGATGATCCATTCGCTCTCGGGCCCGCGTTTCATGGTGTAGCCGAGGTGTTTGTATCGGCTGTGGCGTCCGCACATCGGACACGAGTTCTCGGGGCAGGTGCAGCCGCCATCGGCCCAGGGGGTGATGTGATCGATCTGGCACGCAGTCGTTGGGACTTCGCAGCCGGGCCAGACGCAATGGGTGTTGCCGAGTTGGGCGGCCAGGCGGGCGGATCCGGTGAACAGCCGAGACTTGCGGCCTCGATCGATCACGACTGACTTGGCGTCGATCACGGTCCGGCGGATCTCGCCGAGTAGGGCGGCAGTCACCGCCTCGCCCGGTTCGACCGCAACACCGTCGAGGGTGTGGCATCGATAGTCAGAGCGCCATGGATCATCGCTGGCAGCGGGTTCTCCGGCCAGCTTTCGGACCCAGCGAGCGAACGTCACCTGATCGATCACCAGGTTGGTCACGACCTTGGGTTCACCGGAAGCGTTGACGTTTGCGGCCAGGAAGATCCGGTGGAGTGCGTCGGCTCGACGCTGCTTGTCGGTGCGCGCCCGGTGCAAGGCGTTCGCGGCCTCGCCATGTTCGGCGACGGCTTGGTCCCAGTCGATTCTGAACTCGGCATCGATGTAGCTCTTGAAGATGTCGTTGAGTTCGGCGCCCTGCAAGGATCCGAACCCTCCGGCGAGGGTCCAGGAATGATCGAAGTCGGGGAGCAGCGAGGCGTCACGGTTGTTGTGGTTGCGTTCGTTGCGGTCGTGGGTGCCGTCTTCGTCAACCAGTCGGGTCCAGTCGGACAGGATCCGGTCGAAGTCGTGGTAGCTGGAGCGTTCGGCATGCTCGAGAACGGTCGTCTCGGACGCGATCAGCTGTTCGCGAACCCGAACGTTGGCGTGGGCCTGAGCGATGCGCCGCATCACCGAGGTGCTGATGCGGCCCTCACGCCACGCAACGCTGACCTTGGGCAGGTCGCGTGCTGCCTTCGAGCAGCGGATCCGTGCCGTTGATTCGGCTCGTGTGGCTCGTGTGTGGTGTCGCAGAAACGCAGCAGGGCCATGAGCGTCAACGGCGTGCACCCCGGCATCGATCAGCGAAGCGGCGACGCTGGTCTGGAGTTCGTCGACTCGGGTGCCGAACGCCTCGATGGTCTTCAGCGTTGCGACGGCGCCGGCCTGATCGGCAGCGGTGAAGTTCAGAGTGCGGAGGTGTTCGACTGCACGCACGGCGTTGGCGATCGCAGCCTCGAGGTGGCTACTACCGGAGGTGTAATTCCTTTGATCGCTGCTGAATCCTTTCATAAAGCAAACATTAGTTCGAGGGTGTGACATTCAAGGTCGACATGCGCCCGTTGCCTCGACATCGGTCGAACTTTTCTCCGCTCGGTCGGCGAGTGATACTCGTCAAACCGACGAACGATCAGGGGATCACATGAGCCGCACCATTGCTACGGGGACCGAACATCTGCAGTGTGAGGTCGATGACGCCGGCGTCGCCGTCATCACCATGAACCGGCCTGAGCGCCGCAACGCAATGACCGACGGCATGTTGCAAGGCCTGGCGAGCAGCCTGGCCGATGTCGAGTTCGCCGACGATGTTCGTTGTGTTGTGCTCACCGGCGCTGGCGGTGCGTTCTGTGCCGGTGGCGACGTGAAGGGTTTCGCCGAGGGAGACGGTGCCGGAGGCGGCGGGTCATCGTGGGATGCCGGGGTGCACAA
>JBBQUN010000150.1:0-11281 GCA_038212405.1 Acidimicrobiales bacterium | reverse complement strand
CAAGCCGAGCGTCGACAACCCGCCCGCTACGCCAACATCGCTTCGACGCGCCCCAACCACCAACCCGACTCAGATCGCAGCCACCAACGAAGAGAGCCACCCCGCCGGGGCGACCCTCAGAAGCCGAACGGTGGATCGAGGTTTAAGCGGCACACAGGCCACGTAAGTCGGCCTGAAGTGCTGAGGCAGACGCTGGGTTTCATGACCAACCCACTGCCCTGCCTGGACCTCGACGCAGCGCCGCCGGCTCGACCGACGAGCACGACGAGCACGACGAGCACGACGAGCACGACGAGCACGACGAGCACGATGAGCACAGAGTCGATCGTGGCCTCCGGACCTCGTGACGTGCGACGGTGGATGCTGTTGGCCGGCGGTGCGGCCGTGGCGTTCGCCGCCGTGGTCGATCTCTCGAATCCGGGCCATTCGACCGAACTCATCCTGCCTCCGGAGGCGGAGCGATCGGCGCCGTCGATCATTCAGGATTCGATCGACGAAGCGTTGGCCGACCGAGACCCGGTCGATGTTGTGCTCCCGGCGGAACGCGACGCTGCGCGGATCGTGCAGGACGAGATCGACATGGCGTTGGCCGAACTCAGAGCCGAGTCGATGGACACCGGAGTTCGTCCGGCGTATCTGATCATCCAGGACCAAATCGATGCCGCACTGGCGGCGCGTCACTCGTCGACCGAATCGACGGGAACTGAGTAGTGACCTCAGTCGGCGGGCTTGCCTTCGGGCCAGCCCGCCTCGATGTCGGCCATGATGCCCTCGAGGGACTCGGGACCCTCGATGTACCAATCGACCAAGCCCGACCAGAACGTTCCGGCTCCGACCTTCTCGGGCATCATGTCGGATGCGTCGAACCGGAACCCGTCGCTAACCAGAGCGGCGTGGGTGAGTTCGGCGATTCGCCGCTCGGTTGGGCTTGGGATCGACTGGAGATCGAACCGAGTGTTGGCAGGGATGAACCCGATGCCGGCCTCTGCGCTCGCCTGTCCGTAGTCGGGGGATGCGATGAACTCCATCACGGCCCTCACCTCGGGTCGATCGGTCACGGCGACGACGTAGGTACCGGCGCCGACCATCGTCTCGGCGAACTGCGGGTCGATCGTCGGGAAGTCGAACGTGGAAATGACCTCTTCTGGTCCGGTTCCGACGACCCTGGATGCATACGAGGCGAACGGCAAGAACGTGCAACCGGGAGGGTCTTGTGCCAGCTCGAGAAGGCCCTCCTGGATCGGGGTCTGGGCGGCGGCAGCCGGGCTGCGATCGAGATATCCACGAGCGAACACGAGCTGACCGACACGCCTCGCCGCGGCGAGGACCGCCGGGTGGTCGAATGCGATGTCGTGGAAGGACCACTCGTCGTAGATCTGGGGACCCTCCGATCGGAGCAGGGCGGATTCGAGGATGTCGGTGGCAGGCCAGCCGCTGCTGGGCCCGGTGCCCAGATTCATGCACCATGGAGTGTCGCCGTTCGCCACGATCAGGTCGCTAATCTCCACCAACTCGGCCCACGTCTCCGGTACTTGCTGGCCAAGACGGTCGAAGGCAGCGATGTTGTACCAGATCAGTGATTTCGCATCGAGCTTGTCCCACAGCCCGTAGACCGGTCCGGATGATGATGGCCAGGATCCGTCACCTCCGACGGAGAGCAGGGTGGTCAGGTAGGGGCTCTGGGTCGCCTCGAGTTCGTTGCGGTCGAGGTAGAGCGTGAGGTCCATGACGCTGCCCGGAGCGATGATCGGCATTCTCCCCGGCTGAACCAGTTGGAGGATGTCCGCGCCGGGATCGAGGACATCGCCCGTGGTTGCATCGCCGCGTTTTGCTCTGACGACGACGACGATCCCAGTTTGCTCGGTGAACGAATCGAAGTTGGCCTGCATGGCAGCAATCCCATTCGAATCTGCCTCGATCTCAACGCTCGCACCGGCAAGCGGTCGTTCGCTCGGTCCGCCCGCGTATGCCTCGTCACCGCCGGCGATCATCAAGTCGGGCGCAATGGGCTCCCTCGGGTCCGAACACGTGGGAAGGCATGCAGCTCGACACTCTTCATCCGTGAAACTCCTCATCACCTGACCTTGAGCGAGCCGGATCAGGTCGTCGGGAGGGAGAAGGAAGATACCGCCTCCCGCTCCTGCTCTGAGCGCCGTCGGTCCTCCGGTGACCGGGTACTGCGTTCCGGTGGCCTGCAAGCCTGCGTGTAGCGCGTCGACGACCTCGGGCGGAAGGTCGCCTTGGGGAGACGCCACGCGTGCCGCCTGGATGGCCAACATGATCGCCAACCGGGCATCGGATTCCATTACCAGTTGCGCCCTTGCCGCCAGGTCGCGTGCCGCCGCCGATCGACTGATCTCTGTGGCGAGGTCGGAGGCTCGATGCTGCTGAACGAACGCAAATGCACCCAGAGCGAGCACCAACACGATTGCGACGGCCATACCGATCATGATTCGGGATCGCCTTCTCAGCGTTGTCTCACGCCGTTCCTCGTTCGCTTGCACCAGACGGCGTTGTACCTCTGCCAGCTCGATCGATTCCAGAAACTGGCGCTCGTCGACGGTGAGACCGACCGGCGCTGACTCTGCCCAGTTCTGGTACTTGGCGAGCTGACCGCCGGTAAGGACGAAGGCCGGATCGCGATCGTTCTGCACCCATTCGTGAGCAGCTTCGGCCAGACGGCGTTCGGAGCGGACGTCGGTACGCGCGTCCTCGATCCATCGCTGCAGCCTCGGCCAAGCGGTCAGGAGCGCCTCGTGTGCGATCTCCACCGTCGGCCCCCGGGTTACCGGGTCGCGATCGAAACCCAGCAGCCGGTGGCGAGCGAAGGTGTCGGCGATACGCCGGGCGTACGATCCAGCGTCACTGATCGCCGTCAGCTCCGACAGTCGCACGCGCCGAGGTGTGTCGCCCGAGCCTTCACCGAGGGACACCAGCCGAAGGAAGATTTCCCGGGCCGCTCGTTGTTCGTCGGCTTCGCGCCTGACGTAGATCGCCTCTGCCCGGTCGACGAGCGCAACAGACACGCCACCGAGTTCACGGTAGGCCGACATCATGAGCATCTGCCCAGATCGTCGTTCGAACAGCTCGGTCAGCGTGTACTGCAGCAGCGGAAGGGCAGCCGGCCGGTCGATGACGGCGGCGACCAGTTCCCCCACCAGCGCCGGCTCACAGACCGCCCCGACTCGTTCGGCAGGACCAGAGACCGCTCGCTCCAGGTCCTCGGGCGACATGGGCGTCAGCACCTCGGTTCCGGTGCGCAAGAGTTCACCCAGCCCACGGTGACCGAGCGGCCGGTCGTAGAAGTCGGCTCGCAGAGTGGCAACGACCCGGACTTGGCTGTGCTCGTCACGGACAGCACCGACCAGCGCGTCGATGAATCGCTCGGCCTCGTCGGGCGCACTCTGAGTGAACAGTTCTTCGAACTGGTCGACGACCAAAACGAGCGTCGAATGCTCCTCGGGCAGAATGCGCTCGATGGCCCGGTGGATGCCTTGGTGACCGCTGAGCTGCTCCAGCAACGACGCCGGCGGCTTCACCGCAACCGCGAGCAATGCGAGTTCGAGCTGATCGAATGGGTGCGCCGCAGGCACCATCTCGATGGTGAACCAGTTGCTCGATCCCGGCGCAGCCCCCTGGCGGAGTGCCGGGAGCAAGCCTGCCCTGACGACGCTCGACTTGCCGCTCCCGCTCGGTCCGACGACCGCAACGAACCGGCCTGCACTGCCGGCCCGGCTCAACCGAGACACGAGGCGCTCGATGAAGCGCTCGCGACCGAAAAAGTCCCCGGCGTCACTCTGACCGAAGCTGCGAAGCCCTTTGTATGGGTTCTCGTCGACCATCGGGGTCGTAGGATCATCGCCGGCACGTAGTGCGGTCGCGACGGCCCGGCGGAACGCACCGACTCCCTCGAATCGGGTCGCAATCTCGTCGTCGGTGGCTCGAAGGAGTACTTCTGCGAGTTGCCCGTCGAGCCCGACGACGAGATCGGAGACCTCTTCGGTCCGACCGGTGGCTGCCTGAGCGACCGTCACGGCGAAGCTGTAGAGGTCGGAAGCGGGAGTGAGACCTTCATCCTGACGCATCTCAGGCGGTGCGGCGGTGTTGGCCGAACCCGTGATCACCGTTTCATCGACACGTACCGATGATGTGATCTCGAAGTCGGCGAGGCACGCGTTTCCGGCGTCATCGACGAGGATACTGTTCGGGCCGATGCGGCCATGGGTGACGCCACTTCGGTGGGCCGTTTCGAGTGCCGCTCCGATCTGATCGACCAGCTTGGCGAGCCGGTCCGAATCGAGTGGGCCGTCCGAGATGATGTCGGCGAGTGTTCCTCCGCCCATGTGTCGCATGACGAGATACGCAGCACCCGGTTCACGCCAGTAGTCGTAGAGCGGCACGATGTGAGGATGCTCGAGGCGGGCCACCAGCTGTGCTTCGTCGTCGAAACGTCGTATGAACGTCGGCTCGTCCGCGAGTTCCGGTCGGATGACCTTGATCACCACTTCCCGTCCGACCGCGGGCTGAAACGCCTTGAAGAGCACCCCCGACCAACGCTCGCCGAGCCGTCCTCGAATCTCGTAGCCGCGTAGAGAGAGCCCGGGCGCAACTCCGCCGCCTGAGTGGGCCGCTCGATGGTCGGAGTCGAGCGTCGGATCGCCGGCCACGATCCGGTCGTTGAGCCGTTCCAGTGTTGCCGACGGCGCGACGCCGAGCTCCTCGCCGAGTTGCCCACGAAAGAGCTGGAAGTGGCGTAGCGCATCGGCAGCTCGCCCCGATCGGTGCAGAGCCAGCATGAGTGCGCCGGCGAGACGCTCCCGCATGGGGTGTTGGCGCACGAGGCTTTCGAGTTCGCCGACCAACTCGTGAGTCAATCCTCGCCGCAGGTCCGCATCGATGCGATGCTCCACCGTCTCCAGCCGCAGTTCCTCCAAGCGGGAGATCTCGGGCTGAGCCCACGGTTCGTATGCGAAGTCTGCGTACGCCGACCCTCGCCACAGCGCGAGTGCTTCGGCGAAGACGATTGACGCGGCAGCGGGGTCGGTGTCGGTCAGCCCCCTTCCCTCGGCAAGCAGGTTCTCGAAGACGTGGGAATCGACGTGGTGCGATTCGATGTCGAGGGTGTAACCGGGGGAGCGGGTTCGCAGCGGACCGTCACTCGAGCGAATCTCACTCTTCGGTTCGAGGGCTCTGCGGAGGTTGGAGATGTGCACCCAGAGCGCATTCTGCCGCTCGGGCGCAGCATCCTCACCTCAGATCTCGTCGATCAGCCGATCGGTCGAGACCACCCGGTTTCGGTTGGTGAGGAGGATCCCGAGAACGGTGCGCTGCTTCGGCGAACCCAGATAGATCGATTCGCCGTTGCTCGTGACCTCGAGTGGACCGAGAATACCGAATCGAACGATTGCCGACTCGTGCGGTGCGCCATCGCGCATAGAGAACCCCTTTCAGACCGTAGTCCTTCTCCGCACCCGATCACAGCGGCCTTTAGGACCGCTTAAGGGCGTGCTCGGATAGGTAAGGTGTTGGGGTTCCATCGGTTGCGATAGTCGATGAGTCGGCCGGTGATGATGACCACCGTCGCGAGGGAAGTCGTATGGCAGTTGTCGTTCGTCTCGTACGGCGTGCTGTTGGTCCGTCGACGGCCCAAGCTGGTGAGCTCTCAGCCCGTGGCGGAGGGCGGCGGTTCGTAGCCACCGAGCACCTCGCCCATGGCGGCGGCGAAGGCGAGGGCGGTGCGATCGTGCAGGTAGGGCGCGACCACCTGAACACCGATCGGGAGGCCGACCTGGGTGCGACCGACTGGTGGGACGGTCACGGGCAGGTACGCGCTGCCGATCAGCGCCGTCCAACCGATGAGATCGGCGTAAGGCCGATCACCGTGGTCAGCCAATGTCGCGTGTACCCAGTTCGATCCCTCGGCCGACTGAACGTGGCGAAACGGCGGCACCGGGGTGACTGGGCAGAGGAGCACGTCAACATCGGAGAAGAACTCGGCCCACCGCCGACGAGTCTCCCCCCGCTCGCGGTGCATCAGATCCCAGTCGCGGTGGAAAACCGCTTGACCGGCGACAATCGCAGCAGCATGCTCGTCCTCGGTCGACGACACCCTGGTGGCAGCACTGATCAGCTGCATCCCCCGAATCGATTCAGTGCCGGCGTCGAAGGCCGGTCGTCGCTCCCGATCGATCCGGGCACCGGCCCGTTCCAGCTCGTCGACCGCTGCCGAGAGCACTGCGGTCACGTCGGGATCGACCGCACAGAACCGGTCGTCGAGCCACGCAACGACTCGGAAGTCGGCCAGATCGGTTGCCCGCGGCAAAGGAAGCTCGAGGCGCCAGCCCACCCCATCATGCTCGCGAGGTCCGGCAAGTAGATCGAACAGCAGCGAGAGGTCCTCGATCGAACGGGCGATCGGACCGAACACGTTCACGTCAGCCACACTCCGGTGATATCTCGGATGGTCGAGATAGCCGTCGGTAGGAATCACCCCGAAGCTGGGCTTGTGCCCGTATACCCCGCAAAACGACGATGGCACCCGCACCGACCCCCCGATGTCAGTCCCGATCTCGAACCCAGTGAACCCCATCGCCACCGCCGAAGCCGCTCCGCCCGACGAGCCGCCCGGCGTCCGCGTCTGATCCCACGGGTTGTTCGTGGTCCCGAAGATCTCGTTATAGCTTTGCAGATCGCCGGACCAACGCGGCAGATTCGTCTTCGCGAATACGACCGCTCCGGCATCACGGACCCGCGCGACCACCGCAGCGTCGACATCGGGAACGTGATCCCTCAACTCAGTCGCCCCACCCGTCGAACGAATGCCCGCAGTGGCAATGGCGTCTTTGATCGTGATCGGTACACCCGCCAACGGGCCGAGTGCAGCACCGCTCACCCGGGCGTCGTCGATCGCCGCTGCCTCGGCGTAAGCCCGGTCCGGAGCGATGGTGACCACTGAGTTGATCGTCCCGTCGAGCCGCTCGATCCGCTCGAGGGCTCGACTCAACAGCTCGCGGGCCGAAACCTCTCGTGCCTCCAGCGCGGCCACAATGTCAGTGAGTGAAGCAGTGGGTTCGACCATGACGCCATTCCACCACACCGACCTGGACCCCGCGTGCGCTCGCCGCTCAGCGGTCATCGCTCCCTAGTCCCCGGCGAACTGACTACGATGACGACAGATCCGGGATCTACTCGATCGACATGTCTTCCGTGACCGAAGGGTCGTATCGATCAGCTCCCGAACGCCTCTTCGAAGGCCTTTGTCAGGTCGGGAGTGGCGGGGCCGCTGTAGCCGCAGTAGTTGACGGTGCCGTTGGCGGAGGTGATCAAGTACTCCTGGTCTTTCTTGAAGTCGATGCCGCCGATGAGCGCCTCCATACCGGAGGGCGCCTCGAGAATCGCGGTGGCGGCATCACCGTCGGTGAACCAGTGGTCGATCGAGAGCGTCACCGTCTCGCCTTCCAGCGAGGTGACGGTGCCGGCAAAGGCCGACGACATGTCGGCCAGTATGGTTGAGTCGAAACGGATGCAGGAGGCCATCGCGCCACCCTCGCCCAGTGACAGCTCGAGGGGCGCTCCGCCTTGGTCGCCGGCGCTGGCCGTTCTGGCGTTGCTCGATCCGCACGCTGCGGCCGCAAACGCAGTCGCCGCGAGCGAGGCTGCAAGTGTGACTGTCTGGAATCGCTTCAGGGTCATCGGTTCCTCTTTCGGTTCCTTCCGATCGGTTGAGGCATCACGGTGATGCTGTCGACCGGCTGATAGCGATCAGACGACGCGGATCGATTGCTGGTTCCGTGCAGCAAACGCATGATCGAATTGCCTGTCAGCGGGCTCATCTCGTGTTTCCTCGGATTCCAACGCGTCCCTACGATCCCACCATGACCACCCGCGCATAGTGAACGAGATCCGCGACATGTTCGCCACCACGAGCGCCCTGAACCGCACCGTCGAGATCACCACCCATGCCCGTGTCCGCCACGCCGAGACAGCCTGCCCGAGTCCAAAACGCTGCGACCAGCACAGGTCACGGGCGGAAAAAGTGTGCCGAACGTCAATGGATCGGCTGTTCGACGTCTCGTCGATGTCTAACTCGGCGTCCTAGACCACTGTCAGCGCTGGCACGAAGTCCGATCGATCAGTCGATGGCACATTTCAAGAGCGACTCGTAGCCTTCTGCCATGAAAATCGAGGTGCACGGTGATGTCGAGGATGGCTATAGCGCTGTTGCTGATGAGTTCAGGCAAAACTTCATCGAACGGAGGGAGCTGGGCGCAGCCTGTGCGGTTGTCCGTGACGGCGAACTCGTTGTCGACCTCTGGGGCGGGTACCGCGACAAGAAACGCACCAAGCCGTGGAAATGGGACACGCTGGTAACGGTATGGTCGACCACGAAAGGCATGGCGGCTGCCGCTATGGCTGTCGCTCACAGCCGAGGGCTCTTCGACCTCGAAGCTCTCGTCGCCGACTACTGGCCCGAGTTCGCGCAAGCCGACAAGGAGAGCATCACGGTTCGACAGCTCCTCGAACATGAGGCCGGGCTCGCCGTGATCGACAAACGCCTCGACCTCCTGACCGTCGGCGATCCCGACGCCCTCGGCGCCGTGCTCGCAGCACAGAGGCCATCGTGGACTCCGGGTTCGGCACGCGGCTATCACGCTCAGTCACTCGGCTGGTACGAGAGCCAACTGCTCCGTCGGGTCGACCCGGGCGGTCGAACCATCGGCCGCTACTTCGCTGACGAAGTCGCCGCGCCGTTGGGCATCGAGTTCTACATCGGCTTGCCGCCGTCGCTTTCCCGTGAACGTGTCGCCACCTTCGTCGGGGGCAGCAAGGCGGGCATGGCGCTGCACTTCCGAGAGGTTCCGTTCGCCGTTCTCCGTCGGATGATGAACCCGCGAAGCATGACATTCAAGGCGTTCACGAATCCTCGAGCCGTGACCAAGTTGCCGGATATCAACAAGCCTGGTCTTCTTGAGATCGAACTGCCGTCGGTGAACGGGACGGGCACCGCTCGGGCGCTGGCAACGGTCTACGGCGACCTCGCGACCGGCGGCTCCAAGCTCAGGCTCAAACCTGTAACGGTCGCCGAGCTCGAGCGCTCCCAACGGCCGGCGCCTGATCGGATCTTGGGCATCGAATCCGCTTTCCGCTTCGGCTTCGTGAAGCCGTTCCCCCTTCTGCCCTTCGGATCCTCAGCCCGAGCCTTCGGGCACACCGGGTCGGGCGGATCGTTCGCCTACGCCGACCCCGACACCGGAGTTGGATACGCCTACGTGATGAACCGAAACGGGTACAGGCTACCTACTGACCCACGCGAGATCGCCCTGCGGGAGGCCATGGAACGAGCAACCGCCTGAAGTTCATTCGCTGCGGAGCGCAGGGAAGTAGCCGACCGTCCTCACACGTATCGATCTGAGCACAAGGAACCGATGACTTCCCCTTGTCCACTTCTCGCTCGGATGCGTGAGCGCCTTCGATCGAAGAATCCGATCCGAACGCAAATGCGCCTACGAACTCGGCCTCCAGGTCGGATCCGCCCTAGGTGTGGAACACCTCACCGATCCCGACCTGCTCCAGGAAGAGTGGGACGCCATGATCCGCCCAGCAGCGGTCATCGAAACCCGGCATCCCTGGATCGACACCCACCGCAACTGGTCCTGACGTGGCGCTGACCAAGCAGCAGAGGCGGCCTCGAGATCGTACGAGCCATCGCTGACACCTGCGTATTCACGCTGGCCGGTGGCGGTGCAATCAACGCCCACGACGTGGCGGACCGGGAAACCCATCGACCTCGACCTCTTCACGCCCGCGCTCGACAAGATCAACGACATCGTCGACCTCGTCATCGCCGACCTCGAACGCCAGAGCATTCTGGTGACGGTCACGAGACGCATCCCCGGGTTCATCCAGCTCAGCAAGACCGAGACCGAGCCTGACGACAATGAATCCGCCGCTTCGTCGGACTGAGCAACGCAACCGGCGAGTTCGACGGTCTCCTCATCGCCGAGGAGGGATGGGGCAGGGTCGACGGTGGCACCTTCACCGTCACGATCCACATGAGCATCAATGGTTGAACTGAGCGATAGCGGAGACTTCAACGCTGACCGCTGTCGCCATCGATCGCTGGATCATCATCCGTGGTCGGGATGTTGCACCGCCATGACGTTCAGCCCATCGATTCCCTCGAAGTCCGTCGGGTTACAGGTGTAGACCGGCAAGTCGACGGCAACCGCGATCGCTGCGATCAAAGCGTCATACGCTCGAGCAGTCGGCTTGCGCCCAGCACTACGCAACGACGCAGCAACCCCGCCGAACGCTCTCGCCGCTGCCGCATCAAAAGGCAGCGGATCAAAGTCCGCCTCGGCCGCCTGGAGATGGGCTTGGCGAGCAACACGGTCCCGATCAGACTTCGCGACCAGCGGACCAACCGACAACTCAGCCAGCGTCACGGCGGTAATGAACGCCTCATCAGGCAGATCGTCGAGAACGGTGAGACGCCCCAACAGGATCAGCGTGCTCGTGTCCAAGATTCCGCTACTACTCACAACGAAGGATCGATCACCGCGTCGAGGTCTTCACGAAGCGCAGCAGGATCCACCGCCGGAAGATTCACCCGGCGACGCACCAACTCAGCGATCGACACTCCCCCCGCGCCAAGCGGCCGCAGCTCAGCAACCGGCTTCCCGCTCCGAGTCACCGTCACGCGCTCGCCGCTGGCCACGCGGTCGACAACCTCGCCCCCGTGATTTCGCAGCTCTCGAATCGACACATCCGCCATCCGACCAATGTATCACAGGTGATACACGTATCTACCTATGATATTGCGTCGCAACGGCAGGACTCGCCGCAGACCCCTACACACACACAACGAGTGCCAAACCGGATGCCGAACTTCCCGGTACTGGCTGGTCTGGCTCGGACTGACCCGACAGCAACTCGGACAAAACCCCTGATTCTCGGACTGTACGGCCCTTCCCGGACAGAAAGCGACGGCCTCTCAATCCGCAGGTCCTTAGTTCAAGTTCCCACGGGGGCGCACCACACTCAAGGCCGCTGAACAGGGGAAACCTTTGGCAGCGTTCTTTGTCGTTCCGGGTGGGTGCCAACCAGGTGCTCCCGGATGCGCACGAACGTGGTGCAACCTTCGCGCTCATATGAATCGACCTTTGATCCTCAGTTGGTGTCACCGGCCATCTTGATGTCCTCGTTGGTGGCCATCGGGGGTCTTCGCTGGTGGCCGGGACTATTCGCTCAATCCAAGCCGGCCGCAAAACCACGGTCGTGG
>JBBQUN010000149.1:0-11324 GCA_038212405.1 Acidimicrobiales bacterium | reverse complement strand
CGACGAGATCATGCGGACTACCGGATTTGGGCTGAGCGCCCTACTCATTGCGATCGGCGCCATCCTGGCGTGGGCCGTCACCTACGAAGTAGAAGGCATCGACCTCAACCAGGTCGGTGTGATCCTGTTCATCGTCGGCCTCGGCCTCGGCGTCGTCAGCCTCATTGCTGCCGCTGCAGGACGACGAACGATCATCAGCGAACAGCGCGACACCACGGTCAACGGCGGCCCGGTGGTCGAACGGGAACGAGACGTCATCAGCGAACGAGACCTCTACTGATCTGAGCAGTATTGAGCTGACCAGATTGAGGAGCGGCTGGCTGCCGCCGTGAAGTCGCTGACCGAGGCGTCGTCGTCGCTGCATTCGCGTGCCTTACCTCGGACGGCGATCACGCACTAGGGTCGCGTCAGCTTCTCGGGGGAGGAAGATCGTGCGACTGGCGTCCAGTTCCTATCAGCAGTCAAAGAACGATGCTCGCTCGGTGAGCGCGACGCGCGACGCCTTTCTCCACGCAGCGTCTTGTGATGCAGACCTCGTTGCTGTGCGGTCCGATATCGCCGTCTCATGGCATCGTTCGCGGCGAATGGGTGTCGAGCCCGACAGCGTGGACGTTCCCTACGACGATGATGTGCCGACTCCGCATCGAGTACTCGACGCCGCCGTCCCTGTCATCGATCTGCTGGCTTCTCAGCTGACAGATACCTCGGCGACGATTCTCTTGGCCAACGCCGATGCTCACATCGTCCAGCGCTGGGCTTGCCGCTCCTTCCTTCCCACACTGGACCGATTCAGTGTTGCGCCGGGGTTCTCGTTTGCCGAGCATGGCGTCGGCACGAACGGAATCGGCTGCGCGGCCGAAGAGAAGCGGGTGTTCGAAGTGCGCGGTCCGGAGCACTTCCGCGAATGCCTTCAGTCGCTCGTCTGTGTCGCTGCTCCGATCGTCCTGCCGACGACCAACGTTGTTCACGGTGTCCTCAACGTCACGTGCACCACCCGGGAGGCGAATCGTCTGCTCCGGCCTCTCCTCCTGCATGCGGTCGCTGATATCGAGCGACGAATGCTCGACAGATCCTCGACGCGGGAGCGGGAGATTCTCGACGCCTACGTGGTTCGAGCGAGACGGTCGACCAATGGTGTGATTGCGATGGGTCCCGACATCGTGATGGCAAACTCGGTGGCCGACGCGCTGCTGGCGCCGTTTGATCGGTTTGTCCTGTGGCAGTGGGCGCTCGATGCGTTGGCCACACGAATCGAGGCGACACGCATCTTCGATTCGGTGAGCGGAGAAGAGATCCTCGTCAGGGCCACCGCCATCGGCGACCATCGACCGCCGATCGGCGCGGTCCTGGAGCTTCGGACCTCACCCTCGTCCCAACGCAAGCCGCCGACACCGAGCGCCACCGACCCACTCATCGAGACGCTTGCCGGGCACTCTCGAACGACGCAGCAGCTGCGACGCGCCGTTCGATCGGCAATTCGCGACCGGTCGCATGTCGCAGTGGTAGGCCCCGATGGGGCAGGTCGTACGTTTGTCGCCCGCACGATCGCCGGTGGTGGGCATGTCGACTCGAATGCGCCAACGGTCATGTGCGCTGCGGACCTTGCCGATGTCGACGCTCGCGTGGTGATTGCTCGCTCGATCAGCACGCACGCCGCTTGCGATGTCGAGGATCTCCTGGCCGCCGCCGACGCCCGCAAGATTCGTGTCATTGCCACCGCAGACGTAGTGAACGACGACGGTCCAGCGGTTCGATGTTTCGACCATCGGGTCGAGGTTCCCTCGCTCACCCAGCGGATCGACGATCTGCCGGTCCTGGTCGCTCGTCTGCTGGCGGACCTGTCCGACGGCCAGCCGCGGCGACCCATGCGACCTGACGCCATGAGCGCGCTGATGCGCCATGACTGGCCGGGGAACATCGGGGAGCTGCGAGCGGTACTTGCCGTTGCGGTGGCCGCCGCCGGGGAACGCGAACTGACGGTCTTCCATCTCCCCGAAGCGCTTCGACGGAGCGCTTCGACCAACCGATGGACGGCGATCGAGTTGGCTGAGCGTGAAGCCATCATTCGGGCACTGAACGAGCACCAGGGAAACAAGGTCGCAGCGGCTGCGGCCTTGGGGGTCGCTCGATCGACGCTCTACCGAAAGCTTCGAGCGCTGCAGATCGACCTCGCCTGATCGACCTCGCCGGCCCAGTGGCATTGGTGGTCGATGTAGCGAAATCGGACACCGGTGCTGCTCCGCTTGGCGGGATGATGTCGAAGATGACACCCGTCACATCGAAGGAGATGACGCAATGCCCGGTCTGAAGTTCGGTATTTTCATGGCACCGTTTCATACGGTGGCGGGACAAAGCCCGCTCTACGCCTACCAACGAGACCTCGAGGTGATCCAGCTGCTCGACCGGCTGGGCTATGACGAGGTGTGGGTGGGCGAACACCACTCCGCCGGCGCCGAAACGATTCCCGACCCGATGTCGTTCATTGCCTTCTGCGCCCCGCAGACCCGTCACATCAAGCTCGGTACTGGCGTGCTGTCGCTTCCCTATCACAACCCGTTGTGGGTGGCGGATCGAGCAAACTTCCTCGACATGTTGCTGCGCGGGCGTTTCATGCTCGGGCTCGGTCCGGGCGCCCTCCCCGGCGATGCGGGAATGATCGGGATCGAGATCGAGGAGCAACGCTCCGCCCTCGAGGAAGACACCGATGTCTTGATGCACCTCTTGCGTAGTGACGAGCCGCTGACGGTGGAGACACCGCGCTACCGGCTGCGCAACGCTCGATCGCAGTACTCGCCGTACAGCGACTATGACATTGGTGTCGCCGCGATCGCTTCACCTACCGGGCCCCGCATTGCCGGCAAGCATGGCGTCGGGCTCCTGTCGATCGGTGCGACTGCGGCCGGCGGCTTCGACGCTCTGGCCCACCACTGGGACGTCATGGAAGCCCGCGCGAACGAGTTCGGCACCGTGGCCAATCGAGACAAGTGGCGCCTCGTCGGCCCCATGCACATCGCCGAAACCAAGGAACAGGCGATCGAAGACGTCAAGTACGGACTCAACGATTGGGCGCACTACACCCAGAAGATCTTGGCGGTACCGCACTTTCGAGCCGCGGGAGAGACCTTCGAGGAACGAGTCGATTGGGTCAACGAGTCGGGATTGGGCGTGATCGGTACACCCGACATGGCGATCGAGCAGATCGACCGCCTCATGAAGCAGTCCAACGGCGGTTTCGGCAGCTATCTGTTGATGCACCACGAATGGGCTCGCCCAGCGGCGGTCCATCGCAGCTACGAGCTCATTGCTCAGTACGTCGCACCCAAGTTCCAGGGAACGGCAAATCGTCTCGAGTTGGCGGAGCAGCGGGCGATAGGGGAGTGGGCGGAACTGGGTGATCGGGTCGAGCGTGCCGTTCAGGATGCGACCGACCGGCACCTGAGCGAATCCAAGGCTTGATCAGCGTCACGTCGCAACGACTGGCGGGTGGCTGCCCGGGCCTTGGTCGGGCGATCGCGCTGGACGTCGAGTTGGCTGCCTCTGCTCCTGGGGTGGCGTGCGTCCCCGAGTCGAGGGGTCTGGTGATGGACTCTGTGGTTCCTTCCAAAGAATCAAAGGGACCCATCACCATGGCCACCTCTGCTCAAATCATCGATCAGCGACGCGTCTAGTTGCTTGAACTCGCCCAGGAACTCGGTGAACCCTCCGCCGTCTGCCCCCAACTCGGCATCTCGAGAACCCGCCATTACCAGTGGAAACAGCTCGCCGAGAACTACTGGCAACTGGTCGGACGCACGACTTCATGAAGGGCCTCGTCGTCGGTCATGGCGGCCAGTCCGGACTCGGCACCGACGATCGCGGGCGTCGACCGTTCGATTCGCTCACGGCCGAGAGGTGTGATGCGAGCCCGAACCCCACGCCGATCATCGGGGTTGGGGACCCGTTCGACGAAGCCAAGTTTCACGAGCGCATCGACGGTGGCGGTGATGCTGGTCGGGTGCAGGAACAGTCGGGAGCTGATGCGACCGATCGACATCTCCCCGTGAGTACTGAAGTAGAGGACGGGCTGACGCCGCTCGGATGGGGTCGACGTTGGGGCCGACGAGGCCGAGGAATCGGCTTCAGCCGACTCGGCCCAACTAATCTCCGTCGAGTTCTGATTGTCATACCGATGGGGGTTCTGAGATGTTGACCGGGGAGCAGTACAAGGAGTCGCTACGCGATGGCCGTGCCACGTACTTCGAGGGCGAGAAGATCGACGATCTCGTCGGGCATCCACTGCTCGGCCAGACGGTCGACACGACGGCCCACGGCTATGACATGCACTACGACCCTGCGCCCGACGCCCGGTCGCCGCTGCTCGCCGTGCCCGAATCGGCCGATGATCTCCGCGAACTGATTCCGCTGCTTCATAGCGCCGGCATGATGGCCCACGTCACCTCGACGTCGATCCAGACGCTCAAGACTGCCTCCGGGCGTATGGATGGTGTCAAGCCTGACTACATCGAACGCATGGGCGAATACATCGAGCACGCTCAGCGCAACGACGTTCGCATCACGCAGTGCATCACCGACGCCAAAGGCGACCGATCGAAGAAGCCGAGCGACCAGGACGACCTCGACAGCTATACCCGCGTCGTGAGCCGTGAGCGCGATGGGGTGGTGATCCGCGGTGCCAAGCTGCACATCACCGGCGCCTCGTTCGGTCACGACCTGCTGACCATCCCGACCAAGGCGATGAAACCTGGCGAGGAGGACTGGTCGATCGGCTGCATCGTGCCCGTCAACGCCGAAGGCGTGAAGATCATCAACACCACCTACGCCCCTCGACACGACGACGCCCGAACCTTTCCGGTCTCGGGTGCGCATCACTACCCCGAGGGGTTCGTGATCTTCGACGATGTGTTCGTTCCCCACGAACGTGTGTTTCTCGACGGCGAGACGTCCTATGCCGCAGTGTTCGCCCACAGCCTCGGGTTGTGGGAGCGCCTCGGCGGTCTTTCGGCGTTCGTCGTAGAGGCCGATCAACTGGTCGGCCTGGCCCAGCTCGTTGCCGAGGCGAACGGCACGGCCGGGATCTCGCACGTCAAGGAGAAGATCTCCGAGATGATGATCCAGGCGACGCTGATTCGGGCATCGCTCGAAGCGGCGATTGCGAACTGCAACATCGGTCCCGACGGCGCAGCGTTCCCGAGTGAGCTATTTGTCAACGCCGGCAAGTTCTACGGCGCAGCGAACTACAACACGATGGTCCGTCACCTCCATGACATCGCTGGGGGAGCGGTGTTGACCACGCCGGCGCCGGCCGACTTCGAAAACGCCGACGTCGGCGATCTGGCTCGCAAGTACATGTCGACGGGCCGTGCGGTGGATGGCGAGTACCGCGCCCGGCTGATGTACGCCATCCGCGACCTGACCGCTGATGCCTATGGCGGATGGAAGGCAGTCACCAATCTGCAGGCCGGTGGTGGACTCTACGCTCAGCGGATCGTGACCCGTCGCCACTACGATCTCGACGCGGCGAAACGCAGCGCTCTTGCCGTCGCCGGCCTCGGTGAAGCCGATGTCCACTGACGCATCGGTGAACACACGAGACGAGATTCGCGAGTGGATCGCGCAGAACTGGGATGCGGACCTCCCGCTCGGTGAATGGTGGGGGCGGCTGGCCGAGTCTGGCTGGGCCTTCCCTCATTACCCTGCCGAGTGGTACGGACGCGGTCTCTCTCCCGCCGTCGAACGGCTCGTCGCCGACGAACTCGATGCCGCCGGCGCCTATGGGCCGCCGCGAGGCATCGGCACCATGATGGTGGCGCCGCTGCTGCTCGAGCTCGGCAGCGATGAACAAAAGCGCGACTGGATCCCCGGCATCGTCGACGGCAGCACGGTGTGGTGTCAGCTGTTCTCCGAGCCCGATGCCGGGTCCGATCTCGCCGGCCTGAAAACGACAGCAGTCCGCGATGGCGACCAATGGGTCGTCAACGGACAGAAGGTGTGGAACTCCGGCGCTCACTACGCCCGGTTGGCGATTCTGGTCGCCCGCACCGACACTGAAGCAGCGAAACACCATGGCCTGACGTTCTTCGTCATCGAGATGGATCAGTCCGGCATCGAGACCCGGCCGCTGGTGCAGATGACCGGCGACGCCGAGTTCAACGAGGTGTTTCTCTCCGATGCCGTGGTGCCGGCGGCCAACCGGATCGGAGGGATCAACGAGGGCTGGGGCGTCACGATGCGTCTGCTGTCCTATGAGCGCAACTCGCTCGATCCCGAGGCCGACGCAGGTATTCACTCGAGACTCGATCTGTCTCGACCGGCTGGCGATTTTGCCAAGGGCCTCGTCGATGACGGCCTGCAGGGTTTCATGCCCAAGGGTTCCGACGCCTGGGCGCTGCTGCGCGAACTCATGGTCGAGTCGGGCGCGGTGCACGACCCAGTCGTCCGTCAGCGTGCCATGAAGGTCTACTCCGCGCTGCAGATCGCACGGTTCACCGCCCTCCGGGCCGCGGCCGATGCCGACGCAGGCAAGGTCGCCGGTCCCGAGGTCTCGCTCGGCAAGCTCGCCTCCACCCAGGTGATGCGCAAGTGGCGCGATCTGGCGCTGACGGTCATCGGCGCCCAGGCGATGCTCGCCGGCGGCGACAGTTCTCACAACGGTCGGATCACCCAGATCGCACTGTCGGTATCGGGCATGTCGATCGCGGGCGGTACCGACGAAATCCAGCGAAACATCATCGGCGAGAACGTGCTCGGATTGCCTCGAGAGCCTCGCCTCGCCGAACCGTCGAGCCGAGGAAAGAGCGGAACCTCGTCGGGGTAAGTGCAGCAGGTAGACGCAAGGCGGCGCAGCCTCAGCTTTGCCTCATCGGCCAGCGTGCGGACAGTGCTCAGGACCTCAGCTGTTGGTGAGTTCGTAGCGGATCGGGAGATGCTTGTAGCCGCTGACGAAGCTGGATCGGCTCAACGCTTCACCAGCCACCACTTCGACCGATTTCAGGCGAGGGACCAGTTCGGCGAACAGCGATTTCAGTTCCATCTTGGCCAGAATCGCTCCAAGACAGAAGTGGACACCGAACCCGAAACCGAGCTGGTTGTTGGGTCGGCGGCCGACGTCGAACGAGAACGGGTTCTCGAACAGGGCTTCGTCTCGATTCGCCGACCAGTACGACAGGAAGACATCGTCGCCTGCTTTGATGGTCTTGCCCCCGAGTTCGTAGTCCCGCACCGCGGTACGCATGAAGTGTTTCACCGGGGAGGTCCAACGGATGATCTCGTCGACTGCGGTATCGATGAGATCGGGATCGGCCTGCAAACGTGCGAGCTGATCAGGATTCTCGGCGAGTGCGTGCAGGCCACCGGCCATGGCATGCGAGGTGGTGTCGTGTCCGGCGGTCGCGGCGATGATGTAGAGCCCGAGTTGGTTCATCAACCCGATCGGCTGGCCGTCGATCTCGGCGTTGGCGACCACCGAGCAGAAGTCGTCGGTCGGGTTGGCCTGACGGTCGGTGGTGATGGCATTGAAATAGGCGAAGAAGTCGGCGATGGTCTCGTCGAGACCAGCCAGATGGTCTTCGGCATCGCGGGCCAGCTCAGGGTCCTCTGCTCCGAAGAGTTCCTGGGTGAGCTTCAGCATGCGCGGGTAGTCACTCTCGGGCAGGCCCATCATGGCGAGGATGACGTGGAGCGGATACTGCATGGCAAGGTCAGTGGCGAAGTCCATCTCGCCGCCGGCATCAACCAGCTTCTGCATTGCGTCGGCGGTCAGTTCGTCGAGACGACCCTGCATCCGGCGGAGGTTTCCGGGCCGGAACCAGCTTGCAGCGAGGTCTCGGTGCGCCTTGTGTTCGGGACCGTCCATGACGACCAGTGACGTGATGCGATGCTCGCCCGAAGCGGCCCGATCATCGTCGGCCTTCTTCGATCCGAGAATGCCCCGAGGCCCATTGAGGAAATCCTCGTGGTGCCGCTCGACTTCCAAGACATCGGTGTGGCGACTCACGACCCAGAAGGGATTGAAGCTCGGATGCTCGACCCAGTGCACCGGGTCTTCTTTGCGGATCTTGGTTGCTGCCCGGTGCCAGTACTCGGGGTCGGTGTAGGCACCGCCGTCGAGAAACGCGTGGCCTGCTTCTTCGAGCGTGATGTCGGTGGTGTCCATGACGAGCTCCTCGTGGTCTGTGATCTGCCGTCGTGCGTATCCGGGATGGCGCCTGACGTTGCATGAATACTCGACGCCTTCCCAGTGGCACAATCACGGCGGTATGCAGATGAGCACCGAACACTACGAGTCCCTCCTCGCCGATGTCTATGACTGGATGCAGGGCGGATGGGAGGCCAAGACCGAGGCATCACGGAACCAGCTGGCCCATCAGGGCATCACAGGACCGTCGACGCCCCGGGCACGAGCCATCGACATCGGCGCCGGAACCGGCTACCAATCGATCCCGCTCGCCGAGTTGGGCTACGCCGTCACCGCAATCGACCCATCGGCCAGCATGCTCGCCCAGCTCGCAACGCACATCGGCGACCTCTCGATCGAGACGACCACCGCATTGTTCGAGGCGTACACCGGCCCGGCAGCGGAACTCATCTGCTGCATGGGCGACACCCTGACTCACTTCACCAGCCACCGAGCTGTCGACCAGTTGTTCGAACGTTGCCGCAGCGTTCTCCTGCCAGGTGGTCAGCTGCTGCTCACGTACCGAGACGGCACCGACGAGATCCAGGGTGACCAACGGTTCCTCCCCATTCGCAGTGACCGCGATCGCATTTTCACCTGCTTCCTGGAAACGATCGATACCGATCACACCCGAGTCCACGACCTCGTTCATGTGCGAAACGGCGACGGCTTCGACCAACGAGTATCGAGCTACACCAAGCTCCGGCTCCGACCCGAGCAGCTCGACGCCTCCCTGAGTGCGGCCGGCTTTCGTCGCATCACCACCAACATCGCCGGTGGTCTTGTCACGACAAGCGCCACCACCCAGCCGCACGAGCATGGCCGCTGAATCAATCGTTGGCGATCAGCTCAGTTGCGTCGGTTGCGGCGCAGCATGCTGCGCAAGCTCTCCCAGTTGAGGCGAGCGATCGCATCGCCCGTCCACGTCTCGGGTCATCAGGGTCGCCCTACTCACCGTCGGGCGCGGCCTCTCGCCACGGATTTCGCCCAACGGCAACTGCTGACGAACACAGGATTCACCATGCCCGACCCGCACCGAACACGACCAGGGCCGAAGGTCCGACGGTCGGCACCTCACCGAAGCGGCTCGATCGCGCCCCAGCGTCGTCGAGAGACTCTCCTCGGCGCCCCGTGGTTCGTCTGATCATCGCCCGGGCCGTCATGACACGGTTCGGCGACAACGCCTGGTGGTTCCCGAACGCACTCGACAGATCGTGCCAAACGTCGACGCCGAGCACGACCAGGTCCTCCCGGTTCGCGTTCGTGTCGCCAACGCTGGTGGCGGAGATCCGGCAGGTTCGTTCGTTGACGGCCCGCCGCCCTCGTCAGATCAGTTGGTCGAGGCCGGAAACGGGGTCAGACGAAACAATGATGCGATCGAATCGGTCGCCGGTCAGTTCGATCAGGTAACCAGGATCGTTGCGGTAGACGGCGACGAAATCGACGTTGCCCCACTTGCGCCAGCGGCCGAGTGCAACGACGCCGGGCAGACCGGTGCCGGGGAACCGCACGCCCCGAATTGCCGAGCGGGCGTTGGCGAGCGGCTCGACCGAGACAATCGAGCCAAGAGGAACGGAGAAGTCAGCGCTCATTGCGCCGGCTTTCTCCCAGCCCGACAAGCCGATGTGAAGGAGCTGGTCGTCCACGCTGAGTTGAGCCATGACGGCGAGGGTAGACCGCGCATCCGATCGAGCCGACAGATCACGCTGTGGCAATACGCCACCGATCACCCGGAACTGCTCGGTGAGGTTCGCGGTATCGGCCCCGCCGGCCTGGGTGATCTTCAGCCGATGAGGTGATAGCCGTCGAGCTCGATCAAGTGCGGTGAGTCGGGCATCGGCGGGAGGGCCAGGGCAAACTGTTCGCTTCGAACCTCACCGATCCACTTGCTGTGCTGGTACTCGTGGTTGATGATCGAGGTGAGCATCGTGGCGGCGATGCGGCGTAGTTGCTGAGGGGCACCCACGCGTCCTGCGTCGATGTCGCCGACCCGGACACGAACCCGGGCGGCTGCAGTCGCGCGGTAGTTGCCGAGGCGGCCGAGGTCGGGAAGTGTCCCCCGCTCTCGTTCGGCAGTCGCGCTGTCCATCAGTGCATCGAGTTCGATGTCGATTGGTGGTTCCGCTGCGGTCAGATTGCGAACCATGTAATGGGAGACGGCGGCCTGATGGCCGAGGTGCCAGCCGATCGCGCTGGAGTCGGCATTCGGTCGCCACTGGACCTGTTCGATATCGAGGTCGTGCCAGAGAGCGTCGGTGTAGGCCAAGGCTGTGGCGTATTCGTCGAGCAGTTGTTGCAGTGTGATCATGGTTGGTCTCCTCGAGATCATTGGTTTGTCGAGCGGATCGGTCGTGCCCAGCGCTTGGTCGATGGCGGCACTGGCACGAGCGTCGGCGATGAGCGTCCCCTCGATATGGCCCGAGTTCTGTGGTGAGGTTTCGGTTGATGCCCAGTGCAGGCGGCCGTCGAGAGCGGGTACCTGGTAGCCGGTATGATCGTAGGTCCCGTAGTGGTTGCTGACTCGGCATTGGCCGGCGACGTGTAGGGCTCGCGGCGCCGGTCGACGATGTGCACGTCGTCGGGATGGGCGAACCCGAACAGTGCGCCGTTCAGTTCGATCATGTACCCCGCAGCCAGTCTGTCCGGGGGTTGACTTCCTCGCGTCGTGACTGTCGGTCAACGAACCGTGGAGGTGAGTTCCGACTTCGGACGGGCCGGTCATGAGTTTGATCGGAGTGTCATGGAGTTGGCTATCGGTCTTGGATGGCTGAGCAGATCGTGGAGCGCCGCTCACAACCATCGCGTTTCGGCTTCTGTGAGCGCCTGCCGAGGTCTGGCTGACCGGCGCTACGGCTGAGTTCCTAACGGGAGTCCAGGGGGTACGCGGCTTTTGTAGACTGGTATGGGGGTGGGTCGGCGACCGGAGCGCTTTGCGACTCCTTTCTGTCCCGGCCTGCCCCTTTCAGTTTCTTGGTAGCGGTGGCGTTACGACGTTTCGCCCGGTTGGCTGGGTCGATCCGGTAACGCTCAGCACAGATTTTGCGGCCTTCCTCAGCGGTGACCACACGACCGTCGGTGTCGCGGATCTCGTAGAGCTGCCCGTTGCGCCAACACGCGGCGATACGGGTCATGAGCACAGCGGCGAGGGTGC
>JBBQUN010000148.1:0-11381 GCA_038212405.1 Acidimicrobiales bacterium | reverse complement strand
GGTTACGCGTGTAGCGAGACTGATGTGTTGATGCCGTTGCCGATTCATACGGCGCATCGGATGGCGGAGCGTTTGGCTGAGGTGCGGAAGGCGGGGACGGTCCCGTATCTGCGTCCGGATGGCAAGACCCAGGTGACGTTCGATTATGTGGATGGGGTGCCGGTCCGGTTGCGGACGGTGTTGATCTCGACCCAGCATGATGATGGGATCGATCGTGATTCGATGATCCGTCCGGATTTGATCGAGAACGTGATTCGTCCGGTGATTCCTGAGCGGTTCGCTGATGATGAGTATGAGGTGTTGGTGAATCCGACGGGCCGGTTCGTGATTGGTGGGCCGGTTGGTGATGCGGGGTTGACGGGTCGGAAGATCATCGTTGATACCTATGGCGGGTCGGCTCGTCATGGTGGTGGTGCGTTTTCGGGGAAGGATCCGTCGAAGGTGGATCGTTCGGCTGCGTATGCGACGCGTTGGGTTGCGAAGAATTTGGTGGCGGCGGGTGTTGCTGATCGGGTGGAGGTGCAGGTTGCGTATGCGATTGGTGTTGCTCGTCCGATGTCGGTGATGGTGGAGACGTTCGGGACCGAGAACGTGGATCCGGCGAAGATCTCGGCGTGTGTGAATGATGTGTTCGATCTGCGTCCGGGTGCGATTCTGGATCATTTGGAGTTGCGTCAGCCGATCTACGCGCAGACGGCGGCGTATGGGCATTTCGGTCGTTCCGATGGCCGGTCGTTCACGTGGGAACGCCTCGACCGTGTCGATGCGGTCAAGGCCGCACTCGGACTCTGACACATTTGAGCTGCTCCGCCGCTTCGCCGTTGGCGATCTGGGTGCACGCCCGGTGCGCGCCTCCTCCGTCGGCAACGCTCAGCAGAGCTTCTCGAGCTGCTCCGCCGCTCTAGAATCATGTCGTGCCAGCGTCGCGTGTCGTCCGAGTCCTGCCTGAGGTCTCCGGTCTGAACAAGACGTTCGACTATCTCGTGCCCGCCCCATGGGCGGGCACGGTCGCTCCCGGCGATCTCGTGCGAGTCGACCTCCACGGACGGCGAGTCGCTGGTTGGGTCACCGAAGTCGACGTCGAGCCTCCAGCCGGTGTCGAGCTGCGGACGATCTCGAAATGGTCGTCGGTTGGACCTCCCGCCGAACTGATCGACCTTGCTCGGTGGGCGGCGCACCGATGGCATGGCCGCCTGGCCTCCATCCTCAAGACGGCGTCACCCGACCGGATGGTCGATGCCGTGCCCGTTGGTCGATCGGGCGCCCAACAACTTCCCGACTCGCTGGTCGATCCACTCGGCGAGTTGGCGCTCGAAGCGCTCGCAGTCGCCGGAGTGAGTGTGCTGCGAGCAGCGCCGTCCTCAGACTTGTTCGGACTGGTTGCCGCGGTTGCTCGGGCGGGTGACGCCATCGTCGTGACGCCAGATATCGACGATGCCCGCTACTACGGATCGCGTCTGCGTCGAGCCGGGGGGATCATTCGACTCGCTGGTCGGGACTGGGCGCTCGGGGCCAGCGGTGGTGTGGTCATCGGAGCGAGAAGCGCGGTGTGGGCGCCAGTCGCACGGCTGGCTGCGATCGTGGTTCTCGATGAGCATGCTGAATCGCTCCAGGAGGAACGCAACCCCACCTGGAACGCCAGGGACGTTGCCATCGAACGGGCGCGACGAGCAGGCGTGCCATGCCTCCTGGTGTCGCCCTGTCCATCGATTGCGGCGCTCGCTGCTGCTGATCGTGTGCTCACGTTGTCTCGTTCGGTCGAACGGTCGGGGTGGCCACCGATCCACGTGGTGGATCGACGGCGCGAAGATCCCGGACGTTCCGGGGTCTTCTCGCCTCAGCTTGCAGCCCAGATCAGCGACGGCCGAGCATCCGGGGAGCGCGTGGTTTGCGTGGTCAATCGCAAGGGCCGGGCCCGAATGCTGGCCTGCGTCACGTGCGGGGAACTGGTCAAGACCGAAGACGGCGAGCACCTGATGGCCGAGGTCGATGACCAGTTGGTGGCGTGGACGGGCGAGCGGCGCCCGAAGATCTGCGCCAACTGTGCCGGCACCAGTCTCAAGCGGCTGCGCCTCGGTGTTGATCGAGTGCGTGAGGAACTTGCTGCGCTGGCGCAAGAGCCGGTGGGCGAGATCACCGCAACGTCGGCACCGAGCGACATCGATCACACGAGCGCGGCGCGCATCGTGGTCGGTACCGAGGCTGTTCTGCACCGGATCCCCACTGCTGGACTCGTTGTGTTCTTGGACTTCGATCAGGAGCTCATGGCGCAGCGCTATCGCTCGGGCGAACAGGCAATGGCGCTACTCGTTCTCGCCGCTCGCATGGTTGGTGGGCGTAGTGGCGGAGGGCGGGTGATGGTGCAAACTCGAATGCCCGACCATCGGGTACTCACGTCGGCGGTTCGGGCTGATCCCGGTCGGTTCGCCGAAGCCGAGGCGGAGCTTCGTCGATCGCTCGACTATCCACCGTTCGCTGCCCTGGCCGAGGTCAGCGGCAAGGGCGCGATCGAGGCCGTCGAGCCGCTTCGACTACGAGTCGATGTTGCCCTTCTCGGCCCGACCGACGACGGACGCTTTCTGGTACGCGCTGGCGACCCGGAAACCTTGGCCAGTGCCCTCGATGATCTTGTGAGAACAAAGGCCCGCATTCGTGTCGCGGTCGACCCGCCACGTATCTGACCGAGCCTGGCGTCGCAGCACTGTAGAGTCGCCGCTGACGCGCACTCGCCCGTCGTTGCGAAGGGGAAAGAAGTGATGAGCGGACAACGAACGCTGGTAGCCGGTGGAACCGTGTTCACCGCCGAGGATGATCAGCCATTCGCCGAAGCGCTCGTCATCGAGGGCACTCGCATCGCGTTCGTTGGGTCGCTGGCCAAGGCTCGGGCACTCGCCGGTCCTGAGGCCAGGCGTATCGACGCCAACGGTGGCCTCGTACTGCCGGGTTTCGTCGATGGTCATGTGCACGTGGCAATGACGGGCGCCAACTTGGGCAAGGCCCAGTTGCGTGACGCCACCGATCTGGCTGATATTCAGCGGCGCATCCTCGCGTGGGCCGAGGCCAACCCCGAGGCAACGCGGGTGCTGGGTACGAGCTGGCTCGGCAGTGCGGTGCCTGGCGGAATTCCGACCAAGGCGATGCTCGACGCGGTGATCACCGATCGACCCGTCTACCTGGAGGCCAATGACCTTCACTCGTCGTGGTTGAATTCGGCTGCGCTGGCCGAGCTCGGTATCGATGCGTCCACGCCTGACCCCATTGGTGGCCGCATCGTGCGGGATCCGGCGACTGGCGAAGCAACTGGCCATCTTCTCGAGACGGCCAACATCGAACTGGTGTGGCGGTTGTTGGCCGACGTCTCCGATGCTGAGCTCGCCGGGCAGATCGAGTTGGCGCTTCGGGCCTATCGCGCCGCTGGCATCACCAGCGCCGTCGAGATGGCCGTCGATGCTCGAGGCCTCGGTGCGCTGGCGAGTCTCGAAGCTGGCGGACGATTGACGACACGAATCGTCGCACACGTGATCGTTCACCGAACCGTGGAGCCGGCCGCAGAGTTGGCCCAGATCGATGCTGCGGTGCAGCTGCGTGATCGCTATCAGAGCGATCGGCTGAGGGTCGCAGGCATCAAGCTCATCACCGATGGCACGATCGATGCTTGTACGGCGGCCATGATCGATCCGTACAGCAACGGCGCAAACCACGAGCCGATCTGGCCACCGTCGTCGCTCCAACCCGTGGTGTTGGCCGCCGACGCTGCTGGACTCCAGGTTGCGATTCACGCCATCGGGGATCAGGCCGTTCGCAATGCACTCGACGCGCTCGAACTGGCGGCAGCGACCAATGGCACGAGTGGCCGTCGCCACCGCATCGAGCACCTGGAGTCGGCGCACACCGACGACATCGCTCGACTCGGTTCACTCGGTGTGACCGCCTCGATGCAACCGGTCCACCTCGATCCCGCCGTTCTACCGATCTGGGTCCAGATGCTCGGGATCGAGAGGGCCGAAAACGGTTTCGCTTGGCCTGGCTATTTGGCGGGTGGGGCGACACTGGTGTTCGGTACCGACACGCCAACGGCACCGCTCGAACCACTACCCAACATGTACCTGGCGAGTACCCGCCGGTCGCCTGGTGATCCGTCGCTCGCTCCGCTGCGTCCTGAGTGGGCACTGCCGCTGGGCAATGCGATCATCCACGCAACCCGAGACTCGGCGTGGGCGGCGAAGATGGAATTCGTCACCGGTTCGCTTCGCGAGGGCCTCGCCGCCGACGTGGTCGTACTCGATCGAGATCCGCTCACCGAGGGGCCAGATGCGCTCCTCGAGACAACCATCATGGTGACGATCCTCGACGGCGAGATCGTCTATTTGGCTGAGGTCGACTCGCCGTCGTAGCGTGCGGACATGAGCAGACCAGATCGTTTCACTGACCGCGTTGCCATCGTCACCGGAGGCAGCAATGGTCTCGGTCGTGCCTGTGCCGAGCAACTCTCGGCCGAGGGCGCAACCATCGTCATCGCTGATGTGCAGCCGGCTCCCGGCCAGGCTGCGGTCGACGCCATCACCGAAGCGGGCGGTAGGGCGATGTTCGTCGAACTCGACGCTGCGAGTCCCGAGGGCAATGAAGCCATGGTGGCGGCTGCGGTCGATGCCTACGGAGGTGTCGATCTGCTCGTCACCGCCGCTGGCATCAGCAGCGGCGAATACTCCTCCGGTGATCGTGAGGGCAACCTCAAGCGGATGCAGCTCGCGGCCGAGGCCAGCGCCATCAACCCGGCGGCGTCGCTGATCGAACTCGACATCGACAACTGGCGTCGGGTGCTCGACGTCAACCTCACCGGCACGCTTCTCGCCATTCAGGCGACGGCTCGGGTGATGCTGGAGCAGGAGCGCAAGGGTTCGATCGTGACCATCGCGTCGATTGCTGCTCGCGATCCACTCTGGGGATCACCGAGCTATCCCGTGTCGAAGGCCGGTGTCTGGATGCTCACGAAGAACGCCGCAAAGACACTGGCGCCGCTCGGTATCCGGGTGAACAGCGTCGGGCCTGGCTTCACCGAGACCAACATGACCAGCCTCATGAACGAGACCGACGAACTGCGTTCGATGCTGATGAGCCTCACGCCGATGGGCCGAATGGGTCAGCCGGTCGAGGTGGCGAACTTGATCTTGTTCTTGCTGAGCGACGAGGCCAGTTACATCACCGGCGAGCTGATCCACCCCGACGGTGGATGGTTCACGGGTTAGCGCCGTTCGCTTCGCTTTCCTCCTGAGTTGCTCGCTTCGCGTCGCAACATCCCCCTCCCTTCCGTTCAGGTCCAGCGTTGCCGAGCCGCTTCGTACAGGGCAACGGTGCCGGCTTGGGCAACGTTGAGCGATCCGACCTTGCCCAGTTGGGGTAGGTAGGCAACGTGATCGACCTCGGCCAGCGTCTGCTTGTGCACACCACGATCTTCGTGGCCGAGGACGAGTGCAACCTTTGGTCCGAGGTCGATGGCGAACATCGGCTTGGCTGATGCCGTCAGTTCGATGGCGACGGTCACGAAACCAGCGGCCTTCGCCGCTGCCACCGCAGCGACGCCGGATTCGGCGATCTCCCAGGCAACGAGGCGCTCACAGCCGAGGGCCGTCTTGGCGACCTTCGATTCGCTGGGCCCCGGACTTGGGGGACACAGCCACATGCGATCGACTCGATACGCAGCAGCCGATCGAAACAGAGAGCCGACATTGAACGGGTTCTGCACGCCATCGAGGATCAGGCCCAGTTCGAGTTCGGTCTTGCGTCGCCACTCACGGTGCAACCGCTTCAGCTCGGTAGGGGTGAGGGTCTTCACTGGTTGATTCACGACTGCTCTGTTTCTGGACCGGCTGCTGTTGGCGGATTCGTGGCTCGGGGTGCGACATCGATGAGGCGATAGGCCTTGCGGCTCGCTCGCCGCTCGGTGGGGTAGTGCTGGAGTTCGAGCCAGCGAGCAAGGCTGTCGGCTCCGAGGTGCTTTTGCACGACGAGATGGGCTGAGCCTGTTGGGCTCAGGTGCACGAGCCAGCGCAGTAGGAGGTCATGCAGTGCCGCCTTGCCGATACGGATCGGCGGATTCGACCAGATCCGGTCGATGACGAGGTCGCGCGGAATGTCCTCGGGAAAGGCAACGATCACATTGTCGAGCCCGTTGGTCAGAGCGTTCTCACGACACAGCGCTTGCGCCCGCTCGTTGATCTCGACTGCATACACCGTGGCCTGCGGATTCCTGTGCGCAAGGGCACAGGCGATCGGACCGTAACCAGCTCCGAGATCGAGCAGCACCGAGTCGGTCGCGACCGGCGCAGGGCCCTCGAGGAGCAACAATTTGGAACCGGCATCGACTCGGCCGGCGCTGAAGACGCCGCGATCGGTGGCCAGCGAGAGGTGGACGTCGGGAAGCGCAAGTTCGATGGTCTGGCGTGCCGACGCGCTGGTGGGAGAGGCGTCGAAGTAGTGGTGTTGTTCAGACATTCGCCCTCCAACGGTAGCTCGCACCTGTCAGATAGCCTTGACGAGATGGCAGTTCCCTACGACGTTCGGATCTTCGGCGACCCCGTCTTGCGCAAGGTGGCCGACGCGGTCACCGATATCGACGGATCCCTGACCAAGTTGGCAAACGACATGCTCGACACCATGTACGCCGAGCCCGGTCTCGGACTCGCAGCGACCCAGGTTGGGGTGAACCGGCGGTTCTTCGTGTACGACCTTGGCGACGAGACCGGACCACGATCGATCGTCAATCCGGTGATCCAAGAGTCTCGCGGCGAGTGGATCTACGAAGAGGGCTGTTTGTCGGTCCCGGGCCTGCACTGGGACATCGTGCGTCCGAAGGAAGTCCATCTCACTGGCTATGACCTCGACGGCAACGAGATCTCGATCGAAGCCGACGAACTGCTCGCTCGGCTTTTCCAACACGAACTCGATCACCTCGATGGCGTTCTGCTGATCGACCGGCTCGAAGACGACCGGCGCAAAGATGCGCTCAAGACGCTCAACGAGCTCTTCATCGATCAGCCCAAGAAGAAGAAGCCGCTCGAACGTCTTCGTGGCTTGACGCTCCCGTAGCGATCGAACACGAGTGACCAACCTCGCAGCACCACCGGCCAACATCAAGCGCATCGTTTACCTCGGAACACCCGAGGTTGCGGTACCGCCTCTGCGAGCACTTCACGCTGCGGGTTTCGAGATCCCGCTCGTCGTCACGAGTGCCGACAAACGCCGGGGTCGGGGTTCGAGCCTGCATCCCTCGCCGGTCAAAGCTGCCGCAATGGAGCTCGGAATCGCGGTGACCACCGATGTCGACGAGGTGCTCGAATCGAATGCCGACCTCGGCGTCGTTGTTGCCTTTGGCCGCATCATCAAGCCTCATGTGCTCGAGAAGCTGGCCATGGTCAACCTCCACTTCTCGCTGCTGCCACGATGGCGAGGAGCGGCGCCAGTCGAGCGAGCCTTGCTCGAAGGTGATACCGAAACCGGAGTGTGCGTGATGCAGGTGGCAGAAGGCCTCGATACCGGCGATGTCTATCGAAGGGTCACGGTGCCGATCGCCACTGACGCAACACTCGATTCGCTCCGTCGTGAGCTGGTCGAGGTTGGCACCGCATCGCTCGTCGAGGCGCTCGAGCTCGGGCTCGGCCCGGGCCGACCCCAGGTTGGCGAGCCGGTGTATGCAGCAAAGATCGAGCGCGACGACTATCGGATCGCGGTCGCCGCTTCGGCCGAGTCGATCGATCGATTGGTTCGACTCGGCGGAGCGTGGGCCGAGTTCCGCAACAAACGACTCAAGATCTGGTCAGCCACGTTGACGAGCAGGACCGACCTGGCGCCCGGACAGATCGATGGAGCGTTCCTCGGCACGGGAACCGCAGCGATCGAATTGATCGAGGTCCAACCAGAGGGCAAGCCTCGGATGGCTGCCCGGTCCTGGGCCAATGGCGCTCAGCCTTCGCACGACGAGCGACTCACCTGATGGCGAAGAAGAAGCGGCAACCAACGGGATCGACCGGTCGATCCGAGCCTGGCGTCGAGGCCCGCCGCCTGGCCATCGACGCGCTCCTGCGAATCGACACCGACGGCGCCTACGCAAACCTCGTGTTGCCGCCGATGCTCGAACGCTCCGCACTCGAACCCCGCGACCGAGGGCTGGTCACCGAGCTGGTGTACGGAACCACGCGCATGCGCCGTGCGCTCGACTTCATCATCGACCGCTTCCTCCTCGACGAGGTCGACGCCGAGGTCCGGGCCTCGCTACGAGTTGGCACCTACCAACTCCATCACCTCGATACCCCGCCCCACGCAGCGGTCAGCGCGACCGTCGGCGCCACTCGGGGCCGTGGCAAGAGTGTGGTCAACGCCGTCCTTCGCAAGGTGGCGAGAGAAAAGACGGCAATCGACGAGTCGTGGGACGCTCCCGGCATCGCATGGCCAGACGACGCAACTCGGTTGAGCTATCCCGACTGGATCGCCGCACAACTCGTCACCGATCTCGGAAACGAGCGGGCAATCGCTGCGATGGAAGCCATGAACGAAGCCGCTTCGGTGCACCAGCGCGACGACGGCTACGTGCAGGATCCAGCGTCGCAGTATGTCGCCGAGGCCGTCGACGTGCAGGCGGGCCACCGGGTCATCGACCTCTGTGCGGCCCCCGGAGGCAAGGCGACCATTCTGGCCCTCGAAGGTGCAAACGTCGTCGCTGGCGATCTTCGCCTGAACCGGACCCGGCTGATCGCTCGAAATGTTGCCATGCTGGCAAAGACCGCTGCTGCAAATGGCGAACCGGTTCCGGCTTCACTCGGCGTCATTACTGCCGATGCCACCGCACCGCCGTTCGCTCCAGCGTCGTTCGATCGGGTGCTCGTCGACGCGCCGTGTTCCGGTCTTGGGAGCCTGCGCCGTCGCGCCGATGCCCGTTGGCGGATCGATGCCGAAGCGCCGGAACGGTTGGCGAAGCTCCAGTCCGAGATTCTCGACGCAGGGCTCGATCTGCTTCGTTCCGGTGGCGAACTCGTCTACAGCGTGTGCACGCTGACGGGTCCGGAGACTGTTGGCGTACTCGAGCGGGCCCGAGCACGAGACGATGTCGAGGTACTGAGCCCGCCGACGTTTCCCTGGGAGACCCAAGGGGATCTCGCGTTCCTCCTGCCCGGTGAGACCGACGGCATGGCGTTGTTTCGCTTGCGAAAGCGCTGATCACCCTGCCCCGGGAAGGCCAGCCTGGGTCAGTCGTCGCGCAAGTTCGGCGAAGTCGTCGACATCGAGGTTGGCGAAGCTGAAACGAAGCCAGCGCTCGTCTGTCGGGGTGAAGGCCGTGCCTGGAATCACGAGCACATCGTGTTCGACGACCAGGCGTCGGACGATCTCGCGGTCGGCTACGCCGACGTGGGGGTGACGAACCCAGCCGAAGTATGCGCCAGCGTTCGCCAGTTCGAACCCGCCCGGTTGCCCAGCCATCGCTTCGGTGAAGGCGACCTGACGGGTCAGCGTTCGTGCTGCCTGGGCGCTTCGCCAATCGACCGCATGGCGGAGACCGGCCAGCGCCGCCTCCTGTCCAATACGGGGTGCGCAGATGGCAACGCAATCGAGCAGCTTGAGGGCTTCGTCGAGAAGCTGCTCGCTCCCGCAGATCGCGCCGACGCGATACCCAGGAATGGCGAACTCCTTCGAGAAGCTGTGCAGTGTGACGAGCGTGTCGTCCCAATGGGGCTCGGAGTACAGCAAATGCGACGGCTCGTCGGTTGCTCGAAAGTGGCGATAGGTCTCGTCGAGAATCAGCGCGACGCCTTTGGCCCGAGCGAGGGCGAAGAACTCCTCGATCACGCTCGGCGCAATCGTGGCACCGGTCGGATTCCCGGGGCTCACGAGCAGAATCGCTCGTGTTCGCTCGGTGATGATCGCCGCTGCCCGAGCAGGGTCCGGCACGAAGTCGTCGCCGGTGACGAGAAAGACCGGTGAGATGCCCTCGAGCTCGAGCCACATCCGATGATTGAAGTAGTACGGCACGCAAATGATGACTTCGTCGCCCGGCTCGCACAGTGTCGAGGCCACGACACAAAAGGCTTGGTTGCAGCCGGCGGTGATCTGGATGTGCTCGACCGAGATGTCGGCCACCCTTTGCCGATCAGTGGCGGTGATGGTGTGGCCAGACCGGAGCTCGGCGACAAAGGTGGATCGAAGCTCGGGGAGGCCTTTCGACGGTGCGTATCGACCACCGTCAGCCGACGCTGCGATCGCGCCGACGTGATCGATGATCACTTGCGCGGTTGGGTAGGCCGGAGCTGCCTGGGAAAGATCGAGAAGTCGGCGCTCGCCCGTGCGCTGTTCGAGAAAGGCGTAGGCGGCAGCGATGGGGGAGAGTTCGACGTCGAGCGTTCGTTTGATCAGGCGCACCCATGCAGTCTGCCGCGGATCATCAGTTGGGCAGAACCGGGGATGGGTCAGAGCCGCCGAAGAAAGATTCCCGAACGCACCTTGGGGTCGAAGTAGGTCGACTTCGCGGGCATGGCCAGTCCGGCGTCGGCAACGGCGGTCAAGGCATCGATCGGCAACGCTGGCAGGACGAACAACGCGTCATTGCGCGCCTCGGCCTCGGCGACGAGCTGGTCGAGTGGGACGACACCCGGTCGATACCGCACGACATCACGCCAGCCGGGTCCGTCGAGGCCACCGCTGCCCAGGGTGCCGAAGGCTTCATCGAAGCGGCTCGCCAGTCGGGTGGGGGCCAGATCGGCGAGCGACGAGACGACCCCGTCGACCGTCGGAGCGTGCAGCGACCACCATTGCCGCGTCGAACCGTCGAACATTGCGATGGCATCGTCAGGTTCGACGATGCCATCGGGCCCGTTGATTGGCTGCGCTCGTTGTTTGGTCAGCGCCCTGACTGTTCTGATCTCGCCGATCGACGGGGGAAGGACGCGATGGAAGGCGAAGTTGGCGAGTTCGTCTGTGGAGAACAACGCGCAGAGCGTCATGTCGGCCGTGCCTGGTCCGACCAGGCGCCGATAGTCGGTGGCTGCGGCGCCTCGGTGATGCCCATCGATGAGGTAGAGCGGATGATCGCTCAGCTCGGAAACGATCGCGGACGAGGAACGTGGATCGATCGGCCAGATGCGTTGGATGAAGCCAGGCTCTGACTCGACGACGAGCGTAGGAGGCGAGCCAGCCATCGTGCGCTCGAGAAGAAGGCCCAATGCAGCGAGCGGTCGATGGGCAACAGCGATGGGGCTCGACTGCACGCCGACCACGGCAAGATGTCGGGCCAGATGATCAGCTCGTGCATGGTGGATCTGTTCGTGGACTCGGACCTCGCCATGCATGAAGGCGGAGGTGGCGACACCGCCAACGAGACCAGTCTGGATGTGCGT
>JBBQUN010000147.1:0-11456 GCA_038212405.1 Acidimicrobiales bacterium | reverse complement strand
CGCACACGGTTTAGGAAACCGACGCTCTATCCACTGAGCTACGAGGGCCAACTGGTCGCTGGAACGCTCAGACGATGAGATCGGCGAGTTTTGCAGCGGCCTAGAGCATACGAATTCGATCCCGCAATGGCTCGACTCAACTGGGTTCAGATCGCGGCAGCGATTGCCGCCACCTGCTGCGCTGCGTTGATCGTGCGTTGACAACGGCAAATGGCAGTGCAGTCTCGGCGGTAGGCCACACTGTCACGATGACCTCCGAACCAGTTGACGATGGCCATATGACCCGGGTGAACCGGCGCCTTGCGAGCAACGTTCGGTCTGATCGGCCGCTGGCCGAGGGCAGCATCGGCGACGAGGTGGCCTGGGCGGTCGTCGACGCTGAGCCTGATGGCATCGTCCTGGTCGACGGCGATGGGTCGATCCTCCTGGTCAACTCTCAGCTCGAAGCGATGTTCGGCTACGACCGTGGTGAACTGCTTGGCCGCCCGGTCGAGCATCTGATCGACCCTTCGATGACTGGTCGCCACCAAAAGCTCCGGACCAGCTACCAGGCTCAGCCCAGTGTGCGTTCGAGGGCGAAGGCAGTCGGCTCCAGGCGCGTCGCAGTGACGGCTCGGCGTTCGTCGTCGAGATCAGCTTGAGCCCGGTCGACGGCCCGGAAGGTCCCTGCACCGTCGCAGCAGTACGCAATGTGACCGCACGAGTGGCGGCTGAAGCTGAAGCGCAGGCGATTCAGGAGCGGTCGCGGTTGATCGACGATCGTGAGCGGGTCGCACGAGACCTCCATGACAACGTGATCCAAGACGTGTTCACGATCGGTATGGGTCTGCAATCGTTGGCGTCGGGGTTGGCAGATGAGCAAGCCAAGTCGCAGACCCTGCGATTCGTCGATGACCTCGACGGCATCATCGATCGGATTCGCTCGGCCATCTTCGATGTCGCTGGTGATCGGACCTCGCTCGACGATTGACTGGCAGCCGAATGGGGCGACGTCGTCATCGTTGGCATCGTGTCGTTCTCGACGACCATTGGTATCGCCGTCGATCAGGGTGCGATTGCCTCATTGGCCAATCCAAGCGACGTCGCCGCAGCAGTATCCGAGCTGCTCGGCGGGCCTCGACAGCCCTCGGATCAACCGGTATCCGTCCGGCCCTCGAAGACCAGTTCGGTGCCGGCGCTGTTGCTCCGCATCGGCCGACTCGTTCGACAGTGTTTCGTGTTGGCGCCCAGGTGATCCGGCGTGAATGTTCGGCCATCGTGCGGGAGCCCGCAGCTAACCTCTCACCATGCCCGTACCCGTATCCGCACATGAAATGGCAACGGCCGACGGCCTCAGCGACTGGCGATACCTTCTTGGAAGCGTCGAGGCCACCTACCAGGCGTCAGCGCTCGATGGCGTGTCAGCCTTCACGATGGCGGCCACGTTCGCTTGCGGGATCGCTGAACTCGCCGACGCTGCGAACCATCACCCCGACATCGACGTTCGCTACCCCGGCGTGGTTCACGTCATGCTGATGACTCATGAGATCGACGGCCTGAGCGACCTCGACCTCGAACTGGCCCGAGCGATCTCGGAACTCGCAAAGCAAAGTGGGGCTGTCGCCGCGCCAGCTTCGACGAAGCGCGTCGAGATCGCAATCGACGCACTCGACATCGAAGCGATTCGACCGTTCTGGAAGGCCATCCTCGGCTATCGAGGAATCGACAGCGACGGGGCACAACACGACTTGCGAGATCCGCATCGGCGAGGTCCAGCGATCTGGTTCCAACAGATGGATGCACCTCGAACCGATCGCAACCGGTTCCACCTCGACGTCTCGGTACCCCATGACGAGGCTGAGGCTCGAGTTGCTACGGCGATCGCGGCCGGTGGCGTACTGGTGAGCGACGCCCGAGCGAAGGCGTTCTGGGTACTGGCTGACGCCGAAGGCAACGAGGCTTGCGTTTGCACCTGGCAGGACCGTGACTGATCCAAACCGTATTCACTTCCTTTCTCGGCCAGGTCTGAGAGGGAAGAGAGGCGAGTCGCTGTTGGCCGCCGTTGCCACAGCGGAGGCTCTCGGGTTCGCAACCACGGTCCTCTCGGCGCCAACACCCGAAGGCATCCCCGGAGTGATCGACGCCAACCGAGACGAGATGCAGCGTCTGGTGATCGTCGGTGGCGATGGACTGATCCACCACGCGCTGCCGTCGTTGGCCGGAACGCCAATCGTGGTCGGCATCGTTCCGAGCGGTACCGGCAACGACTTCGCTCGCGGTCTCGATATCGGTACCGGGCTCGCACTGCCGGCAAGCAAGCACCGAGCGGTCGTGCGGCAGGCATTGATCGGAGCCCCCAGGTCGATCGACGTGATCCAGAGCAACGACGGGCGTTTCGCTGCCTCGGTGGTAACGGCTGGGTTCTCCGGCCGGGTGACGGCCCGCGCCAACCCGATGCGGTTTCCGCCCGGGCAGTTGAAGTACACCGTGGCCAGCGTGCTCGAAGCAGCACAGCTCGAACGCGTGCACGTTGCGTTGCGGGCCGATGGCGAACGCATCGAGCTCGACACCGCCTTCTTTGCCATCGGCAACACCCGCTACTTCGGCGGGGGCATGGCGATCTGTCCTGATGCAGCCGCCGACGACGGGCTGCTCGATGTGGTCATCGTCGAGTCGGTCCCGCCGCTGCAACTCCTTCGAGTGATGCCAGCGGTGTTCCTCGGCCGACATGTCAAGCACCCCAAGGTGACCATGCTGCGGGCGCAGTCAGTCGAGATCGAAACCAAGGAACCGCTCTGGGCCGACGGGGAACCGTTTGGTTCGGCACCCGTCACCCTCGTTGCCCAGCCTGGTGCGTTGCTCGTCGCCGGGTGAGCGTCTCAGTCGGCCCGCGGCACCCACTTCGAACTGGCCTTGATGTCTTCGATCTCGAGCCCAGCCGCTTCCCACCCGTCGAATCCAGGCTCGAGGTGTGCAACGTCGGCATAGCCCATGTCTTTCATGGTCTTGGCCGCCAACGCTGATCGCCCGCCACCGGCGCAGTAGATGATGTAGCGACTCGATGGCGTGAATACCTCTCGGTAGTACTCACTCGCCGGGTCGACCCAGAACTCGAGCATGCCCCGAGGCGCATGAACGGCTCCTGGGATCTTTCCCTTGAGGTACAGCTCTCGATGATCGCGGATGTCGACGATCACCGAAGATGCCGCCAGCCGCTCGGCTTCTACCTGCTCGGCTGTCAGGTTCTCCAACGATGCCTTCGCTTCGTCGACCATGTCCCATGCTTTGATGATCTCTGCCATCGCGTCAGTATGTCCCGGCGAGTGGCGAAGGGCCAGCGACCCGGCAGCACCGCCGAAATTCGTGGCGCCCGGTTCAGTCATCCCACGCTTTACTGCGTCGGGCCTTGCGTTCGCTGCGCTGGCGCTTCTCCTTGAGCCGTCGCTCTTTGGCCCCCCGGCCGGGCCGAGTCGCCCGTCTGACTCGCTTGGGTTTCAGCGCCTCGGCCAGCCGTTGCGACATTCGTTCCAATGCCGCCTCGCGATTGCGGGTCTGGGAACGCGAATCGTCGGCGACGATCCTCAGCCGTGGCCCAAACTCTCGCTCGAGACGATCACGTTGAAAGGCCGTGAGCGACTCCGACGTTGCGATCTCGAAAACCAGCTCAGCACGAGTGTTGGCAGTGTTCGCATGCTGCCCGCCGGGGCCACCAGACGGGCCAAACCGCCAGGTGAGTTCAGTCGCGGGGATGACGAGTCCACCATTCACATGAAGAGGTCCGTCGGTCGCCATGGCTTCGACGCTACCCGACGCTCGGCTGCCATTCGACGTGGTTTCGCGGTGCCCCGAGCGGGTGATTCAACCCGGTGACCTTTCGCTCGGCCCCAACGCGTCGCATACTGGTTGAGCGGGGCGGGAAGGTGAGTGGACCAATGGAGTTTCCAGCATATGAAATGAAGCGAGTGCTCGGCGTCGCCGTCGTACTCGCCGTTTTCGGCGTCAACGGCTATCTGCTGCTGTCAGACGACGATCCTGGCATCGACGTCGAAGCAACGACCGTCGAACCGGTGGTTCGAACGACGACGACCGCACCGCCGACCACCACCACGCTCCGCCCGACCACCACCACGTCCACGCCGACCACCACCCCCACGACAACCACCAGCACAACGGCGTTGACCACGGTGGTCACCGAAGCCCCGACCACGACCGCGGCTGTTGCGGTCACGCAGCCCCCAGCAACGAACCCCCGAGTTACCAGCCCACCCACCACCCGGCCCCGAGCAACGAGTCCGACAACGACACCCGCAACTGCGGCGCCAACAACCGCTACGTCAGTAGCGATACCCAAGGTGGACGTGACGCCGCCGACGATCTACAACCCTCCGGCTCCAACTGAAACAACAGCTGGCTGACGCCGGCTTCGGCGATGCGAGCGTCGCCCCTATCAGCGCTTCCCCTTACTGCTGAGGAATGGCTTACTGCTGAGGAATGACCCGGCCGAGGCCGTCGGCGGTGGTGCAGCTGATCTGGTCGTTGCCGACCGACATCGTGACATCGTCACCCATGTCGATCTCGGGAGCGTTGGCGAACAACGGCTCGCCTTCGATGCGAACGGTCAGCGTTTCTGGATCGACACCCTGGTCGATGAACTGCTGGCGGTAGGCGTCGATGAGTACATCTTCGGTCACGGTGTACGCCGCTTCCATGCACTGGCTCGAGCCGATGACATTCTGCGCATAGGCGTAGGCCAGCGGCGTGAGTCCGAGGTCGCTATCGACCCACGGGAATGCGTCGGTGAACTTGCCGAGGCCGCCCTTGGTTTCATCGACCGATGCGGCGGTCGCGACGGCATCGACTCGGGGCCGTACGAAGATGATGGCTTCACCGGGGATGATGACTTCGGTCGACCCATCTCTGTTGTAGATCACATCGGCACTGGTTCCCTCGACACAGGTGTCAACGTCTCCGGTTGCCTGCATCGTGACCGTGTCGGTGCGGTAGACCTTGCCGAGTACCGAGTGTTCGCGTCGCCCCTCGACAGGGACTTCGGCGTGGATGCGGGCCCGACAGTCGAGCGCGATCGGTTCGACCTCGACGATCCGCGCCTCCTCCGGCAAGGTCAAGTCGACCTCGACATCGGCGAACTCAGGAAGCACCTGCCACGGAAACCGAATGTCGATCAGATTCGACCACACGGCAAAGCCGGCGAAGGCCAAGATCCCGAGTACGGCACCAGCGAGTGTCTTCTTCATGAGCGTTCGACTCCTTCGAGGCGATTCGGTGTCAATTCGGGTGGCAGGGTCGTCACCGTCGGATATCTGTGTTGACGGGATATCTGTGTTGACGGACATGGGTACTGACGGATCCGAAGCATCAACGGTCGCGACCTGGCGATGAGTTCCGCCGAATCGTCATCTCTTGGGCCGGTGAGCGCCCCTAACGTTGCGAAACGATGACAGTCGTAGCTGCGAAAGTGACAGGTGGCGCAGCGACGTGAGATATTCCCAAGTCTAGTCAGCGACGTCGAACGGCGAGCTGGGTGGGCGGCCAATCAGTGATTCCGCACCGTGCTGCTGCACGATTTCGTCTCTTTTTGGTCCCGCTGTTGCCGTTCGGCGGCACAACACGGGAAGAAACGAAATGACAGCGGCGGCATTTGGGCAATCGGATCGACAGCAATCGACGGGACGAGGGTTGGTTGACGAACTCGTCGATCAGCCGACCAGCTTGGGGTTGTTGGCGACGGTCGTGGTGTTGATCACCGTTGTCGGCCAACTGACCGGCACGTTGGGATTGTCCGCCGTCGTCGCGGTGTTCTTTGCCGCCGGCATGATCAAGCTCCTCAGCGAAAGGCGAGCGTCGACACCGCAGACCTTGTCGATCGGGCTGATTCACCTCGGCGTGGCGATGCTCATCGCCGGGACGGTCTGAGCACAAGATCTGGCACAATGGCGCCTCGCTGATCGGGCATTCGAGCCCTGACCGACCGAGGAGCAACGATGCAGGAACGAACAGCGCAGGAACTGCTGGACCAGCTCGACCTCGACGAGAAGATCTCGCTGTTGTCGGGCAGCGACAACTGGCATAGCGCGTCGATCGAACGTCTCGGAATCCCTGCGATGAAGATGACCGACGGACCCAACGGTGCGCGTGGCGATTCCATGGCGAGCGGCACCCCCGCGGTCTGCATCCCCGCAGCGGTGAGCCTGGCGGCGACATTCGACGTCGACCTGGTCGGCGAACTCGGGTGTTTGCTCGGACGAGAAACCGCTCGCAAACAAGCGCAACTGCTGCTGGCCCCAACGATCAACATCGCCCGCCACCCAATTGGGGGGCGCAACTTCGAGTGTTTCGGTGAGGATCCGTTCCTGACCAGCCGGCTCGGCGTCGCCTACATCGATGGGGTCCAGTCACAGGGCGTTGGTGCTTGTGCAAAACACTTCGTCGCCAATGATGTGGAGTATCGCCGCATGACTGCCTCGTCAGAGGTCGACGAGCGCACGCTGCGTGAGGTCTACTTGGCTCCGTTCGAGGCCGCGGTCGAACATGGGGTGTGGTCGCTGATGGCCGCGTATCCGAAGCTGAACCAGACGTTCTGCACCGAAAGCGAGTGGCTCCTCACCGAGGTGCTCCGGGACGACTGGGGCTTCGAAGGACTGGTGGTGTCGGATTGGGGCGCAACCCATCACCGCTCACGCCCAGTCGTCGCCGGGCTCGACATCGAGATGCCCGGTCCACCGATCGCCCTTGGCGCCAATCTTCGGGCAGCAGTCGATGCCGGTGAGGTCGCCGAAGCCGACATCGATCGCTCGGCCCTTCGCGTCATCGAGTTCGTGATTCGAGCCGGGCGACTGGGCCAGATGACCGAAGGCCCCGAAGTGTTCGACGATGTGCCAGACGAACGCAGTCTGGTACGCACTGCCGCCGCCGACGGCATGGTGCTCGCTCGAAACACCGGTTTGCTCCCGCTTGCGGTTGATCAGATCACGAGCCTTGCCGTCATCGGCCCCAATGCTGACCCGGGTGTCATCTTCGGCGGCGGCTCAGCGACCGTACGAGCACCACACGTGGTGTCACCACTCGCCGGTCTGGTCGAGACGTTCGCTGGTGCATCGGTTGAACATGGCATTGGCTGCTTGACCCACCGCTACCTTCCTCGCGTCGCCAGTGCAGCCTGGGCCAGCGCCGGCGTACTGGTCGAAACCTTCGATGGTCCCGATTTCGCCGGTGATCCGGTCGCCACTCGAACTGGCCGATCGGTCGGCACCGTGCTTGGTGACCTTCGGTCCGACGTGCCCGATGCACGGTCATGGAGCCAGCGCTGGACGGGATCGCTCACGATCGACACGTCTGGCCCGCACCAGTTCGGTGTCATGGCCGTCGGGCCTTCGAGAGTATTCGTCAACGGCTCGTTGGTTTGTGACAATTGGACGAGCCAACGACCAGGAGACGGGTTCTTCCAGCAGGCTTCAGAAGAGGTCGTTGGCTCGGTCGACCTCGAGGCGGGACATCTCGCCGAGGTCGTTGTCGAATGGGCGCCGCGCCTTCACGAGCTGCTGGTCGGGCTCCGGTTCGGTCATCTCGTCCCGACTGATGAGCAGCGGCTCTTCGATGACGCAGTGGCGCTGGCGTCTCGCTCTGACGCGGCCGTCGTCGTCGTCGGGCTCAACGACGACTGGGAAACCGAGGGCCACGACCGACCGATGTTCGGCTTGCCTGGGCGCCAAGACGAGCTCGTGCGGGCCGTGGTTGCCGCGAACCCGTGCACCGTCGTCGTCGTGAACGCCGGCAGCCCAATCGACATGCCATGGCTCGACGACGTCCCTGCGGTCGTCGTCGCGTGGTACCCGGGTCAAGAGTTCGGCGGCGCTCTCGCCGACGTGCTCACCGGGGTCGCCGAACCCGGTGGCCGGCTGCCGATCACGTTCCCCCGCACCGTCGAACAGGGGCCGACTGGTCTCGACGTGCCCGGCGATGGTGACGCCATCCACTACCGGGAGGGACTGTTCGTTGGTCACCGCTGGTACGACGCTCGCGGTATCGAGCCCCGACTTCCCTTCGGTTTCGGTGCGTCGTACACCACGTTCGAGATGAGTGAGGCCGTCCTTGCCGGGGAGTCGGCCAACGACTCAGGGATCACGAGCATCGAGGTCGAAGTCACCAACACCGGAGCGAGACACGGCAAGGCGGTCCTCCAGGCCTACCTCGAACCGCCCGCCGGATCAGTGACCAGACCGTTGCGTTCGCTCTGCGGATTTGCCGTTGCCCGTCTCGAAGCAGGCGAGCGACAGGCGGTCACGATCGACCTTGCTCCTCGCTCCTTCGAGGTATGGACCAGTGATGCAGGCTGGCATACGCCTGCGGGTGACTATCGAGTCCACATCGGCTGGTCGAGCCGGGACCTGGCAACAGCGGTCACCGTGACCCGTTGATATGGCCGGCTCGGCCGAAGCTCGCGCTGGTCGGCGCCGCTCGCTGCGGCTGACCGTGGTCGTCGTCCTCGCCGCCCTGTTCTTTGGTTTCGGGTGGCTTGGTCGAACCGATGAGGCAAGCCTGGGATTCGGCGATCGTCGACGCATCGTGATCGTCTCCGATGCCGGCCCCGTCAACGTGATCAGTGGTGACGAAAACTTGGCGAGTCACATCGACTCGTTCCTCGTTCGGCGGCCAACCATCGAACTCGCAACTGATGACGACGAGGCGGTCCTTCGTGTGCTCTGCGACACCCGCTGGCCCTGCCGAGCCGCAACCACGATCGAAGTCAAACCCGGAACCGAACTGCTCGTCATTTCGTCCGGCGGCACGGTGCAGGTTTCGTCGTTCAGCGGCGACTTGACGGTGTTCTCCGATCACGATGACGTCTACCTCGGCCCCCTCGCCGGTTCAGCTCGAGTGGTCAGCGCTACCGGCGATGTCGTCGGGTTCGGGTTGACGCTGCAACAACTCACGGTCCAACTCGATGACGCGGCGATGGACTTGGAGTTCGCGGCTTCGCCGGAGTCCGTCGTCTTGACGAACGAGCGCGGTGTGGTCGACCTCGTCGTCCCCGACACCGGCTATGCGGTGACGGTGTTCACCGAGGATGACCTGGCTGACCTGGTCGACCTTCAGATCGGGACTGATCCCGATACCCCATCGACGGTGTCGATCCGTAGCGGAGGAGCGGTGACCGTTGCCCCCTTCGTCGAATGAAATCGGTAGCCAAATGGCCGCTCGGCTGATAGTCGTGAGTGTGTGAATCCCGAAGACCGACGCCACCGCCTCAACGCTGCGCTGTTGGAACCCGACCCCACCGACGCGCTCTGGGAGCTGTGTTCGTCGGGCGACGCCGACATCGTGCTTCCCGAACTCGGCGCGCTCGAACTCGAACAGGACCCGATCCATCGCCACAAAGACGTGTTGGCGCACACGATCGCAGTGACGGCAAAGACCAGACCCGATCTCACGCTTCGATTGGCCGCTCTGTTTCACGACATCGGTAAACCCAACACCCGATCATTCGAACATGGTGGTGTCACCTTCCGTCACCACGAGGCAGTCGGGGCAAAGATCACCAAGCGCCGGATGCGAGAACTCGGCTACGAGTCCGAAGTGGTCAAAGACGTCGCTGAACTCGTTCGTCTGTCTGGTCGGTTCAAGGGCTACGGCGAAGGCTGGAGCGACTCGGCTGTCCGTCGCTACACCCGCGACGCCGGTCATCTCTTCGGGCTGCTCAACGAACTCGTTCGCGCCGACTGCACCACACGGAATCGGTCGAAGGAAGCTCGACTCCACGAGTTGATCGACGATCTCGAACGTCGGGTGATCCGGTTGGCGCGAGAGGCGCAACAAGCAGCCGAGCGCCCGCAGCTCGATGGCAAGGCCGTGATGGAGTTGCTCGACCTTCCTGCCGGGCCCGAGGTCGGACGCGCGCTGGCCTATCTCCTCGAGTTGAAGCGGACGGAGGGCGAGTTGTCCGACGAAGAGATCGAAGTCCGACTTCGTGCGTGGTGGGAGCAACGCTCCGGTGCCCAAGCCTGAACCGAGCCCGTTCGAGGCGGCAGTGATCGCGGTGCTTGGCGCCACGGTTCCAGGTGACGTCTTGAGCTACGGCGAAGTCGCAGCCGAAGCCGGGTTCCCTGGCGCTGCCCGCGCCGTTGGCGGCGTGTTGCGACGGCATGAGGGATTGCCGTGGTGGCGGGTCGTTGCGGCCAACGGGCGCATCATTCCCCATGACCCCGACGAGCATGAGCGCCGCCTGGCGGCCGAAGGCGTGATCGTCGTCAACGGACGAGTCCAGGCAACCAACGAGTCGCCGCTACCGCATCCCTCGAATCATCGGAGTCGAAGCGGATAGCCGAACCGGCTGAGCACGGGGGCGGTGATGCCAGTGACGATGCGGCGAGAGGTCGGATCGAGTTTGGTCTTCCATGCATCGTCGAGTCGCAACGTCAGTTCGTCGCCGCCGAATCGCAGCGGATTGCCGGCGATCGAGTGCATTGGCGTTCGGAGCGTCGCTCGATTGCCATCGAGGAAATCGAGCCTGTTGTCACCCAACGAAAGTCCGGCAAAGGCAGCGATGTGTTCGATGGTCTCGGTGGGCTCGGCGAGGAAGTCTTCATAACGCAGCGTCATCGTCGGGATGCCGAGCGCAGCAAGAGTCCGGAACCCGAGATTGTCGGTGACCCAGCGCATTGCGGTTCGCTCGGGTCGATAGATCGGCATCACTTCGTCGGGGCCGGCCTCGGGTCGCTTGACCTCTTTGGTCCACGAGTACGCGACGCCGCGGGGGTCACGGATCAGATGCAACACACGGACGTCCAGCGCTGGATCGGTGGCGAGGAGCGCAGCCGTCGAGAGACGCTTGCTCGATTCGAGCAGCACCTGCGGCCTTCCGGCTGCTTCGGAGGCGGTGAGGAGCACGCGTCGCAGATGCGAGACGTACTCGAGTTCGTCTCGGTCCAGCGTTCGTGATTTGTGAGCGGCAAAGATCTTTGGCAACCGTCGGCTGCGGTCGACCGACCACCGCAGATCGATGAGCCGGTCGATGTCGACCTGGTCCCAGCCTCCAAAGGCTGCTTCGCCAACCGATTGCCAGTGCGCGCACTCGGCGAACAGCTCACCGCAGCCTCAGCGTTCCTGATCCCGCACGCCCCGCTCCCAAAGGTGAATGGTCTCACCGACGGCGAACGTGCCTGGCAACTCGTTCAGGAGTTTCTCGATCAGCGTGCTTCCCGAACGGCCCAGCCCGCCGGTGAACAGAACGGTCTGCCGAGCGCTACTCACAGCCAATGCATCGGCCGGCCGAGCAACTGCTCGAGTTCGACGATGTCGTCGCTCAGCATCGAGCGCAATTTGGTCACCATGTCCGGGTCGATGGCGTCCTTGGGCTTCATGTTCCACGCCTGGAATTCGGCGAGGGTGAACGAGCGCAAGCCCAAGAAGTCGAGGGTCTGTTCGTAGATCGAAGCGGGATTCGCGTAGAAGTCCTCGGA
>JBBQUN010000146.1:0-11512 GCA_038212405.1 Acidimicrobiales bacterium | reverse complement strand
CCCTGACCACCAAGGCCGACGCTCAGCCCGCTGGGTGCAGCTGTTGGTGGAGCAGGGCCGAGGTACGAAGTCGGCGTTCGAGGTGCTGTTCGATCATCCGAGATGCGAGGTGTTCGAGTTCGCTCGACACCTCGGGCGGCGTCGTCTCGAGAACGTGTCGAACGTGACCAGCGAACACCAGGATCAGCGCTTGGCGGGCCAACTCGCTCATCGGCTCGCCTCGCCGGCAGGATTGGCACAGCACGCCGCCCTCGTGGATCTCGATGGCTACGAGCCGTTCGGCTGATCCACAATTCACGCAGTTCTCCAGCATCGGGGTCACTCCTTCGAGCGCCAGCACCTTCGCAGCGAAGGCGGGAACAACGAGCGGATTGCCTTCTCGATCGAGTTCACCGAGGGCACCGGCGAGCAGTTTGTACAACGCCGGATTCGGTTCGCCCTCTTGTCCGACCTGGTCAACGATCTCGAGGAGCACCGTGGCTCGCCCGAATCGGTCGATGTCGGTTCGCAAGTTCGGATGCAGTTGTTCGGTCTCGGCCTGAGTGATCACGTCGAGATTGCGGCCCTCGTACAGCTGAAGTGAGGCAACGCACCCCGGTTCGAGTCGGCTACCGAACTTGCTCCTGGTCCGACGGACCCCTTTGGCAACGGCACGAACCTTGCCATGTCCACGGGTGAACAGGATGATGATGCGGTCGGCCTCACCGAGTTTGTAGGTCCGGAGCACGACCCCGGTTGATCGGTAGAGGGCCACGCTCAGTCACCAAGCCCACCAAAGCGGCGGTCTCGGCTCTGGTACTCGCGCACCGCGTCGCCAAGATGGCGGCGCCGCACATCGGGCCAGTAATCATCGAAGAAGTACAGCTCGGCGTAGGTCGCCTGCCAGATCATGAAGTTCGAGATGCGGTGCTCACCTGAGCTGCGCATCCACAAATCGACCTCGGGAGCCTCGGGGTCGTACAGCCGTTTGGCAATGTTGTCTTCGTTGATGTCGACTCCATCGGCGATCAGGGATTTGACGGCGTCGACGACCTCGGCGCGGCCGCCGTAGTTGAACGCGATCGTGAAGGTCAGCTTGGTGTTGTGCTTGGTGAGCTCGACCGATTCGTTCATGCGCTTGATCAGCCGGCGAGGAACCCGCCAGTCACGCCGGCCGATGAAACGAATGCGCACACCCATCTCGTTGAGTTCTTGGCTGCGACGAACGAGCAACGACTCGTTGAAGCCCATCAGATAGCGCACTTCGTCGGTGGGGCGTCGCCAGTTCTCGGTGGAGAAGGCATACACCGTCAACCACTCGACACCGAGTTCGAGGGCGCCGTGCACGGCGTCGAACAGCGCTTCCTCGCCGGCTGCGTGGCCTTCGGTCCGTTTGAGTCCACGGGCTTGTGCCCACCGACCATTGCCGTCCATCACCGCAGCGATGTGCCGGGGGATCCGCTTGGGATCGATGCCGGACAGGTCCATGGGTGCAGCGGGTTCCACAGCGGTCACGGTACTCGGCCGAGTGTTGAGGTCGGCGGCATTGCCTCGATCAGGCAGTCGACTCTTCGCCGCTGAGCGTTGAGGCTGATTCGACTGGGACCGGCACAGGCGCAGGATCGACGGTAGTGACGACGGAAGTCGCATCGGAGGTGGCCGGTACACTCACGGTCGGCGCCACCGTCACCAGCGGATTCGCTCGAGGTGCGAGCGACACCGAAGGCGGCACGACCAGTCCCCCATCCGTGGTTACCGGTCGCACCGTGGTCGGGGTCACCGTGGTCGGGGTCACCGTGGTCGGGATCACCGTGGTCGGGGTCACCGTCGTTGCCGGACGCACCGTCGTTGCCGGACGCACCGTGGAAGGACGCACGGCGGTCGCCGGTGGAGCGCTGACCTCGGGGGCAGCGACGATCGGCGCCGTTCCTGGGGCTGAGGTCGAAGTTTCGTTCGGCCGTTCGGTCACCGTCGTCGACGCAACGAGTGTGGTCACCGTCGTCGATGGCTGGTCCCGCACGGTCGTTGCCGAGACGGATTGGCCGATCGCTGGCGTTTCCAGGCTGGTGTTGCCGCTCGGTCCCGCCACCTGCCAAAGACCGAAGACAACGAGAATCAGCAGCCCGGCAGCAAGCGTACCGGCGAGTACCCGCACCAACCAGGACCGGTCATTCGCCACCTCAGCCGGAACGAAGGTGACGGCGACGGTCGGGCCGAGCGACAGCCTCGGCCTTTCTTGCTCGGCCGACGGAGCTTCACGGGCAGCCAGCAACGGCGTGGTGCCAACCGGCTCGACGCCAACCGACTCGTCGCTCGAGTCGATGATGGGAAAGAGACGCGTTCGGGAGCCGACGATCGGTGCTGGCAGCGAGGAGACCGGTGCGAACAACAGCTCGATGAGCTCGTCGCGCTGACGCTCGCGTTCGTCACCGAACAACGCCATCGCAACAGGTTCGGCCGGTGAAACATCGGGCACGATCGTGATCTCATCAGCCGTCGCCAACGACACGGCCCCACGCAGCACGGCACCGGCCAGGGCGTCTTCGGCGATCGCAGCGTCAGCGAGGAAATCGTCAGAGGGGGTAGCGTCTTCTTTGTGGATGAGGTGGTCGATCAACTCGTTGAATCCTGTTGCTTGCCCACCGGCCCGCCGACCGCTGGCGATACTCACACCCGCGCTGGAGAGACTACTGCCTAGGCTCGTTCCCATGTCCATCGCGTCCGCCCTGTTGGGCACAGTGACCCAGCACATGGACGGCGGAGGAGAACTCCGCCCCGGGCAGGTGCGGATGGCCGAAGAGGTCGCAGAAGTACTCAAGGGCCAAGACACACTTCTGATCGAGGCCGGAACCGGAACTGGCAAATCGGTGGCCTATCTGGCTCCAGTGCTGGCCGCCGGCAAACGAGCGGTCATTGCCACCGCCACCATCGCCCTGCAGAGCCAACTCGTCGAGAAAGACGTGCCCCTCGTGGCCGCCGCACTCGGACGCGCGGTGTCGGTCTCGGTGCTCAAAGGCCGCAGCAACTACCTGTGTCGCCAGCGCGTGTCGGAACTCGAGCGGGCAACCCACACCGAGCAGCTCGAACTCATGGGTGGCCGCTCCCAACCCGAGGCGCTCGGTGATCTGCTCGACTGGGCGAACGACACCGAGACCGGCGATCGCGAAGAGCTCGAGACGCAACCATCGTTCGACCTTTGGCGTGCGCTCAGCGTTGGGCCCGACGAATGCCCTGGCGCCTCCCGCTGTCCTTCGGGTCAAGAGTGTTTCTCCGAACAGGCCCGCCACCGGGCGCTCGAAGCCGACGTGATCGTCACCAATCACCACTACTACGGGCTCGATCTGGCGACGGGCGGCGCGCTCCTCCCCGATCACGACGTGGTCATCTTCGACGAAGCACACCACCTTGGTGACGTCATCAGCGCCACCTGTGGCACCGAGGTTTCCGGTGGTCGATTCCGAGGGCTCGGGCGCCATGCCCGTCGCCTTCTCACCGACGACCGGGCCCCGGAACTGCTCGACAAGTCGGCGAACGACCTCGACAACGCCCTGCGACCGTTGCGGGGCAAGAAAGTGGCGTTCGATACCGACCTGGTAGCGCTGCTGGTCGCCGGTCGAGATCGGGCCGATCGCGTGCTTGGTGCGGTACGCAAGATCGCGACGACCGACGGATCCGACACTGCGGCTCGTGTCGAACGAGTGCTCATGGCCGCCACCTCGTTGGTCAATGCCATCGACACCGTGCTCGAATCCGACGACGACGACGTCGTGTGGGTCGACGGAACCGACAACGCTCCGGTCCTGCGCCGAACGCCGCTCGACGTCGGGTCGATTCTCCAAACCTCACTGTGGGGTGAGCGCGCCGTGGTGCTCACCTCGGCCACGTTGCCGAGTGGGATCGTGACCTCGCTCGGCTTGCCAGCCACCACCGAGGTCATTCGGGTGGGGTCGACCTTCGACTACCCCAATCAGGGGATGCTCTATTGCGCAACGCACCTGCCCGAGCCGCGCCACCCTGACGCCCGAGCTGCGATCCGCAACGAGATCGTCGATCTGATCGAAGCGGCAGGCGGGCGAACGCTTGCGCTGTTCACGAGCGCTTCGGCCATGAACGAGGCCGCCGACCACTTCCGAGAAGTACTCGACGTACCCGTCCTTGCCCAGGGCGAGCAGTCGAAGACTGCCCTCATCGAGGCATTCATGGCCGATCCTCGATCGGTGCTGGCCGCCACCATGTCGTTCTGGCAGGGCGTCGACCTCCCCGGTGACACCCTCACATTGGTCACGATCGACCGCATTCCGTTCCCACGCCCAGACGAACCGGTGTTGCAAGCCCGCCGCGATCTGGCCGGCGCTGCTGCGTTCCGCGTGATCGATCTGCCGAAAGCGCAGATTCTCCTGGCCCAAGCAGCCGGCCGATTGATCCGCCGAGCGACCGACCGTGGTGTCGTTGCCGTACTCGACACACGACTTGCCACCAATCGCTCCTATCGCTGGGATCTCATCAACGCCATGCCCGAGCTCAAACGGACCAGAGACCGAGACGAAGTGATGGCCTTCCTCCGCACCCTCGACCGTCAGGCGCTGGCCGCCGCCGGCCCGAAACAGTGACCGCAAAACAGTGAGATCGGTTCCGTGGATCACCCTCTACGTCGGTCTGGCGATCGGCGGCGGCTACCTGGTCGGGGCGGCACTTCGCTGGCGACTGTGGGCCGCCGCATGGCCGCGCCCCGCCTCCAGCGTCGACCGCGAAGAAGGAGGGATTGGTGATGAACGTGGCCGGATCGACCCGGTCGTTGCCGTCGCTCTGATCGAGGCGGCGGCCGCCGTTGTCTGGTCGTTGCTCGTGTTGTGGGCCATCGACCGGGTTGCGCCCGGTGCCGCCACCTTCCGAGATTCCTCTGCCGTTGGATTTCTCTCCTCCCAGACCCTGACAGCCTGGGAATCGGCATCGTTGTGGTCAGGAATCGCGGTGATCGTCGGTCTCACCTTTCCGTCCCCGCTGGCAGTCGATCGGGGCAGTTCCGGCGTCGCCGGCGTGATCGCTCTCCTGTTCCTCTACCTACCCGTCGCCCTCTTCGTCGCCGCCAGCGCGTTTTTCGGTGCGCAACTCGTCCAGGGCAAACAACGTTGGTCACCGACCATCGCCATCGTCATGTTGCCGACGAGCGAATGGGTGGCATCGATCTTCCAACTTCGTGCGTCGTGGGGCTTTGTCCACGGGCCCGAAACTGCGTTGTGGATGCTGGCGGTCGCCGGGGTGCTTGCGGCCCGTCGAGGGCGCACCGCGTGGGAGCAATTCGGCCCACTCTGAGGGCGCCGTTCGGCCCTCACGCAGCGGTGAATCATACCGATGATCAGAGAAATGAGTTCCTCTGGTCCAACTCAGGGCGCAGAGCGACACACCGCTACCGTCAATCGGTGGACGTCGCATCCGCATCTTGCCCGACTCTTGCGAGTCGGCATCGTCGTTGCGCCCCTGGCCGCCTCGGTGGCATTCACCCTGGCTGCGGGCCGGTTCGCCCCAGCGGAGCGACTCGGCATCAATCGTTGGCTGTGGGTCGCCCTCGTCTTCCTCTGCTCGAACGCGCTGTTGGTCGTGGTGAGCCGACTGGTCAAGAGGCTCATCCCCCTGGTGGCCCTCATGAAGCTCACGTTGGTTTTCCCTGATCAGGCGCCTTCTCGAACCAAGGCCGCCCTTCGTCAGTCGAACTCTCGCACGATGCTTCGAGACATGGAAGCCGCTCGTGCCCGTGGCGAGACCGTTGGCCCGGCGCTCCACGGCGACTATCTGGTGCAGCTCCTGAAGGATCTCAATGACCACGATCGTCTCACTCGTGGCCACTCCGAACGGGTCCGGGCCTATTCCGAGTTGCTCGGCGAGGAACTCGGGCTCAGCGACGAAGATCTCGGCAAGCTCCGCTGGGCCGCGCTACTGCACGACGTCGGCAAGCTCGCGGTACCAGCCGCCATCTTGAACAAGGACAGCCGGCCGACCGATGAGGAATGGAAGTTGCTGGCGGGCCACCCGGCCGCGGGCACCCCCATGCTCGAACCGCTCGAAGGCTGGCTGGGCGCGGGTGGCGCCACGCCGCCGATCAGCATCGTTGCCGTTGGGATGGCACGGGATATCCGCAGAAGCTGGCCGGTACCGACATCACGTTGGCCGGCCGTATCGTCGCCATCGCCGACGCCTACGACGTGATGACCAGCTCGCGGAGCTACAAGAAGCCCCTCAGCCCGGAGCTGGCCCGCCAAGAACTCACCAGCTGCGCCGGCACCCTGACCGCCGGCGAACCCTTGGTGATTCGCCTCAGCGCGACGTTCGACGATGGCCCGCTCACCTTCACGGTGAACCCGCCATCACACGGCACCGTCGATGGCGCCTCGGATCCGTGGTTCGACGAAGCCAGCAACGAATGGCGAGCCCTCACCACGTATGTGTCGGACCCCGGCTACCTCGGCGATGACCAATTCGACTTCACGGCTTGCGAGAGTCCAGCCGTGTGCGACGTTGGGAAGGTCCACTTGCTCGTCATCGCTGCGCCCCCGGTTTCGACGACTTCGACCTTCACGACGACGCCACCACCAACAACGGTCCCTGAAACCACCGTTGCGCCGACCACTCTTCCGCCGGCACCCACAGCCGTGACCACCGAGCCCAGGAGAGCCGCGCCGACCACGAACACGACTCCTCCCAACGCTCAGCCAAGGGCGATCGCCGATGAGGCTTCGGTCGCCGAGGATACGTCGACCCTGATCGACGTGCTGGGCAACGACAGCGATCCCGAAGCCGCCACGCTGCGGATCGCCGGTATCGGCACCCCGCTCCACGGCTCGGCAACGATCGAGGCCGAACAAATCCGCTATACCCCCTACGCCAACTTCAATGGCAGCGACCAGTTCACCTACACCGTCAGCGATGGCACGACCACCGCGGTTGCGGCGGTCGTGAGCGTGACGGTCACGCCGGTCAACGATGCCCCGACGGCGGGCGTCTCGTACGCAACAGCGAGCGAAACCAGCCCGATCGGCACCGTGGTCGTGCAAGTCATCGCCAATGATGTCGATGGCGATCCGTTGACCTATGCCATCCTCGGCGGGAATGCAGCCGAGCGCTTTGCCATCGATGCCAGCGGCACCGTGCGGTTGCAGGCTCCGCTCAACCATGAGGCGACCGCCACGTACGCATTGACCTACGCCGTCTCCGATGGGACGACGACGACGCTGTCCATCGGCACCATTGGTGTTCTCGATACCGATGAACCTCCCTCGGCCGGCGACGACGCAGCAGGAGCGATCGAAGACACCGTCGCTACGTTCGATCTCTCGGCCAACGATGTCGACCCCGAGGGCGGCGCGCTCGTCTGGACCATCCCCGCTACCAGTGCAGCCGGCGCAACGCTGACCGCCATCGACGGTGTCATCACCTACACCCCGCTCCCCCACGTATCGGGACCCGACAGCTTCACCTACACCGTGACCGACCCGGGTGGCCAGGTCTCGGCTCCCGCGACGGTCACAATCGTCGTCGCTGCGGTGAACGATCGGCCGGTCGCCGTCGGCGACAACGGCGTCGGCTTCAACACCAACGAAGACACGCCGTTCACCACGGCCGATGTCACGTTGAACGACAGCGATGTGGAGGACGCCACCCTCGCCCCGGCCGGCATCGATGTCGTCACCCTTCCGACGAACGGCAGCCTCTCCCCCAACGGCGACGGCACCTTCGACTACACGCCGGATCCCGACTGGTTCGGCATTGACAGCTTCACCTACGCCCTGTTCGACAGCGGTTCACTGCGGTCGAACACGGTGACGGTGACCATTGTCGTGAGCGCCGTCAACGACGCGCCGCGTGCAACTGACAACACCTTGAGCGTTGTCTTGGGCGGTTCCGCAACCACCGTCGATGTCCGGTTGAACGACATCGATCCCGAAGGCGGAGCACTCACCATCGCGTCGGTGACCAATGGAGCCAATGGCGTCGTCACCAACAACGGCGACGGCACTCTGACCTATGTTCACGACGGCACGCCGGCAACCACCGACAGCTTCAGCTACGTCGTACAGGATCCCGAAGGCGCTCAGACCACCGCATTGGTCGGCGTGTCGGTGACCATGCCCGAAGACAACGACGGCGTGCCGTTCGCAGTCGACAACTGCCCGACGGTCTTCAACCCCGGCCAGTTCGACACCGACGATGACGGAACCGGCGACGAATGCGATGCCAGCCCGACCGACTCGTCGTCGTTCTTCCGAGCGACGACCTTGCAGAATCTCGGTACCGAGCAATCGTTCGATGTCGCCGCAGGCGATCTCAACGGTGACGGCAACATCGACCTCGTGTTCGCCAACGACAATGCAGGGAACTCGGTGTGGTTCAGGAACCCAGGAGCAGGAAGCAGCACGTTCGCCAACTCGGGTCAATCACTCGACAGCGCAGCAACCTCCTCGGTCGCCCTCGCCGACCTCGACGGTGATGGCGACCTCGACATCGTCTTCTCCAACACCGGCGGCAGCGGCAACTCGGTGTGGCTCAACAACGGATCCGGGGTTTTCGCAAAGACCGCTCAGTCGCTCGGAACGTTCGACGCGCAACACGTCAGTGTTGGTGATCTCGACAGCGACGGTGATCTCGACCTCGTCTTTGCCAACAAAGACCGTGGTGCCGACGTGTGGCTCAACAACGGCTCGGCCTTCTTCACGAAGACCGCTCAGACGCTTGGCGCCTCCAAGGGGAGCGGCACCGGTCTCGCCGACATCGACGGCGACGGCGATCTCGACCTGCTCATCACGAATGACGGCGACGTCAGCACCATCTGGCGAAACAACGGCGGTGGCACCTTCACCGCCACCGGTCAGGTCCTCCCCAGCGGACAAACCCACGACGTCGCCTTCGCCGATCTCGACGCCGATGGCGACCTCGACTTCGTCATTGCAGGCGATCAGGACGGCGACAGCATCTGGCGCAACGACGGCACCGGCACGTTCACCAAGACCGCGCAGACGATCGGCAACGGCCACAGTCGTGGAGTGGCGGTCGGGGACATGAACGGCGATGGAGCGATCGACGTCGTCTTCGGCGACCACGTAGGCGCCGACCAGATATGGCAGAACAACGGCAGCGGCACCTTCAGCCTCGCCAACTCCTCGCTGAGCTCCCCCATCAAGTCCGAAGGCATCACACTCGCCGACGTGAATGGCGACGGGGTGTTGGACGTCATCGCTGCTGCCGATGGTGATGCCAACACCGTACGCATTGCACTCTGAGCAACGTCTGGCTCAGTAACCGAGTTCTTCGATCCGGGCCGGGTCGTGATGCCAGTTCTTGTCGACCGTGACGAAAAGTTCGAGATAGGTGTTGGCCGGCAACCGCTCTCGGGCTCGGGCGCCGACCTCTTTGAGCATCTCGCCGCCCTTGCCGATGACGATCGCCTTCTGCGATTCTCGCTCGACCAGGATCTCGACTCGGACGTAGGGCGGTTCCCATTCGACCACTCGGGTCGCCACCGAATGAGGGACCTCGTCGTGGGTCGCCCGTAGGAGCTGCTCGCGAACGAGTTCGGCGACCCAGCCCGTTTCACTGCGATCGGTCATCTGACCAGGCGGATACCAGTGCGGACCCTCGGGCATCGCAGCAGCCAGGTGCTTGATCAACGCGTCGACACCGTCACCGGTTTGGGCGGAGACCGGAAAGTAGGCCGACGCATCGAGCGGAGCGACCAACGCAAGCTGTTTGCCGATCTGGGCGGCGCTGAGGTTGTCGATCTTGTTGGCGATGACCACGGTGCGAGCCGGGTTCAGCTTCTGGGCAAGGAAGGCGTCGCCTCGGCCATACCCCGAACGAGCATCGAAGACGAAACACACCAGGTCGACACCGCTGTTGGCCTCGTTCGCCGTCGCATTCAACTTCTGGCCGAGCGCACTGCGCGGCTTGCCAACCCCGGGCGTGTCGACGAAGACGATTTGGGCATCAGGATGGTCGAGCACGCCGCGCACCTGGTGACGAGTGGTCTGCGCCTTGTTCGAGGTGATCGACACCTTCGAACGCAAGATCTTGTTGAGCAGCGTCGACTTTCCCGTGTTCGGTCGTCCGTACAGCGACACGAAACCCGACCGAAAACCAGGCACGGGGTTCTGACCGAACGTGTCGTGGATCAGAGCGTCGGGGGCTGCTCCAGCTACCGCAGATTCTTGGGCTTCTTCGTTCGAACTCATCACTGATTCGTCGTTTCCGCGAGCTCGTGGTCTGGCTCGCTCTTCTTCGGCAGGATCTTGACTTTCATGATGCGGCGTCCCTGGACTCGCTCGACCCGCAGGTCGAAACCGTCGACGAGACAGGATTCGCCCTCGCTCGGGACGCGCCCGAATGTGTCGAAGACCAACCCGCCAACGGTGTCCCAGTCTCCCTCCGGAAGATCGAGTCCGGCCAGATGATTGATCTCGTCGACCAGGATGCGTGCATCGACTCGAACCGATCCATCGCGCAGGCGCTGCATGAGAGGCTCTTCCTTGTCGTACTCGTCGACGATCTCGCCAACCAGTTCTTCGATGAGGTCTTCGAGCGTGACCAGACCGGCGATGCCGCCGTACTCATCGACCGCGACCGCCATGTGGAACGAGTCACGCTGCATCTCACGCAACAACTCGGCGACCTTCTTCGTCTCGGGAACGAAGTGTGCTTCACGCAACATGTCGCCAACGGGTGACTCGGAGAGATCGTCGAGTTCGGCCCGGATCAGATCCTTGACGTAGATCAAGCCGACGACGTCGTCGATCGACTCGCCGACCACGGGGATCCGCGAGTAGCCGTGTTCGGACGAGATCTCGAGGGCCTCGTCGACGGTGAGCTCTCGGGAGACGGTGGTCATGTCGGTGCGATGCACCATGACTTCTCGGACCACGGTGCCACCGAACTCGATCACCGACTCGATCAGATCTCGCTCGGTCTTCTCGAGGACTTCGTCTTCGACCGCGGCGTCGGCCAGTGCAATAAGTTCTTCGGAGGTCGAGAACGGCCCCCGACGCAATCCTTTGCCAGGGACGATGATGTTCGCGAGCCCGATGAGCCCCCGAGCCATCAACCGGACCGGGAAGAACGTTGCCAATGCAGCAACCGGACGAGCCAAGGCCACTGCCGTGCGTTCGGCGTGGAGGATGCCAAGCGTGCGCGGTACGGCCTCACCAATCACGAAGATTGCGGCCATGTTCACCGCCGCCGTTGCGGCGATGCCGAGCGGCGACAGCCAGCGAGCCGCCATCACCGTGACGAGAACGGTTTCGGCAACCTGCACGATGACGGTCAGCAGGCGAAGTGGATTGAGCAGCGCCTCGGGCGTTTCGAGCAGCTCGGCTGCCCGCTTCACTCGAGCCGGCTGCTCGCTGGCCAGGGCCTCGATACGAACAGGACTGGTGTGGGTCAGCGCCGATTCCGCCATGACGAGCAGCAGCATCAGGCCGATCAGGATCACCACGACGGCGCCCTGTGCGAGATCGGAGCCGGTGACAGCGCCGACCATGGGTAAGGCAGA
>JBBQUN010000145.1:0-11584 GCA_038212405.1 Acidimicrobiales bacterium | reverse complement strand
TTGCAGGCCGAGGATGACGGCGTGGACGTTGGCGCTCCTCTGGTTGGCGTCTGCGGCCTGGTCGTCACCAGCCTCCGCTGCTGCCTCGCCAGATACGGCGTCGACAGAGGCAGCGTCGACCGGTTCGTTTCCCGCCTTCCTCATTTGGGTCGGGATCGGCTTGGTCGCCGCGACCGGCACCATGATCGCGGCGCTGGCCAAGTATCGGAACGAGCCCTCCCCGTCGACCCCGTCGACCGGCGACGACGCCTCACCGCGACTTCGACCATCGGTCGCTATCGCCACGCTTCCGATCGCGCCGAAACGAGAAGAAGCCGGCTCGCTGATCGAACTCCTCGACGCCAGCCGCCGGATGACGGCGTCGCTGGATACGACGGTGATCGCAACCATCGCCGTCGCCGAGGCCCGAAGCCTCGTCGACGCCGACGGGGGCATGCTCGTGCGACGTTCGGACAAGGCAGTCTTGCCGATTGCGGCCGATCCGAGCTCGCTGTTCGCCTCCGACGACCTCGAAACGAGTGTGCTCCGCCGCGTCGTCGACACCGGGCAGACCCACAGCTCGGACGCGTCGGAGGATCCGGCGCTTCGCAACGGACCAACGGCAATGGCGGCGGTGGCCATCGTCGCCGGTGGATCGGTCATCGGTGCGCTGATGGTCCTGCGTCGTCAGTCGCGACCATTCCGCCCCGACGAAGTCGACGCACTCGAGATGCTGGCGCCGCTCGTCGGTTCGGCCCTCCTGGCAGCCAAGACCCACGGGTCGGCAACGGCGTTGGCTGACCTCGACGCGCTGACGGGGCTCGCCAACCGACGCAGCCTCGATCGCGACATCGGTGCGCTGCGGTCCTCGCACATCGCCTCCTACGTGATGATCGATGTCGACCACTTCAAGAACTTCAATGACACCAATGGTCACGCTGCTGGCGACGTCGCGCTCCAGATCGTTGCCCGAGCGATCGAGGCGCAGGTTCGACCACAGGATCGGGTGTATCGCTATGGAGGCGAGGAATTCTGTGTGCTTCTGCCCGGAGCATCCTCAGCCGATGCCGCCATGGTCGCAGAACGAGTTCGCTCTGCTGTTGAGTCGTCGAGCATCCCCGGTAACGAGCATCAGCCGAACGGGTGTCTGACCATCTCGATCGGGGTGGCCGACACCGGAGCCGGTATCGCCGACATCATCGAGCGAGCTGATGGAGCGCTCTACGAGGCCAAGGAGAGCGGCCGCAACCGGGTCAGCATCGCTGGCACCACCGCGGACTGATACTCGCTCGATCGATGTTCGACGTTGGTGCGCGCACCCACCACGTCGAGACTTGTCGGGGCTTTCCTCAAGTGACCCAATCGATCTGCCGACTCTAGGGGTTGTGCTCGATCGACAAACCCTGATCGCCACCCTCGAGTCTCGCCTCTACGACTCGGCGTGTGCGCCGGCGTTCCTTCTGCTCGTCGTCCTCGAGGATGGTGACGCCAACCCCGTTGTCAACCCCGAGCTGGTTGCCAAGGTTGGCAGACACGTCGGCGCCATGATCCGCTCGACCGACCTCATTGCCGACCTGGACCGCGCAGAACTCGCGGTGGTCGTCTTCGACCTTCCGCCCGTTCAGCGCATTGCGTTCGCCGACGGCATTGCAATGGCAGTCAATGGCATCCTCGACACGTTGGCACCGCATGCCGGCTTGCGAGCGTTGCTCGGCACGAGCCCCATGCGGCCCGACGCACCGATCACCGACGCCTTCCGCCAGGCCGATCGTCAGTTGCGACCGAGCGACGATCAGGAGCGAGTTCGCATCCACTGATCGTCACCCGGTAGTGATTGTCGCCGTGTCTTGATTGTGGCCGTGTCTTGACTGACACTCGGCATCGCCGGTGGTCGTGGTCGTGCTAACGCACGCCCTGGATCGCGGCCCAGACGTTGCCAGAGGTGAGAGGCATGTCGATATGGCGCACGCCGAGGTGTGACACCGCATCGACGACCGCGTTGTGGATGGCCGGCGTTGACCCGATGGTGCCCGATTCGCCAATGCCCTTGGCCCCAAGCGGGTTGCGTGGGCTTGCGGTCTCGGTGTTGTAGGTCTCGAAGTTGATGAGTTCGGCCGCGGATGGCATGGCGTAGTTCATCAGATTCGAGGTGATCGGGTTGCCGTCTTCGTCGTAGCGGACCTCCTCGAACAGTGCCTGCGCTGCGCCCTGGGCGATGCCCCCGTGCTGTTGGCCGGTGACGAGCAGAGGGTTCAGGATTCGACCGCAGTCATCGACGGCGATGTGGCGCAGCATCTTGACGTCGCCGGTCTCGGTGTCGACCTCGACGACCGACACGTGGGCCCCGAACGGGAACGTGGAATCCGTGCCATCGAAGTCAAGCTCGAAGGCAAGGCCGGCCTCGACATCGGCGGGGCGCTTCGCATCGTCCTTGGCTGCTCGAGCCAGCTCGGCCCAGCTCATGGCCGACGACGGCACACCGGCAACCTGGAGGCCACCCGCACCCGCTCCCTCGACCTTGACGATGTCATCGACGCTGGCTTCGAGCAAGTGAGCAGCCAACTTCTTGGCCCGCTCGAGCACGGTCTCGGAGGCCACATGAACCGCGGAACCCGCCGTCTGGAGCGAGCGTGAACCCATCGTGCCCGAGCCTCGGGGAATGTCGTCGGTGTCTGACTGCAACACGGTGACAGCGTCCATGGGGACTCCGAGCATGTCGGAGATGATCATGGAGAACGCGGTGATGTGTCCCTGACCGTGCGCTGAGGTGCCGACCTTGGCGGTCACCGTGCCGTCGTCATTGATCTCGACAGCGCCGTATTCGACGTGGAGGCCAGCCGGTGCGGTGACCTCGACGTAGGACGAAATTCCGATACCGATCTGCTTGTGATCGCCCGATGCCCGCCGGGCAGCCTGCTCGGTCAGCAAATCGGCGTAGCCCGACTTGTCGAGCACCATGTCGAGTGCCTTTTCGTACTCACCAGAGTCGTAGTTGGCACCACCGTGGGTGGTGAGTGGGAAGTCCTCGGGTTGGAGGAAGTTCTTGCGGCGGATCTCGGCCGGATCGATCCCCAGTTCGTCGGCAGCGATGTCGATGATGCGCTCGAGCAGCTGCGTTGCTTCGGGACGGCCAGCGCCGCGATAGGCAGCGACGTGGGTGGTGTTGGTGGCAGCCGAGATCGCCGAGTAACGCAGCTTCGGAATGGCGTACACACCCTGACTCATGGTCTGGGTGAACATCGGTAGAATGGCGCCGATTGCCGGGTAGGCACCGGCATTGGCGACCACCCGAATATCGATCCCGGTGATGATGCCGTCGTTGGTGGTGCCGAGCTTGCCGTAGAGGACCATGTCTCGGCCATGGGCGAGCGAGACCATGTCTTCGCTGCGTTCCTCGGTCCACTTGACTGGGCGCCCGAGTTCTTGGGCTGCCCGAGCGGTGAGGAGGTGTTCGGTGTAGGCGCCGGCCTTCGGGCCGAAGCCTCCGCCAACCGCAGGTGCAGCCACGCGCAGCTTGGCTGGTTCCATGCCGAGCAACCCGGCGAGTGCGTCGCGCACCGAGACCGGATTCTGGCTGGGGATCCAGAGTTCGAGACCACCGTCTGGCTTGGGGATGGCGACGGTGCCGTTGGGCTCCATCGGCACACCGGCCTGACGCTGGGAAACGACCCGGGCCTCGGTGATGTGCTCGGCGCCCTCGAGCGGATCGGTGTCTTCGTTGATGCCGATGGCGAACACGATGTTGGAGCCGGTTTCGGGGAACAGCAGTGGTGCGCCATCGACGACCGCTGCTTCGGCATCGGTCACGGCCTTGAGCGGTGAGTAGTCGACGACGACCATTTCCGCTGCGTCGGCCGCAGCCTCTCGGGTCTCGGCAACGACCATGGCGACGATGTCACCGACGTAGCGAACCTTGTCTTTGGCGAGCGAGGGTCGGGTCGGCATGCCGGGCATGCCAACGAAGTCGGCGACGTCGAGGTTCGCTGCGGTGTAGACGGCTACCACATCGGGCATGGCAGCCGCATCGGCGGTATCGATGCTCGTGATGTCGGCGTGGGCGAAGGTCGAGCGAACGAAGAAGACATGCCCGAGCCCCTCGACGGCCAGGTCGTCGTAGTACTTGTCGACACCCTGCAACAGCGACGGATCTTCACGACGAAGTACGGCATGGCCGAGAATCGAACCCTGGACTGACATAGACGCTCCCATATTCGGTGGTCACTGTGATGATCGTTACGGCCAACGTGGCTGCACGATCGAGATCGTACGCCGAAAACTCTCGGCGATCAGAATCTGCATCAGGATCCAGTGCGACAACAGTCACTGACCGTTTCGCCTCTCGTTGACGAATGGCATAACGTGCCCAAATGTCTGATGGCACGCTCGTTCTTCCCAACCCGGTACTCAACGAGTTCTGGGTGCGACCCCAAGACGACATTCATGACGACCTCGACCTTCTCCGTCAGCGGGGGCCGGTGTTTCTTCCCGAGCCGATCATTCCGCCCGAGATCCCACTCCCTCAGGGCCCTGGCGCCTGGGTGCTCACCCGCATGGACGACGTCCTTCACGTCTCCAAGAATCCACAGTTGTTCTCCTCGGCCCGCGGCATCGTGGTTGGTGATCAACCAATAGAGTTCGTCGAGTTCTTCAGTTCCATGATCGGCATGGACGACCCACGACACGCCAAGCTCCGTCGCATCGTGTCGGCTGGGTTCACCCCTCGCATGCTCGCCAAGCTCGACGACTCGGTGCAGGTCCTCGCCGCCAACATCGTCAACGAGATCAAAGGGCGGGGCGAGGTCGACTTCGTGGTCGACGTCGCCGCTGCACTGCCGCTCAAGATCGTCACCGACCTCATGGGGCTGCCCGACTCTGAGTACCAGTTCGTTTTCGACCGCACGAACATCATCCTCGGCGCCGGCGATCCCGAGTACGTACCAGAGGGCACCGACATCGTCACGGCCATCCTCACCGCCGGAGCCGAATTGGCCCAGTTGATGGATGAGCTGGCGAATTCGAAGAAGGGTGGCGATGGCACCGACCTCACCTCGATGCTGGTCAACGCCGACTTGGCCGATGACCAACTGAGCCACGCCGACTTGGCGAGCTTCTTCATCCTCCTCGTCGTTGCCGGCAACGAGACCACCCGCAACGCCATCAGCTGGGGCCTCAAGTACCTGACCGACAATCCTGACCAGCGGGCGATCTGGACCAATGACTTCGAAGCCGTCGCCCCAACGGCGGTCGAGGAAATCGTGCGGATGGCAAGCCCTGTCACCTACATGCGCCGGTCGGCCACACGAGACACCGTCGTTGGTGGCCAGGAGATACTTGCCGGCGACAAAGTCGCAATGTTCTATCTGGCCGCCAATCGCGACCCTGCGGTGTATGCCGATCCTCACGTTTTCGATGTGCGCCGAAATCCGAATCCGCACGTCGGGTTCGGCGGACCCGGTCCCCATTTCTGTCTGGGTGCGCACCTCGCTCGCCGCGAAATCACGGTGATGTTCCGCGAATTGTTCAAACAGCTACCGGATATCTGCGCCACCGGCGAGCCCGACTATCTTTCGTCATCGTTCATCCATGGCGTCAAGCACCTCCAGGCCAGCTTCACCCCGCGTTGATCGCCGGACGCATCGATGGCGATCCAACGACTTCTCGACTACCTGACTCACCCAAATACCTCACTCACCCAAGGAACAGTCAATGAGTAACGACGCACCCGTGCTTTCACCCGACGAGGCCAGCGCTTTTCGCGAGCGGTGCCGTTCGTTTCTGGCCGAGGCCGCAACCGGTCTCGACATCGAAGGCGAAGACCCCCGGAGCGATCAGTCGGTGACCCAAGCCAAGGCGTTTCAGGCGAAGGTTGCCGAGGCTGGACTTGCCGGCCTCATGTACGACACCGCATTCGGCGGCCAGGGTCTCACTGCGGCGCACGATCGCATCTGGCGTGAAGAGTACGCTCGTGTCCCTGACATGACCGGCCAGCTCACCATCAGCCACGGCATGTGTGTGCCAGTCCTCAATGAGTTCGGCACCGACGAGCAGCGCAAGCAGTTCATGCCCGACGCCATTGCCTCTCGGACCCTTTGGTGTCAGATGTTCTCCGAGCCAGGGGCAGGTTCAGACGTCGCTTCGCTCCAGACCAAGGCCGAACTCGACGGCGATGAGTGGACCATCAACGGCCAAAAGGTCTGGACCACCCTGGCGCACCAGTGTGACTACGGTATCTTGGTTGCCCGCACCGATCCCGACCAGCCCAAGCATCGCGGCATCTCGATGTTCATCGTCGACATGAAGGATCCGGCCGTCGAAATTCGGCCGATCCACCAGATCGACGGCGGCATGCACTTCAACGAAGTGTTCTTCACCGACTTGCGGATTCCCAAGGATTGGCTCATCGGGACCCTCAATGACGGTTGGCGTCTCGCCACCGCCATGCTCATGTACGAACGGGTCGCGATCGGTACTGGGTCGACCAGCGGCATCAAGACCCCCAACTTCAAGTGGCTCTCCGACGAAGCACGCCGCCGTGGTGTCTCTGGCGATCCGGTGATCCGCCAGATGCTCGCCAAGCTCTACAGCGAAGAGGCAGCAAAGAGCCTGGTGTCGATGCGCACACGGGCCGAACTCAAAGCGGGCAAGGCTCCTGGGCCAGGAGGCTCGCTCGGCAAACTGCACGGCGCTGGCATTGCCCGGCTCACTCGGTCGATGATCGCCGAAATCGCCGGTCCCGATGCCATGGCCTGGAATTCGGCCGACCCCAACGCCCACGCCGAGAAGTACATGAAGGCGATCATCGGATCCTTCAGCGCCAACATCGCTGGTGGCACCGATGAGATCCAGAAAAACATCATCGGCGACCGGGTCCTTGGACTCCCGCGTGAACCCAGCGTCGACAAGGACGTTGCCTTCAACTCCCTCAAGGTCGGTACCCAGCGCTCGGAGTGAGCCACCCGCCTTCAGGGGCGACAAACAGGCTGCTCGAATGAGGTGCCCCGGTGCGTAGTCCCATCGACTACACACCGAGGCATTTCCGCTCATTTGACCACTCTCAGCGTCCACTATCCTGGCGATTCTTCTGGGAACAGCCTGGATCCATGCGCTCCGAAGGATCATCATGGGTGGACGTTCGCACAACTCGTCTCGCTGGTCGCCAGGCTCACGATCGATGTGGGGCAGCTCGACCTGGGGTCGTGTGCTCGGCGCCGTCGTCATCGCTGCCACCGCACTTGGGGTATCGACGATCGCTCCGACCACGGCGGGAGCCCAATTGTCGCCGGCAGCGACAACCTCATGGGGTGTCACCGGCAACCTGACCGGCACTCAGACCGACTCGATTCGCTCCGAAGTCTTCGCCACCGAGCAAATCGGCAACGTGATCTACATGGGCGGCCGCTTCACTGCTGCCACCAACGGCGCGACGACCGAACCCCAGGCAGCGATCGCAGCATTCGATGCCAACACCGGTGTGTTCATCTCGAGCTGGCGACCGACGCTCGATGGCGCGGTCTACGCACTCGAAGCCAGCCCCGACGGCAGCCGTCTCTTCGTCGGCGGCGACTTCGCCACCGTGAACGGCACCCCGACCGGTGGCCTCGTTGCCCTCGTCCCCGCGACCGGCGCGATCGACACCACATGGGCCGGACGCATCGGTGGCTACAACCTCGTTCGCGGCCTCGATGTTGGACACGGCTACCTCTACGCCGCCGGCGGATTCACCTCGATGTCGAGTGGCAACCAGGGCCAGGCCGCCTATCGAGCCGGCCGCTATGACCTCGACACGGGAATGATCGACAGCGTCTGGCGTCCGGTCATCCAGGGCGGATCCATCTGGGGTGTCGCTGCCAGCCCGACCGATGACCGGGTGTATCTCGCCGGCTACTTCAACTCCGCCAACTTCGCCTTCGCCAGCAACGGCTTCGTCGCTCTGTCATCGGTGACCGGCGACAACGCCACCGGTGTCCTGCCAATCAGCCCGAACACTGCAACGGTCAATCGCCGCTATCTGTACGACGTCGAAGTGGCAGGCGGTTTCGTGTGGATCGTCGGCAGCGAACACTTCGTCCAGGTCTTGAACGAGTCCGATCTCTCCTTGCACAAGTTCCACATGGCGCAGCCCAACAACGGTGATTTCCAGGACCTCGAGGTCGTCGGCAACACCGTCTACGCAGGCTGCCATTGTCGACTCGGCCAGTACCTCGAGACGGCCGACAGCCCCATCCCTTGGCGAAACGCCTTCCCCCGGCCTCCCGTGGTGAACACCGGCCCGATGGCGTGGGTCACGGCGTTCGATGCCACCACCGGTCTCCGAGACACCGGTTTCCAGCCACAGATCACCAGCGGCGGGCCGGGCATCTGGGCCATCCACGGGTCACCTGACGGCTGCGTCTGGTTTGCCGGCAACATCACCTCTTCTGGCGGACAGACCCAATACGGCATGACCCGCCTCTGCGACGAGGGCCCGAATCCAACCGATACCGAGCCTCCCAGTACGCCTGGCCAACCGGTACCAGAAAACGTCGGTATCGACTCCGCCTCGTTCACGTGGAACGCTTCCACCGACAACTTCGGGGTCGTCGGCTATCGCCTCGTCGCCGAGACCATCGATGGCGCACCCAGCGGCGCCGTGCTACTGGACACCCCCACCAACTCGGGCACGGTCACCGGCCTCGCACCGGGAACGTACGAGGTCTACACCAAGGCCTATGACCTCCAGGGCAACGAATCCAACCGAAGCGGTTTCGCTTCGTTCGCGATCACCGGAGCCGTCGCCGACTCCGAGCGGCCGAGCACTCCTGGGCGACCCCAGGTCGTAGCGGTCACCGCTGACAGCGCATCGTTCGTGTGGTTCGAGTCGACTGACAACGTTGGCGTCACCGGCTACCAGATCATCGCCGACAGCATCAACGGTGCACCCAGCGGCGTCGTGCTCCTCGACAGCCCGACCAATGCCGGCGTCATCAGCGGTCTCACCCCCGGCACCTACACCGTGTACACGAAGGCTTCTGACGCTGCCGGCAATGTCTCCTATCGCAGCGGCTTCACGACGTTCACCGTGACCGGCGCCGTCGTCGACCTTCTCCGACCATCGACCCCGACGGGGCTGGTCCTGGCGAGCGTCGGGGCCAACAGCGTCGACCTCTCGTGGAACGCCTCGACCGACAACGTCGCCGTTGTTGGCTACCGGGTGTTCGACGGCGCTGGCACGCTGCTCGATACCTTCCCGAGCACCACGGGAACCCTCAGCGAACTCGCACCTGGCACCTACAGCGTCAACGTCAGAGCAATCGACGCCGCAGGCAACCAGTCATGGCGCTCGAACATCCAGACCTTCACCATCAACTGACCTTCACCATCAACTGACCTTCACCATCGCCTGATCGACGAGGGCTACGAGCAGCGGGCGAACATCGCCTTGAGGTAGTAGCCCTCGAAGAAGGTGGCCGGGTGATCGAGAGCGTGGCCCGTTTCGACGATGTCATAGAGGCCGATGCCCGCATCGGCCGCAGCATCGAGCACGTTCTCGAAGAAGTCGGCAGCCGGAATCCTGGCCGAGCAGGAGGCTTGCACGAGCAGCCCGTCGGGCTCGACGAGTTGCAGTGCCAGCTTGGTCAGGCGTCGGTAGGCAGAATACGCCCGTTGCAGGTCGGCCTGTTTGTGAGCGAACGACGGCGGATCGACGATGACGATGTCGAATCGCTCCCCTCGATCAGCCAATGACGCCATGGCTTCGAAGGCATCCACCACCGCAGTGGTGAAATGGGTGTCGCCCGTTTCGGGGTTCAGCGCCATGTTGCGCTTCGCGGTTCCAATGGCGCCGCTGGCGGAATCGATGCTGTGGACCGACCGCGCGCCGCCGGCGGCTGCATAGACCGAGAAGCCCCCGGTGCAAGCAAAGACGTCGAGCACCGCTGCCCCCTTCGCCCGGTCTCGAACTCGTCGACGGTTGTCTCGCTGGTCGAGGAAATGCCCGGTCTTTTGCCCGCTGATCGGATACGCCTCGAACCGCAGCCCGTTCTCGAGGAACAACACCGGCTCGACCAGTTCGACCGGCTCGAACGATGCAGCGTCGAGCACCAAACCATCGTGGAGACCGTGCCCTGCTCGCCCGTTCGTTGCATCGTTCCGCTTCGCCTGCTGTTGCACCGTGCGGGCCAAACGGATGACGAGCGTGTCGACGGTGGCACCCGCATCGGCGCAGGCGGCGACGAGTGCCGGCAGGACCTCTCGAAGGTGAGGGAACCATGCCTGGCTGTACAGCTTCACCACGAGCACGTGGTCATAGCGATCAGCGATGAATCCCGGCAGGGCATCGCTTTCGCCGTTGATCAGGCGGTAACCCGTCGTCGCCGCTTCACCCGAAGACGTGATCAGGGATTGGCGCCGCCCGAGCGCAGCGTCGATCGTTGACCGCCACCAGCCAGCATCGATCGTGGTTGGTTTGCCGTGATGCAACACCCGCACTGCGATCGGCGAATCGGGATCGAACAATCCAATGGCCAGGAACGCTCGCTTCTTGTCGAAAACGACCGCCAGGTCGCCGGCACGACCGTCGTCGGCGCCGGCGGTGATCCCGCCGTCGTAGAGCCACGGATGGCGCTTGCGGAGTTCGCGTTCGGCCGCTGGGGTGACCTTGAGGGCCAGCCGCTTGTTTGTTGGCCGGGGAAGATCATCGAAAGAGAACACCGCTCAACCCTAGCGACGCCACCCACTCGGACCAGCAGCGTTGTGGCACCAAGCCCCGCATCGAGTAGGTTCTGCCTGTGACCGACGCCACTACCAATCATCTCGCTGCCGCCGACGCCACCAAGGGTCCGCTCCTCGAGATCACCGACCTACGAACCCACTTCCTCACCGCCGGCGGCCGAGTACGCGCCGTCGATGGCGTCTCGCTCACACTCGAACGGGGCAAGACCCTGGGCGTCGTCGGCGAGTCCGGCTCCGGCAAGACGGTGCTCTCTCGGTCGATCATGAATCTGCTGCCGAAGCACAACGTGCACCGCGAAGGAAGCGTGAAGTTCGAGGGCCAGGAGCTGCTCGGACGCTCCGACAAGGAGATGCGTTCGATCTGGGGCAAGGAGATGGCGATGGTCTTCCAAGACCCGATGTCGTCACTCAACCCCGTGATGAAGATCGGCAAACAGATCACCGAACCGTTGCGGTTGCACCTCGATGTCGATCGCAAGGAGGCTCGTCTCGTTGCCGAACAGCTGCTGCGGTCGGTCAACATCCCCGAGCCCGAGAAACGATTCGACGAGTTCCCCCATCAACTCTCCGGCGGTATGCGTCAGCGGGTGATGATCGCGGTTGCCATGGCGTGTGGGCCCAAGTTGCTCTTCGCCGACGAACCAACCACGGCACTCGACGTCACGGTCCAAGCCCAGATCCTGAATCTGCTCCAAGACCAGCAGGCCGAGCGGTTCATGGCCATGGTGCTCGTCACGCACGACCTTGGCGTCGTTGCCGGTCGCACCGATGAGATCGCAGTGATGTACGGCGGTCGCATTGCCGAGAAGGCGCCAACGAATTCCCTGTTCGCCAACATGAAGCACCCTTACACCCAGGCGCTGCTCCGCTCGATCCCCCGAGTCGAGAACCCGAG
>JBBQUN010000144.1:0-11720 GCA_038212405.1 Acidimicrobiales bacterium | reverse complement strand
GACGGCACCGGCGCGAGCGAGTTCGGCCCGATACTTCGGCCACATCTCGGCCAGGCCATCGACGTCGCCGTCGTAGCGAGCTTCGACGTCGGAGGGATCGACGAGGCCAAGTCGGATCACGCTCAGCGCCTCGATCCAGGGGGCCACCGGATCGGCGTTGCGGCGGCGGGGAAACGAGACCAGATTGCCAATGACCCGTCGAACGTCGATCTCGTTGATCGTGTTCCACCGCTTGGGCTGCGCCGCGAACGGAGGCGTGCCATTCACGATGGCGAGACCGATGGCGTTCAGCGTGCGGATGCCGAGCGTCGGCAGATCGGTCGTGCGTTCGGCGATTTCCTCCTGCGCCCGCTTGTTGAACGCGACGAGACTGACGGCGCTGGGCGGCACGTTCCAGTTGGTCAAGAGATGGCGAGCCCGTTCGGTGAGGACACGAGTTTTGCCCGAACCGGCCGGCGCAATGATCCGTGCGGTACCGCCGTTGTGGGTGACCGCTGCGAGCTGGTCGGGAGCGAGGTCGGCCTCGGCTCGATTGGGGTCAGGGGTCACGAGCGACCGGTGCTCGATCGAGACGAAGGGCATGACGGCAAGTCCATCGATCGGATCGGTGTGACGGAACGGTCCACCGTCGATCCAGACGAGCTCGCCCGAAGCAAGGATCACGTCGGCTGAACCGTCGCTGACCGGTTTTGCCCCGGCGACAATCGCCGCATCGAGACCGATCCAGGACGGTTGCTCGGGGCCCCGATGGTCGACACTGTTGGACCACACGAGGTGTCACAGCTCGTCGAGTTCGAAGGCGAACGATGGACTGAGCTCGTGCGGAGCCCGTCGCTCGACCGACGCTGGTTCCTTCTCGAAGTCGACCGCCAGCTCGATCACCAGGCGTTGACGGGTAGCGGCGGCGCGGCGCAACTGGTCGATGGCCGCGGCTGGCTGACGCACGGCTGAGTCGTCGATCAATAGCCGCGTGGCTTCGCGCCATGGCTCGGGCACCGGGCTGTTGCCGGCAACGATGATGTTTCGGCCAAGCGCGTCGGGCCCAGCCGCGGCGGGAGCCGAGCCCCGCCGAAGGGTGATCGCCTCGACACGGGGCTGGGTCGGGCGGGCCATCGGCCGAGCCGGGGCAAGGGCAAGTGATGGTGGTTGGTCGTCGTCGTCGGCATCACGACCGTCGCCGTTTTGGCTGTGATCGATCGAGTCGGTCGTTGTTGGTGGTTGATCGTGGTCGAGCCAACACTGGCGAACCTGTGCCGCCGAACCGTGTTCGCCGTTGCAGTACACACACGAGATCGCCATGGATCGACGCTACTGCGATGACGCTCGCATCGAACTCGAGCGCTTCACCGCTCGCCCGAGCAGCGACGTCAGACCACGGATCACGATCGTCGGATGCACTTGCGGTACTTCATCCAGTTGGAGCCGCGGGAAGGCCCGACTGCTGCGACGGTGGCCGGTTGGTCAAGCCGTTGGAGGCGTCGGCGCAGCGACGGTGGCTGGATAGTTCAGGGCCAACTCGGTGGCAGGATCACCGGCGATTCGGGTGTGCCACATTCGACGCGGCTCGCTCATGTCGAACGGCACGGCGCAATGCATCAGCCTGCGGTTGTCCCAGACGACCACGTCGCCCACGGTCCAGTGGTGATGGTGGGTCCACGCCGGTTGGATCGCTCGCTCGTTGAGGTCATCGATGAAGCGCTCGGACTCGGTCGGATCCATACCGACGATGTTGTGGGCGTGGCGACCAACGCAGAGGTTTGGCCGTCCCGTGTCGGGGTGCACCTTGATCATCGGCCGCAGCGGCGCGGCGCCTCCGTGGTAGCCGTAGAAGTGGTAGCCGCCGTCAGCGTCGGGCGTTGGCAGATACCCGGCGCGACCCTGGCTGTATTCGAGCGAGTGGTGAGCCTGGAGCCTTGTGAGCTGGTCGCGGGTGGCCTGGTCGAGCGCATCATGGGCGGCCCGCATGTCGGCGAACCCCGTTGACGAGCCCGACGGTGGCACGATATCGGCGCTGAAGACCGCGCCCATCGCCTGCACCGGCATATAGGTGCTGTCGTGGTGCCACCCCTCATTGCCCCGTAGTGACTTCACCACGTCATCGTCGGGATCGGCGTGGATCGTGCCGTCTCGGCCGAGGTTGGAGATCGCTGCTGCGGCGAACTCCAGCGGACCGAACCGGCGAGCGAACTCGTCTTGTTGCGCTTTGGACAACTGCTGGTCGTGGAACACGAGGAGCCCGTATTCGACCCATGCTTCTCGAAGCGCAGGCCACAGGGTGTCGCCGACCGCGGCCAGGTCGATGTCATGGACGTGAGCCCCGAACGACGAGTCGATCGGTTCGATAGTCAGCATTGTTTGCCCCATGGCTGGACACTAACAAAGCATGGAGCTCTGGCAAGCGGCAGTATGGGTCGATGCAGCTCGACGTTCTGACCAGGCACATCGACGATGGCGAAATCGACACGGTGGTGATGGCCTTCACCGATCACTACGGCCGGCTGCTCGGCAAACGGCTCGATGCCCGGTTCTTCCTCGACCACCTCGACGAGGGGACTCACGCCTGCAACTACCTCATGACGGTCGACATGGAGATGGAGCCAGTACCGGGCTATGCGTCGGCGTCGTGGGAGAAGGGTTATGGCGATTTTCACCTCGTTCCTGATCTCGAAACCCTTCGCCTCGCGGCGTGGGTCGATCGAACGGCACTGGTGTTGTGCGACGTGCTCGACGATGCCACTCACCGCCATATCGCTGTTGCCCCTCGATCGATCCTTCGCTCCCAAATCGAGCGGGCCACCGCAGCAGGATTCGACACCGCCGGTGCCTCCGAGCTCGAGTTCTTCGTCTTCCGCTCGAGCTATCGAGAGGCGCACGAACGTGGCTATCGAAACCTGGAATCGGCAGGATGGTACGTCGAGGACTACCACCTGCTCCAGAGCGCTCGGGTGGAAGACATATTGGCGCCAGCGCGGCGCATGCTGACGGCGTCGGAGATTCCGGTGGAGAGCAGCAAGGGTGAGGCGGCGATCGGCCAGCACGAACTCAACGTTCGCTATGGCGATGCGCTGGTCATGGCTGACCGCCACACCATCATGAAACACGGGCTCAAGGCCCTCGCCGACTCGATGGGCGTGAGTGTTTCGTTCATGGCCAAGCCCGACGCCGATCAGCCGGGAAGCAGCTGTCACCTGCACCTGAGCCTGTGGGCGAACGGTCGCAATACCTTCGCCGATCCCGCCTCGGACGATGGGCGCAGCGACGAATTCCGTTGGTTCCTCGGCGGTTGGATGCGTCACACTCCGGCGCTCATGGTGTGTTATGCACCGACGGTCAACTCCTACAAGCGATTCCAGACTGCATCGTGGGCACCGACTCGTCTCGCCTGGTCGACCGACAATCGCACGGTCGGGTTTCGAGTGGTTGGCGACGGGCGAGTGGGTGATGGCTCGTCGCTCCGGATCGAATGCCGGATTCCCGGCGCCGATGCCAATCCCTACCTTGCCTTTGCCGCCGCACTCGCCAGCGGGCTCGACGGCATCGCCAACGAGATCGAGCCGCCACCGGAGTTCACCGGTGACGCCTATGTCTCGACCGACCTGCCGGCACTACCGACCACGCTGCACGAAGCGGGCGAACGATTTGGAGCCAGCGACGACGCTCGCCGGTTGCTGGGCGGCGACGTCGTCGATCATTACCTCCACTTCGCCCGATCCGAAGCCGCCGCCTATGACCGGGCGGTGACCGATTGGGAGATGCACCGCTACTTCGAACGCATCTGAGCCAGCACTCTCCCGCTTCTGTGTGCCAGAGTCACCGACCCTCCGCTTCTGTGCGCCAGACTTGCCGCTGGCGGGCACTCTGGCACACAGAAGGCCGGCGGCGGCGAGACTGACACACAGAACGAGGTTGAAGACATGTCGGGGATGCATCACTGGGACGAGAGCACGGACCTGTTTGCCCATTCGGTTATCGGCTACGCCATCGAGCGGCTGCGTGAACCGAAGGACCCTCGATGGGGAGCAGAGCCTGCCGAACAATTGGCCGCTGCGCTCGAGGGGGCGGTGTCGCCTCGCGGTGTCGGTGCCCATCGAGCACTCGCCCTGTTCCGTGACACCCTGATGCCGGCCTGTCGCCCGATGGATGACCCGATGAATCTGGCGTATGTGCCCACCGCGCCGACCAATGCCGCTGCCCTGTTCGATCTGGTCGTGAGCGCATCGTCGATCTTCGCCGGTGTCTGGGAAGCCGGTGCCGGTGCCATCGCAGCAGAGAACCAGGCGCTTGGATGGCTGGCCGACTTGGCCGGCTATCCCTCGACCGCCGGCGGCACCTTCGTGAGTGGTGGCTCGGCTGCCAACCTCTCGGCGCTCGTGACGGCCCGGTCGGCCTACCGGGATCGGATCGGCTCGACGGGGCGACTGAGTATTGCCGTGACCGGCGAGGCGCATGCATCGATCCGTGCGACGGCGAACGTGATGGATGTCGGGCTCGTCACGGTCGGGATCGATGACCGTGACCGAATGACTGGTACGGCGCTGCGAACGGCACTCGAAGCGGCCGACGCCGACGGCCACGAAGTCTTTGGTGTCGCAGCAACCGGAGGCACGACCAACGCCGGCGCGATCGACGAACTCGACGCCATCGCCGACCTCTGCGAAGAACGAGGACTGTGGCTCCACGTCGACGGTGCCTACGGGCTGGCTGCGCTGTGCGCTCCATCGGCCAGGCCGGCGTTCAACGGTATCGAGCGGTCCGACAGCTTTGGAATCGACCCTCATAAGTGGCTGTTCGCTCCTTACGACTGCGCAGCGCTGGTCTATCGCAATCCTGCGTTGGCGGCGAAGGCTCACGCACAACACGGCGACTATCTCGAAGAGGTCGACCGCTCCGACTGGAATCCGTCCGACTACGCCTATCACCTATCTCGGCGGGCTCGGGGACTGCCGTTGTGGTTCTCGCTTGCCACCTACGGCACCGACGCCTACGCCAAGGCGATGGAGCTGACCCTCGCCACCGCTCGGTCATTTGCTGCGGAGGTGAAGCGGCGCCCGTCGCTCGAACTCCTTCTCGAACCCGACCTGTCGGTGGTGCTGTTTCGCCGAACCGACCTCTCGGTCGAGGACACCAAACGGTGGTGTGAGGATCGGGCCAACGACGGCTCCTACCTGATCGTGCCCACTCGGTTCCGGGGTGAGACCTGTCTGCGGATCTGCGTGGTGAACCCCCAAACGACGATGGATATGCTGCGCACCGTGCTCGACGATCTCGAATCGACACCGGCAACAGCCGTGTCGTGATCGCTGAGTCGGATCGAGCGATCTGGGTGGGCCTCAGTGGCGGTGATGCTGATGGGGCGGAGCATTGTCCTCGAGCTTGCGGAGGAGGTCGAGAAGTCCTCGCTGATCAGTCGAGCTGAGACCGGCAACGAGTTGAGCGCCGGCTTTGCGTCGACGCGCCCGCATCTCATGCATGAGGGCATGACCCCCGTCGGTCAGCGATACCACGACTGCTCGTCGGTCGGTGATGTCGTCACTGCGACTCACCAAGCCTCGCTCGGCGAGCTCGTCGACCACTGAGGTTGCCGAACGTCGGGCGATGCGCAGATGATCGGCCAGCTCGCTCATGCGAATCGGTTCCCGTGCTCGCCCAATGATGCCGAGCGCCCGGGCCAGCGCTGGTGTCAGACCGAGCGGCTCGAATTGCGTGCGAGCTGCGTGGCGCATCCGACGACTCAGGAACTCGAGATGATCCGCGATCTCAGCGCTGATCGGAATAGATTCGGGCATATGGTGAGTTTACATCACTATGAGGTAAGCGCACGGCTTGGCTCATTCGCTCGCACCCGAGTTGCCGAACGCACGAACCGAGACCACATGCCAAGACCTGGACGCTCACTTTCCCAAGACCGCTCCGTCATGAACCACCGACTCGCCCCTGGCACCTACGCCAGGGTGCTCCGGTTCGCTCAGCCGTACCGCCGCATGATCGGCGGCTTTTTGGCCCTCGTCGTTGCCTCATCGTTGATGGGAGCAGCGACCCCACTGGTGCTGAAGGCGATCATCGACGATGGCATCACACCGGGCAAGACCGAGGTGGTGATCTGGTTGAGCGTCGTCATCGCCGTGTTGGCAGTGATGACGGCGGTGATGGAAATCGTGCAGCGTTGGTTTTCGGCAAGGATCGGCGAAAGCCTCATTGCCGACCTTCGATCGCAGGTCTTCGATCACGTGCAGCGCATGCCGATCGGCTTCTTCAGCCGAGCCGGAACCGGTGCGCTCGTCACCCGACTCAACTCCGATGTTCAGGGTGCCCAGCAGGCGTTCACGTCGACGCTTTCCAATGTGGTCGGCAACGTGATCGGCGTTGTCGCAACGATCACGGCCATGCTCGTGCTGTCGTGGCAGATCACGCTGCTCGCCCTCGGGCTCCTCCCGCTGTTCGTGCTGCCCGCCCGGTGGACCGGTGATCGCCTGTCGAAGATCACTCGTGAGCGCTATCGGCTCAACGGTGAGATGGGACAGATGATGACCGAGCGATTCAATGTGTCGGGGGCCATGGTCGTGAAACTGTTCGGTCGTCCCGAGGACGAGTCGGCTGCCTTCGCTCGCCGCACCAACCGTGTGCGCGACATCGGTGTCACCGCCGCCATGTATCAACGGATCGTGATGACCTCGCTCGGGCTCCTGGCCTCACTGGCCGTCGCCATGGTCTATGGCGTCGGCGGGGTGATGGCCGCGACCGGTTCGCTCGGTATTGGCACCCTGGTTGCGCTCACGGCCTACCTCAATCGCCTCTACGGTCCGCTCACGTCCCTCTCGAACGTGCAGGTCGACGTGATGACCACGATGGTCAGTTTCGAGCGCGTGTTCGAAGTGCTCGACCTGGAACCGATGATCGTCGACGCCGAGAATCCGGTCAGGATTCCCAGCGGCAACGTCACGGTCGAATTCGACTCGGTCGATTTCCGTTATCCGAATGCTGCCGAGGTCTCGCTGGCCTCGCTCGAAGGCGTTGCCAGACTCGATCCTCGTGAGTCAGAGCAGGTGCTGCACGGCGTGTCGCTCCGAGTGGAGCCGGGCCAGACGCTGGCGCTCGTTGGTCCCTCGGGTGCCGGCAAGACCACCATTGCCGGTTTGGTCTCGCGCCTCTATGACCCGACGGGCGGGGCGGTCAGGATCGGCGGGGTCGACCTACGCGACTCGACCCTGACCAGCGTTGGCGAAGCCGTCGGTGTTGTCTCTCAAGACGTCCACCTGTTCCACGAAACGTTGGCATCGAACCTGCGCTACGCCAAGCCGTCAGCCACCGACGCCGAGCTCGAAGTGGCGCTTCGGGCCGCTCAGATATGGGATGTCGTCGACCGCCTGCCCGACGGGGTCGACACCGTGGTCGGTGACCGCGGGCATCGTCTGTCGGGTGGCGAGAAGCAGCGCATTGCCATCGCTCGGTTGTTGCTGAAGGACCCGTCGGTGGTCATCCTCGACGAGGCAACAGCGCACCTCGACGCGAATTCCGAGACGTTGGTGCATGCGGCACTCGACAACGCGTTGGTTGGTCGGACCTCCATCGTGATCGCCCACCGTCTCGCCACCGTTCGAGCGGCTGACCAGATCGCCGTGATCGACAGCGGTCGCGTCATCGAACTCGGCACCCACGATGAGCTGATCACCAATGACGGCCTCTATGCCGAACTGTGTCGAACCCAGTTCGTTGCCGAGCCCGTCGTTGCGGTGTAGCGGTGGCGTCGATGGTGTGGCGCCCTACCCGGCGAAACCGTCGAGCATGCCGGTGAGGCCCGAGGGCGCGTGCGGGCCGATGGCGATCTGTTCGAGTACACCAATGCCGGTCTTGGTGCCATCGCTGGCCTTCACGATCTGCTGCACATGCAGGTTCTCGAGCCGGAGCGGATCGATCTCGGCGGGTTCGTAGACCTCGTAGCCAACCTCGAGTTCGCCCTTCCACATGCCTTGCCTCCAGGTGGGGTGGCCGTAGCCCAGGCCCTTCATCTGGAACGTGAGTTGGGGCTCCAGGGAGATCGTTCGCTTGCTTCCATCCAGGCGGATCAGATCGATCTCGGCGTACTTGGCCAGCCGCGTTCCCGGGTGGTACTCGACGCGGTGGATGGCGGTGAGCATGCGGGTGTCGGTTCCCTCCAGCGATGTCGGAATATCGGCCTCGGTGGCGAACAGCGGCGCCTCGATGCCCTCTCGTACCAGGGGTTCGCCATTGGGCCCATCGAAGAAGATGGCATGCGAGATGTGGTCGTCCCAGAACAACGGCGCCCACAGGAAGAAGGCGGAGCGAGGCCCGACGGGAGCGCCGCCGGTCTCTGGCTCGCCGACGCCTCGAATGCCCCACGATCGGTCCTTGGTGCCGAACCAGTTGTCGACGGCGAACTCACCATCGGGGTGGGTGACCGTGCCAGTCCAGCGGCCGAATTGGTCGAAGCGAGTCGCGTCCATCACCCGCCGGTTGCCCTGCCATAGGGTCTGGCGCCCCTCTTGAATGCCCGACGTACGGGCAGAGAACGTGAGGTCGCAGCTGATGCCGGTGTCGTTGTTTTCGAGTACCACTCGTGCTCGGCGCAGTGGTTCGATGATCTCGATCCTGAACGGGCCCACTCGCATGTCGGTGCGTTCCAGCGGCGCGTTGCGCGAGGCGAAGAACGCGTGCTGTCGTCCGTCTTTGGAGACACAGCTGAACGCACAGTCCATGACACCGCGATGTGGGTAGATCGCCATCCCGATCCCGAAATACATCGACGCGTCAGCGCTGTAGCCGTTGAACCACGTGCGGTCATAGGCATTGCGATCGGTTGTTGCGAGCTGGGCGATCGGCTCCGGCGTCTGGTGGATCGGATAATCATCGAGCGCGTTCAGCATGGAGTGATCCTTACAGCTCACCGCCGATTTTTCGACTTCTGGTCAGTCCCGGTTTGGCAGCCGGCTCTCATGGCCGAGCATCGCCCCTCTGCTCAAATCAGTGCTTCGGCCAGCGCTCGATACTGGTTCATCGGAAGGTCGATTCCGTCGACCAGCACCTGCACGCAGACATGGTCGGCGCCGGCTTCGAGGTGGTGACGGATGCGAGGCGCCACGGTCTCGACGCTGCCCCACGGGACGATGGCGTCGACCAGTCGATTGCTGATCTCGCTCACATCAGCCTCGGTGAACCCCAGCCGGAGCAGATTGTTGGTGTAGTTCGGGAGCTGGAGGTACCGGGCCATGTTCTTGCGGGCGATGTTGCGGGCAACCTCGGGATCGGTTTCGATCACCACCATCTGCTCGGGGGCCAGGAACTTGTCGGGCCCCAGCACGTCTCGGGCGATGACGGTGTGATCGGGGGTGGTGAAGTACGGGTGTGCTCCGTCGGCCTTCTCGGCCGCCAACGCCAGCATCTTTGGGCCAAGAGCGGCGAGAAGGCGGGGCGGACGACCGGGGCGGGCAAGGCCGCTGAACGGAGCGGCGTCCATGGCATCGAGATGGTTGGCCATGTCGGTGAGCGGCGTCGAGTAGTCGAGGTTGCGAATACCCTCGACCAGCGGTGCGTGGCTGACGCCGAGCCCCAGGAGGAAGCGATCGGGGAAGGCCTCGTCGAGCGTTCGCGCCGCAGCCATCGTGGTGAGCGGATGACGGGCATAGGTCTGGGCGATCCCCGTTGCCACCGCCATTCGTTCACTCGCCGACAACCACAGGGCGGCAGTGATGAACGGTTCTCGACCCGTGGACTCTGGTCGCCAGAGGCAACCCCATCCCATGGCGTCGAGTTCGGCGACCGCCTCGAGCACGTGGCTGGTCGGGTGCGCGTCGAGGAGGCCGCTCCAGATCCCGAACGTGGCGATGTCGATCGGGCTCGTGAGCTCAGCGAGCATCGATGTTGTTCATCCCCGCAGCAACGCCGATGGGTTCGACACCGAGTGTCGAGACGCGTTCGCCGTAGCGAGAGTTGGGGTAGTAGTCCCACACGGCGTGGTGCTGGACTCGCCGGTTGTCCCACATCGTCAGGGTGTTCGGCTGCCACTCGACCCGGGCGTGGAGACGCGGCGTCGTCGCGATGAAGTCGTACAACGATTCGAGGAGCGCTTTGCTCTCCCAACGCTGCATGCCAACGATGTGAGACGTGAACGCGCTGTTGACATACAGCAGCTTCTCGCCGGTCACCGGATGCAACGCAATGACCGGGTGTTCGTTGCGGGGGTAGCCGCCCTCGGGTGGGGTCGACTTGTAGGCGCCGATGTACGGGATACTCCCGTCATGTACCGCAGTGAGTCCTTCGAGGAACGTCTGCATGGTTGGCGACAGCAGTTCGTAGGCCAAGGCCATGTCGGCGTAAAGGGTGTCGCCGCCACCACACTCGGGGGTCTCGGTGACGTAGAGCAGCGAGGCATAGGGCGGGTTGGCGTCGCAGGTGACGTCGGCGTGCCAGGCGTCGCCTGCGGTGTAGGGCGAGTCGGCCGTGGTCTTGACGATGAGCAGTTCCGGATCTTGTTTGCGGGCGAAGTTCATCGGGTGCACGTGCAGTTCGCCGAAGTGGCGGCCGAAGTCTTTGTGGGCTTCGCGGTCGAGCACCTGGTCTCGAAACACCAACACACCCCAGTCGGCGAACGCCTGGACGACGTCGGTCCGCTGCTGTTCATCGAGAGGAGCGGACAGATCCAGGCCTTGCACCACGGCACCGAGGTGCGGGGTGAGAGTCGAAACGCCGAAGCTGGCGTAGTTGGTCGGGCGGGTGGAGATGGCGCCGGGTCGTGCGTTTCGCACCCCGTTGCTCACGGTGGTTTCATCGGTCATGGCCATGGGCGGAGGTTAGTTCGGCAGGGCAGGTCGAGCGATTCCAAACGACGCGCTCCCCGCTGAGCTGGCTCGGCGTTGCGAATTCGCCGCACTGTCAGGCAGGAGTAGTGTGTCGGTTCAGACCAACGACCTCTCCGAGGAGCACACGTGCGAGGACTCATCGGCTACGGGACCTACCTCCCTCACCATCGGCTGCAGCGCGGCGCGATCACCGCAGCGCTCGGCAGTGGAGGCGGGCGGGGCACCCGCACGGTCGCCGGTTTCGATGAGGACGCAACGTCGATGTCGGTCGAAGCCGCTCGGTCGTTGATGCGCACCGTCGATGTCACCCCCGACACCCTCACGTTCGTCTCCACGACTCCTCCGTACCTCGACAAGACCAATGCCAACGTGATCCACGCTGCGCTGCGTCTGCCGTCGTCGAGCATGGCCGGCGACGCCGGTGGTTCGCCACGTTCGCTCTCGCTTGCGCTGCGTTCGGCCCTCGAAGGTCGCCGACCATCACTGATCGTCTCCTCCGACGTCCGCTCCGGTCGCCCTTCATCGGCCGACGAAGCAAACAGTGGTGACGCCGCCGTTGCGCTCATGATCGGCAGCGACAACGATGGTCCGGTGATCGCCGAATGGCTCGGTGGAGCTTCCTCGACTGCTGAGTTCTTGGAGCGGTGGCGGTTGCCGGGGTGGACACACTCGCGAGTGTGGGAAGACCGTTTCGGCGAGCACGTGTACCTGCCGCTCGTCACCGAAGCGGCCGACGCTGCCTTCAAGGAATGCCAGCTCGAACCGGGCGACATCGACCTGGTCGTGATCGCCGGACTCCACGCTCGTGCCTCTCGCAGCGCGGCCAACGCTGCCGGGGTCGGCGCCTGCGCCATGGTCGATGACCTCTCGGCGACGGTCGGCAACACCGGAACGCCGCAACCCATG
>JBBQUN010000143.1:0-11785 GCA_038212405.1 Acidimicrobiales bacterium | reverse complement strand
CTGGGCGCGTGCCCGGGAAGGTCGTGGCGATCGTGGTCCCATCCACCGAGATGGTGATCTCCTCTCCAACATCGATTCTGGTCGGGTCGGTGTAGGCGCCGGTCGGGAAAGGACCCTGGTCGGGGTCAGCGGTTCGCAGGATGACGGGGGTCAGTACCGTCCCCGCCGGGATCCTTGAACGGGCTCCCACTGCGAGGTCGGTGATCTTGTACGCCGAAGCTTCGAGGGTGACCACGTTGCCGGTCTGCGCGCCCGCCGTACCCGACAACGATGCAGCACCAGCGGCGCCGATCAACAGGGCTGCGAGGCCCCTGGCCAGTCGGTGATGGTTTCTCCTCAGTCGAGGGGATTGAACGGTATCCATGGGATAACTCCTTCGTAGGTGTTCATTCGATGAAGCGGGTTACTCCACTCGAAGCCACGGCAACTCCGTCCGCCCCTATCGTCATTCCGGCCGACGAGTGAGTTTCGAGGATGTTTCGAACAAGACCGGAACACAGCGTCCGCGACGAGGATGAATCAGCGAGGCCCGTGGCCCGCCGACAACATCGGTGCCGGCCCGTGGGAATGACCGGTCGACCGCACGACACACCGCAATGGCAGCCGGCAACTGACAACGTCGACCAAGGTCGGTGATCTCGAACTCGGGAAGCGGCGCACCACTGTGGTCGGGATCTTCCCCAATGGCGTTGCAACGATCCATGTGTCGGCGAGATCAACGCATCGGACGATCGTTGTGCCGGATCGCGAACAGCCCGGCGAAGACAGCGGGGGCCGTTGTGCTCTGTCCGGCCCTTCGAGTCCTGTAAAAGCTGATGGGTGAGGAGCCGAGTGCTGTGCTTGGCCCTGCTGAGCCCAGGTGAAGGATGCGCGTCATGGAACGAGTGATTCGGGGTCTCCCCATTGTGCTTCTCGCGGGCGGGCTACTCCTCGCCAGCTGCGGGGGCGACGGTGCCGAATCGGCGATTCCGACTGCCGAGCAGCTGGCGTCGAGCCTGGTTGTGGTCGGTGACTATCCGGGCGAGTGGACCGTGAATACTCCACCCGACGCCTCCGAGGCCGGCGCCTCCGGCGTGATCACCGACGAAGAGCGGGCCATGTTGCCCCAGCTCGAACTGTGTCCTGCAGCCAGTGCGGAATCGCAGGCTGTGGCCGGGTCGGTGCGCTGGATGGCATTCCGGCAGCTCGACCTCTCCGTCGACGACCCGATCGAGCCACCTGACGACATGACGGGCCATATGGTCTTCGCCCAGGAGTTCCTGTCATCGGCAGATCCCGCCGAAATCGAGGCGACCTTTGGACTGCTACGCGACGGACTGAAGGCTTGTCTCGGCGACATCCCCGCTGAGGAGGAAGGTCCTGGCCAGGCGACAGAAATGCCGATCCCGGGCGTGGGCGACGACCGGTACGGCGTGCTGTTGACGATCGAGGAAGCCGGCGGCGGAGCGCAATGGATGCTCCACAACGCGGTGGTGCGTAAAGGAGCCGTCCTCGCGTTGATCCAGGTGATCGACATCAGGGCCGGAGACGGCGTCGAGCCGCTCTTCACCGTCGACGACATCGGTGCCATCATCCAAACCGCAGTCGACAAGCTTTGAGCCCAACCCGGATCAGGCCATTCGGACCTCCCGGAGCTGATCAACACAGCTCGTGATCGAGTCGAGTGACAGTAGGTGGGCAATGAACACGTGGTCGGCGTATCCGCCATTCAGACCAGGTAATTCACACGATCGGGGTCTGTCCTCTTGCGCACTCGTGAGCGCAGGCGCATGATCGATTTCACCTGGTCAACGGTCTGCTGGCGACGGGTGCGGAGCGCTCGGACGAGAACGTCCGTGACGGCGACCTCGATCTCGAGACGGTTTTCGTGCCCCAAGACGCCGGCCTGCCCGCCGGCACCAGCGAGGCCTGCACGAAAGGCCGGTTCACCACGGCCGCCGGGACATTCACGTTCTTCGGCTGCGACACCATCGTGCTCGAGCGACCCTGATTCCGTCGCCGCGTCGTTCACCGCGTCGGATTGACCTCATTGCCGATCAGGGCCGCCACGAGTCGCGTCCGCATGCACGAGTCCGACCCGCTGGAGAGCGCGAGGCCGAGCCCGGAAGAGTGGCTCACCGTCGACCTGCTCGTAAGCCTTGCGCCCGTGGCCGCGCTGATCGTTGTCGGCGGCTCTCACTCGGCCGACTCTGCGCGCTTCCAATGACGCCAGCCGCCGAAGTCGGAGATGTCGTGTGCGCCTGCCAAGCCACCCACCTCGCAGATGAAGCCCAACGAGGTGCTGCCATCAGCGAGAGCAACCGTTCCCAGACCCAGTGGTGGTCCGATGCCGCTGGCGAAGCCGCCGAGGTCGGCCACAGGCAGCGACCATACTTCGATTGCGATCGATACACCGCCCTCGACCACCCGCTCCAGTGCCGGTCTGCGTCCATCGGGAAGTGCCCAGAGTCGGTAGTCGGGTGAGGTCACCGTCGCCTCCACGAAGGTTGCGCCGCGATCGGTCAACTCGTGGTTGAGGGGCTGGCCGTCGAGATGAGCTCCGACGACCACGACGTCGACTGCTGCAGCAGACCCCAGAACGGTGGGGTCGCCCATGAGCGATGATCCAAGCCGCGCAAGGCGAACGTCGGCGAGCGCTGGACCATGGAGCGTCATACCTCGTCCTGGTGCGGGAGCCACCGGATCGGGCAACGTGAGGGCGCAGAGATCCAGAAGGTTCGAGAACGTCGAGAACCGGCCCATCTCGGTGTTCACCCCGAGCGGATCGGCATCGACCTGGAGCAGGGTCGGAGCAAAGGGGACGCTCGGCGTCGCCAGTGCATCGACGGTGCCCCAGATCTCGCCGACGAGAATGCTCAATTCCCGCACCTCGGTCTGGGCGAGGTGGTAGTCCGCAGCGGACCAGGATCCACCGGGGCCGATGATGCTCTGCGTGATTTCGAGCAGCGGTGAGGGCACCTGGTCGAGAAGTGATCGAACCGCTGCGTACCTCTCGGCGACGAATGGACCGCCATAGAGGAGCCGTCCGGCGGCAACGAACGGGGTCAGATCGACCTCGATCAGGCTGGCCCCGAGCTGGGTGAAGCGATCCAGCATCGAGCGATAGGAATCGACGATGTCTGGCGCGACGCCGTCGAGCCAATCGTTGCCGACGAAACCGATGCGGGCGCGATCTGGGCGTACAACCGGCAACTGGCCTCGATCCCTTCGTTGCCAGGGGTCATCACGTTCCTCTACGTCGAGCACGCTGAAGACGACCAACGCGTCCGACACGGTCGAGGCGAACACCGACACGCAGTCCAATGAGGCACAGGCCGGAACGACACCCTTCGTCGACACCAATCCACGGGTCGGCTTGAGCCCCACGATCTGGTTCATCGCCGCCGGAACTCGTCCCGAGCCTGCTGTGTCGGTGCCGAGCGAGAACGGAACCAGTCCCGCAGCTACCGCTGTGGCTGATCCGCTACTCGACCCGCCGGGGATCAACGTTGGATTCAACACGTTGCGCGGCACGCCGAACGGCGAGCGAACACCGACCAGACCGGTCGCGAACTGATCGAGGTTGGTCTTGGCCACCATCACCGCGCCCGCCTCGACGAGCCGCCGCACAGCTGCAGCCGAGTCGACAGCGACGGTGGTGGACGCTCGACACGCGGCAGTCGTCTCCCAACCCTCGACGTCGATGTTGTCTTTCACGACGAACGGCACACCGAACAAGGGGCCCCGGGCTGCCGGTGCGAGAGCATCGAGGCGTCGCGCCTCATGATCGACACGGTGGTTCTCACCGCCGATGAACAACGCAGGATCGTCGAATGCCGCGACACGTCCCCGTACGCCGGCGATCGTTTCAGTCACCGAACTCGTGGTGGCGACGTGAGCGATCGTCGATGTTGCTGCCGGCTTCATCAGGCGGCCCCGCCATCGGCGAGCGCCGTGATGAAATCAGAAGATGGAGCATGAGCTCCGAAGACTCCGCCTTGCATCGTGATCATCTTCAGGGCGGCCTCGTAGTTCCCGTAGTCCGTCGCACCGGTGCAATCGGAGAGCAGGAGGCAGTCGTAGCCCCGATCGTTCGCTTCGCGCATGGTGGTGTGGACACAGACGTCGGTGGTGATGCCGGTGAACACGATGTGGGTGATGCCGTTGGTCCGAAGAATCAGGTCGAGGTCGGTCGCATAGAATGCTCCCTTGCCCGGCTTGTCGATGATGGGCTCGCCCTCGATGGGGTAGACCTCGGGAACGATGTCCCATCCAGGCTCACCTCGAATGAGGATTCTGCCGCACGGTCCCGCGGCGCCGATGGCTCCGCCGATGCGCTCTGACCGCCAGTATTTGTTGGCGGGGAGGTCAGACAGATCGGGCTTGTGTCCCTCACGGGTATGGATCACGAACAACCCGGCAGCACGGGCGGCCGCCAGCACTCGAGCGGTCGGCTCCAGGCCGGCTCGGGTCAGCGACAGGTCGTAGCCCATCGCGTCGACGTAGCCACCCGGACCACAGAAGTCGGTTTGCCAGTCGATGTTCAGCAGCGCCGTTCGGGTTGCATCGATCTGGCCGTCGTAGGGCCATGGATAGGGGTTGGCATCGGGTAGTTGGGCGTGGAGCGTCATGAGTGGTCCTTCGATGGTGATGGGTGGGGTGAAGCGAGCGTTGCGATGACGTCGTCGGTGTTCGCCACGGCGCCGAAGATCCCGCCCGACATCTCGATCATCGAGATCGCCTGCGGAACGAGCGTTGGATCGAGCGGGGCGCAGGCGTCGACGACGACGAGGCACTCCAGACCGATGTCGTTCGCCGTCCGCAACGACGAGTGCACGGTGGTCTCCAAGCCGAGGCCGACGAGCAGCAGGCGATCGTGTCCATTGCGTCGAAGAAGAGCTTCGAGTGGACCGCCGTAGAACGCATCGACGCCCTCGGCTCGGATGGACTCGCCACCAGTCAGCGGCGGCGGATCACCACCTCCTCGCCAGCTCGGGGGAGCCCGGTGCTCGACGACATAGGCCCGTCCAACGTGTTGGCGCAGACGCGCGATGTTCGATGTAGCCGGTGCGGGCATGCAGGCAGCGGCCAACCAGTAGGGGTCCCAACCCACGATGATCAGGGCCGTTCGTTCGAGCTCGAATGCCCCGTCGTAGGGCCAGGGGTAGGGCGATGAATTCGGTACGTAGGTCATGATCGATGTCCGAGTGAGCGGAGAGCGGCCAGTAGGCCGGTCGGGTCTTCGAGCTGTGGTGTGTGGCGGCAGTCGAGCGTCTGGATCTCGCAACCGAGTCGCCGGCCCACCTCCGCCGCGTCGTGGCGCCACGATGGTGACTTCGCACCGACGGTCCAGACGATGCGAGTGGGGGAGTGCGCCATCTGATCGATGTCGACGGCGTAGTTGGCGAAGCTCGGAGCTTCCGAACGCACCACGACCTCGTGGTGCAGGGCCTGTCTGCGTACGTCCTCGGGAAGGCGATGCCATCCGACCGGTGTCACCAGCCGTTCGAGAAAGGCAGCGTAGGCACCGGGGGAGCGATCGGCCAGGAAGGTGCCGATCGATGACGAGATGACGGCGTGCTGTTCGGCCGCAGCCTTTCCGAGTAGCGGCTCGTGCACGATCACGGCGATGAGGCTGGGGTGCCCGCGCAGAGCGAGCATCAGTCCGAGGGTCGCCCCGCCGCTGACGCCGACGACGATGACGCTCTCAGGGGGCCGACTGTCCAGCAGCCCGACGATCTCATCGACGTGGTCGCCGAGCGCCGGTGCGGGGTCGGACCCGTCATAGCCTCGCCGCGTGATTGCCTGCGGATCGAAACCGGACCGGCGTAGCCGCGCCGCAAACTCATCGAAGCTCGTTGCGTCGAGGCCCGCCCCGTGGACGAGCAGGACCGATGGTGTCGAAAGTGAGGTCATCAGCCGATGGTGATCGACCGACTCGTGATCCGAGCCGCTGGCCGGCCCGGATCACGAGTCGAGTCAGCTGGTCAGCCGATGTTTCCGACGACGCCCTGGACGAAGAAGTCCATGGTCTCGACCTCGTCGTAGGTCGGCTGTTCGCCTTCGGCGTAGACGGCCTCACCAGCCTGGTTCATGACCGGACCGGCGAACGGACTCCCACCACTCACGAAACCCTCGCGTGCAGCGTCGATCAACGCAATCGTCTCATCGCTCACCGATGACCCGTAGGCCGACTGCACGAAGGGATTCTCGCCGGTCTGCAGCCCGACTCGGAAGTCGCCGTTGTACTCGCTGGTGGCGAAGTCGCCGGCCATGACCGTCTCGGTGATGTCCACATAGGTGGCGTCCCAGTCCCATTCGGACCCCGTCAGCCAACCGTTGGGTGCCAGAGATGAGGCGTCGGCGTGATAGCCGACGCTGTAGGCTCCGGCCGCTTCGGTGGCCTCGATGATCGTCTTCGTGCAGTCCTGATGCTGAGTGATCACGTCGACGTCCTGATCGAGCAAACTGTTCGTTGCCTCGGCCTGGAGTCCCGGATCGCACCAGCTTCCTGTCGAGATCGTGATGGTCTCGATCTCGGGATTCACCGACTGGGCGCCGAGCGTGAAGGCGTTGATGTTGGCCAGTGTCTGCGGAATCGGGAAGGCGTAGATGAAGCCGATCTTGCCGGTTTCCGACGCTGCCCCGGCTGCGATCCCTGCGGTGTAGACCGGTTCGTAGACCGTGCCGAAGTACGTCCCGAGGTTGGGAAGGTCTTCACCCTCGAGGCCGCCCTGGTGGACGAACACGACGTCGGGATGCTGCTCGGCGAGATTTCGAGCGAACTCGAGGTGGCCGTAGCTGGTTGCGAAGATCAGCTTCGCGCCCTCGTCGATCATGTTGCTCATGACGACCTCGGCTTCGGAGGTCTCCGGGACGTTCTCGGCCTGGATGACCGTGACACCATCGAGTGCATCGACGGCCTGGCTGCCCTCGTAGGCCGCCTGGTTGTAGCCGAAGTCGTCCTTGGGGCCAACGTAGATGAAGCCTACGACGACATCGCCGTCTGATGACGTGGCCGCCTCGTCATCGGTATCGGCCCCGGCGGAGCCATCGGCCCCGCACCCTGCGGCCGCCAGTGCCAGCGCGGCGAGTAGGGCAAGCATTCGAACACTTTTCTTGAACACGATTCAAACTCCTTGGTTGGGTTATGGGTGTGCGACAGCAGTTCAGATGACTCGGCTGAGCGACTCGGGTCCCGCATGACGGCGCCGGCTGCTGAGCAGTACCAGCACGGCGATGACCGCCAGGTAAGGGACGGCTTCGAGGAGGTAGCGAGAGATGCCCGACCCTCGTGCCTGCAGCTGGAGTTGCAGAGAAATCGATCCCGAGAACAGGTACGCGCCGGCCATCGCCTTCCGTGGGTCCCACGCGGCAAAGATGACCAAGGCGACCGCCACGAACCCCCGTCCGACTGTCATGTTTTCCGACCAGTTCAAGGTGAACGCCGTCGACAACTGGGCGCCACCGAGGCCAGCCAGCATCCCGCCGACGATCACGGCCCCGTAGCGAACGAGTGCCGGCGACGTACCGAAGGCTTCGAGAACCTCAGGCCGCTCGCCCGCAGCGCGGACCGTCATACCGATGCGGGTACGAAAGAGGACCCACCACGCCAGTGGGCCGGCAGCGAAGGACGCATAGGTGAGCACGTCGTGGTCGAACAGCACCGGACCGAAGAACGGAAGATCGGCCAGACCGGGAATGGACACCGGCTCCAGTGCATTCACGCCCTGACCCACGTAGTCCTGCCCAAAGAGCGAGGTGAGCCCGAGCGCAAGGAACGTGATCACCAATCCGGTGGCGATCTGGTTGGACTTGCGAGTGATGACCATGAATGCGTGCAGTGCCGCCAGCGCGCCGCCGGCGGCCACACCGGCGAGCACACCGAGCCACGCACTACCGGTTTCGATTCCCACTGCGTAGGCCGTCAGCGCTCCCGTCAGCATGCAGCCCTCGGTGCCGAGGTTGACCACACCAGAACGCTCGGCGATCACCTCACCGATCGTCGGAAACAGGATCGAGGTTCCACCACGAACCGCTCCGGTGAGTACCGATTCCAACAACATCAGATGGCCTCCCTGAACTGTGCGAACCCGAGCACGCCGAGCAAGATCAGTGCGGTCAACACGTCGACCGCGCCACCGGACAGGCCAGTGGCGATCTTGAGACCGAAGCCGCCGACGATGATCCCGCCCAGCAGGAGCGAGGCCGCGATCGCCCGAAGCGGATCGTGTTTCGCCAACCAGGAGGCGAGAAACGCCGTGTAGCCGAAGCCAACGAGAATGCCGGGTCGCAGTCGACCTTCGACACCGGCCACCTCGATCATTCCTCCGAGCCCAGCGAGAGCACCACCGAGCACCATTGCTCCGGTCGTGAGGCCGACCACACCGAACCCGGCCCGTCGCCCCGCCTCGGGATTCCCCCCGAGCACCCGAAGGCGGAAGCCCCACCTCGTGCGGGCGAGCACCAGCCAGATCACGACAGCGATCAGCAGTGCGACGATCACACCGAGGTGCACTCGATTGCCGGTGATCACCGGAAGCCGAGATCGTCCGTCGAGCTCGACCGAGTAGGCCTGGCCGAGACTGGCCGGATCCTTCCATGGCTCGAAAACGAGCCAGGTCACGATGATGGCTGCGACATAGTTGAGAAGCAGCGTCGTGATGATCTCGTTCGTGCCGAACACCTCACGCAGCACGGCAGCGCCACCGGCCCACACCGCTCCAGCCGCCGCGCCGGCGAGCGCCATCAAGATGAGGGTCACGAAAGTCGGAGCGGAGCCGCCGAGCATCTGCGACATCCCGACGGCTCCCACGGCGCCGAGTGCCAACTGGCCTTCACCACCGATGTTGAACAGGCCGGCTCGAGCCGGAACAGCCACCGCGAGCGCGCCGAGCAACAGCGGCGTGGCACGAATCGCCGTTTCTCCCAGTGCATCGGCGTCGCCGACCGCCGATTCGATGATCGCTCGGATCGCGTCGATGGGATCTTCCCCGCGTGCGGCGACGAACAGACCGAACACGAAAAGTGACCCGACGAAGGCAGCACTCCACCGAGCGACACTCCCGACACGGTCTGGCACGCTCACGCCACTCATTGCCGTCGTCCCACTCATGCTGCGCCCTCGAGCATCAGGCGTCCGATCATCTGTCGATCCGCGTCCTGCGGCCGAACGACCCCAGCCACCTCGCCATCGTGGAGCACCACGATGCGGTCGGCCATGGCCAGCAGTTCGTCCAAATCCTCCGACAGCATGAGGATGCCAGCGCCTTCTGCTCGACGATCGAGGAGGAGCTCCTGCGTCTGACGGACCGACGCGATGTCGAGGCCGCGGCTCGGGTAGGCGGCAACGATGAGCGTCGGATTCTTGGCAGTGAACATTCGAGTCAACATGACGCGTTGGATGTTTCCCCCGGAGAGTTTCGCGACGTCCTTGTCGGTAGCCGCCATGTTGAGTCGCTTCGGGATGTCGAGCGATTCGATCTCGGTTCGCACGCTGGCCCAGTCGACACCGACGCCACGGGTCGGCAAGTCCGAGCCCGCCAGCACGAGATGCTGTAGGACGGACATGCCAGGTACGACGGCGTTCGAGATCGGGTCTTCGCCGACATCGACTGCCCCGGCGCGGAGCGCCTCGAGTGGACGGCCACGATCCACCGGGCTGCCTCCGATGTGGACGAGCCCAGACTGGATCGGGCGCTGCCCGAGCACGGCCTCCAACAGTTCACGCTGACCGTTGCCGGCGACGCCGGCGACACCGACGATCTCACCGCGTTCGACCGAGAAGTCGGCATCGCGAACCGCGGAACGGCCGTCGTCGCCATCGACGAACAGCGACTCCACGACGAGCGCAGCCGTTCCGTGTTGCACCGGCGGTCGCTCGGAACGGAGCGGCGGAACGGTGGTGCCGACCATGTGGGTGACCAATTCGTCGTCGGTGAAAGAGGTCGGGTCCTCGCCCCGGACGATGAGGTTGCCGCCCCGTAGGATCGAGACTCGATCTGCGATGGCTCTGGTTTCGGCCAGCTTGTGGGTGATGAGCACCACGCCAAGCCCCTCGGACCGCAAGCGATCGATCACCGCGAGCAGCGCCTCGACCTCTTGGGGAGCCAACGCACTCGTCGGCTCGTCGAGGATGACCACGCGAGCTTCCCCCAAAAGAACGCGTACGAGTTCGACGAGCTGTCGCTGGGCCAACGAGAGCTCCCGCACCAAGGCGTCGGGATTGACGGAGAGGCCGAATCTCGCGGCTGCGTCGATCACCCTCGACCGTGCCTGTTTGGGACGAAGTCGGCCGGTTCCGGTGGACAGCTCGATGTTCTCGAGCACCGTGAAGGCCGGCACGAGTCGAAGATCCTGGAAGACCATGCCGATCCCCAACCGACGCGAGCTCACCGGTGAATCGACGACGACCTCCCGACCATCGACGGTCAGGCGCCCTTCCTGCGGATGGTTGACGCCGTACAAGACCTTCATCAGCGTCGACTTTCCGGCACCGTTCTCTCCCAGTACGGCGTGGACTTCGCCGGCGAAGACGTCGAGATCCACGTTGTTGTTGGCGATCACCTCGCCGAAGCGCATCGTGATCCCCGAAGCCGCCAGCAGCGGAATGGCGCAATCGTCGGTCACTTCGAATCCCGCCGCCGAACGAGCATCCGAGCAATCGCCGCCGACGCTCGTTGCTGGACGACTTCTTCCGACTCGGCGAGGTGTGCGTTGAGGGCACGTTGCGCACCGACGTTGTCGCCCTCGATCAGATGTCGGACGATCACGAGGTGTTGTTCGATGGTCGCCTCGATTCGGGGCGATGTCAGGAAGTCGTGCATACGCACGATCCGAATTCGCTCGTTGATCCCTCCAAGGGTTGCGGCGAGAGCATGGTTGCCCGCCGCTGTCGCAAGGCGGATGTGAAAGTCCTCGTCGACGAGGACGAAGCCTGGATCGGGCGAGATCGACCCGACGTCCTCACGCAGCGATTGCCAGTCCTCCTCGAGTGGACGAAGCAGCTCGAGATCATGGGCGGGCCTCATCACCGCTGCGTTCTCCAGCACCGATCGAACCTCGTAGAGCTCCACGATCTCGCTGAGGTCGGGGACTGCCGGCTCGTAGCCCCCGCCGGGGTGACGGTCGAGGAGAGCCTCGGCGTGGAGCCGAGCAAGAGCCTCGCGAACCGGGGTCCTCGAGATGTCGAGTTCTCGAGCGAGGCGCTCCTCGCCCAACCGAATCGACAGAGGGAACGATCCCGCCATCAACTCCCGCTTGATCCAATGGTACGCGGTGGCCGAGAGCGGTTGACCCGGGACCGGCTCGACGGGATCCTGTGTTGTATACGACTCTGTATCCACGACCTGAAAGCTACGAAAGTGGTGATTCGTGCCAATTGCTGCGAGCTGAACGCAGCGAGTCCACCTGCTGACTGCTTCCTGTCTCGTTGCATCGCATCGACTTTGCACACTCCGCCCAGATACCGCCGAACACCTACGAGCGGACCTCGACGCGCGCCAGAGGGGCGCAAAGGTCGTAGGCGCGTGCAGTAGCCGCGTCGTCGACATCGAGGCGTTGGATCGGTGTGTTGGTGTCCTCGGAGGCCACGTGCGTCATCAGTCGACCACCCGCTCGGCGTATCCGAGCGGCGCATCACGAGCAGGGGCTTGCCGAGGGCCAGTTCTGTGACAGTTGGTTGTGGGCGAGAGGAACACGATCCGCTATCACGCAGCTGGTTCTGCTGAATGCGCAGAACGGATCTCGAGTCTCGCCCTGACTCTGTGATCCTCAGGTCTGTTCCAAGGTAGGAGACCCGCTGAAC
>JBBQUN010000142.1:0-11796 GCA_038212405.1 Acidimicrobiales bacterium | reverse complement strand
AGCTGTTGTTGGGGCCGCTCGATCCCGCGAAGTTCGTCGTAATCGACTTCGACGGCAAGGATCGAGCGGTCGCCGCAGAGCACCTTGGCTTGCGGTTTGATTTCTTGGGCAACGAAGGTGCCGCGAACGTCGCCGAGCCCGGCCCGATTGAGGAAGCTCAGGTAGCGGCTGAGTTGTTCGACGCCGTCGATCTCGCCGCGGCGTTTGATCTCGATGGCAACGACGTCGCCCGACGCTGAACGACACAGCAGATCGACCGGGCCGATGTCGGTGGGGTACTCGCGCCGGATCAGCCTGAGTCCGGGCTCGATGCGCCCGGGATCGAGGGCGAGCAGTTCTTGCAGGTGTGCTTCGACCCCATCTTTTTGCAGGCCGGGGTCGACGCCGAGTTCGTGGGCCGAGTCGCTGAAGACCTCATGCAACGTGATGATCAGCTGCTCACCCTTGGGTGAGGTCACGGTCCATGCGCCATCGTCTTCGCGCAGCGTGTTCGGGGCGTTCATCCAGTTGAGGGGCTTGTAGGCCCCGCCATCGGCATGAATCGCAACGCAGCCATCGGCTTTGACCATGATGAGTCGTGGGGCCTGTGGCAGGTGGGCGGTGAGCCTGCCCTGGTAGTCGACGGTGCAGTCGGCGATGACGAGACGCATGCCCGCCTTTGTAGCGCGAACCTGGTTGCGTCCGTTGTGATCTGACCGAGACTCAGTCGAGCTGGCGGCCGATGAGGCGCTTCTGGATGAGACTCCTTCGCTCTTGGAGTTCGGCGTAGGTGAGCTGCTCCATCTCGCTCGGATTCACACCGAAGCCGGCTTTGACGCCGTCGAGGTCGAGTTGCCACTCCTCGTGTTGCACGCCGAGCTGGGCCGCAATGGCCGCTCCGTGCGTCGTTGCGAAGTGGGTGGCAATGTCGGTGACGACGGCGAACATGTCGAGCTCGGGGGCGAGCGAGGCAATGGCTGCGTCGATGAAGATCAGGTTCTTCACGTAGAGCATGAGGGACTTTGGCATCCGGGCGCCATAGGCGAGCAGTGCCTTGATGACTCGCTGAAGCTCTGCAACGAGCTCTTCGGGCTCGAGCTTGGTGGGATCGATCGGCCGGTCGAGGCCGAGGTCACGAACGACGGCTTTGACATCGGTGTCGGGAGGGAGGGCACCGAGATCTCGCAGCGCCGCGACCTGACCTTCGACATCGTTCATCGTGGCGGTCATCATCATGCGGAGGAACGCCAACCGTTCCTGCTGGTTGAGACGACCGGTGATGCCGAAGTCGAGGAGGGCGGTACGCCCATCGGGCTGCACGAAGAGGTTGCCACCGTGGAGATCGCCGTGGAAGACACCGTGCAGGAACGCACCTTCGAGGAAGCCCAGCATGCCGGTGCGGATCACGGCATGGGTGTCGATACCGGCGTCCTTCATGCCAACCACGTCGTCGAAGCGGAACCCATCGAGTCGCTGCATCACGAGAATTCGCTCGGTGACGAAGTCGGGGTGCGGTCGCGGAACGACGAAACCGCGCTGGTCGAGCTCGACGAACACTCGTGCGACGTCGAGCATGTTCGCCGCTTCGAGTCGGAAGTCGAGTTCCTCGATGATGGTTTCGGCGAAGAGCTCGACCAGTGCCGGCGGGTTGGCCAGTGCAGAGACCGGGATGCGCCCAACGAGGAAGGGAGCAAGCCACGCGAGCACTTTGAGGTCGCGCATCACGAGGTCGCCGATGCCCGGTCGCTGGACTTTCACCACGACGGGTTCGCCGGTCTTGAGCACGGCGGCGTGGACCTGTGCAATCGAGGCAGCAGCAAGCGGCTGTGGGTCGAACGAGGTAAACACCTCGTGCATTGGTCGACCGAGTTGCTCCTCTACGACCTGTACGACTTGTTCGTAAGAGACGCCGGGAACTTGGTCTCGACACTTCTTGCACTCGGCAACCAGCTCGGCAGGAAACACCCCTTCACCCGACGAGATGATCTGCGCCAGCTTGATGTACGTGGGGCCCAATCGCTCTGCGGCAACACGAACGCGACGGGAAATGCCAGCCCGTGACGTTGGCTTGCCTCGCTCTCGCACCGCCCACACGCCGACTTCGATGCCGAGGACTCGAACCACGGTGATGGCGCGGCGAATCGGCGGCAGCTTGGGCGCCCGTGTCAGCCCGGGAAGCGAGCGCAGTTGGGCCGACCGCAGCTCCGGCACGCGACGGATCCACGTTGGTGGCCGCTTGGTCAAGCTCCATGGCTGCACTTCGCTGAACGAGCCGAGACCGAGGTCGTCGGGATCTGTGGTGTTCGTTGCGGCGGGAGGACTGGAGTCCAGGGTCATGTGGGGTCACCGGTATTCGAAGTGGGTGAACAGGTCGCGAGCAGCATCGATTGTGGCCGCGGCTCCTGGGCAGTGCGAGGTCGGGCGAGGGAGTTGCGAACCGCTAGAAGCGAGGCGGACGCTTTTCCACGAGGGCAGCGACGCCTTCGCGGTATTCCGCACCGCCCATCATGTCGTTGAGGAGACGCATCGAGTCGGTGACCGACGTTCCGATGTCGCCGTGGAGGTCGCGGTAGAGCTGCTGACGGCTCGCTCGTAGTGAACCAGCAGCGACGCTGCTGACCAGCATCTTGGCGTAGGCGATCGTGGCGGGGAGGAGCTCTTCGGCGGGATGGATGGCGTTGATGAGTCCCCACTCGAGCGCCTCCTCGGCGAGGAGCACTCGCGAGGTGAGGAGCACGTCGAGCGCCCTCGGCACCCCGATCATGCGGGGCAGTAGCCACGACAGGCCGTACTCGGGGGGCAGCCCGAGCTTGCCGTGGGCGGTGGTGAACTTGGCCCCCGGCGTCGCGAAGCGGAGATCGGCGTACATCGCCAACGCCATGCCGATACCCGCCGCCGCGCCATTGACGGCGGCGATCACCGGCTTCGACAAACCGAAGTGGTAGGCGAAGGGATGGTCGAACATGGGCTCGACGCCGTACCCCGGCGTTGCTTCATTGCCGCGTAGCCCGGTGTCGTAGCTGCCCCGGTCGACATGGCCTTCGAGCGCCTGGGAGTCGCCGCCAACGCAGAACCGCTCGCCGTTGCCGGTGATCACGATGACACCGATGTTCGGATCGGACTCGGCCTGGTCGAGACAGAATCGGTACTCGCTCTCCATCGTGCCGGTCCAGGCGTTGTTGCGGTGCGGACGGTCGAGGGAGATCAGCGCGACCCGGTCATCGGTGGCGTAGCTGACTGCTCGGAGTTCTGGCGTGTTCATTGCGGGTGTGTTCGTCATGACAGCGTTCATGAATTCAAGATGGCGAGACACTGCTCGGCCCACTCGGGGCGGCAGATGAGTAGATCCGGCAAGTACGGGTCGGGGTTGTTGTACACCATCGGTGTCCCGTCGAGCCGCGAGCAGTGCAGGCCGGCGGCGAGGGCAACCGCAACCGGTGCGCAGTTGTCCCATTCGTACTGGCCGCCTGAATGAGCGTAGATGTCGGCATGGCCCCGCACGACGGCCATGGCCTTTGCTCCGGCCGAACCCATTTCGAGGTACCTGGCATTGAGCTCGCGGGCAAGCATCTGTGCCGCGGGTGGTCGGCGAGTGCGACTCACGATGACCCGAGGCGCATCGGCGCTCGGTGCGGGGAGGACCGATGGCTGGTACGTCGAAAGCGTGATGCGTTGCGCCGGGAGCGACACCGCTCCGGCAACGGGGTCACCATTGATCACGAGTGCGATGTGCACGGCCCAGTCGTCACGGGGTGGTTCCGCGAACTCACGAGTGCCGTCGAGTGGATCGACGATCCAGGTTCGGACCGCATCGAGACGTGCCCGCTCGTCGGCGCCCTCTTCCGACAGCACGGCATCGTCGGGCCGCTGCTCGGCGAGAACCGACACGATGAGGTCGTGGGCGGCTTCATCGCCGGCATCTTTCAGTTCGTAGTGGGTGATGCCCCGCTCGATGAGGTGTCGCCGTAGCTCGGTGAGCAACTCACCGGTTCGTGTCGCCAGATCGGCGGCCAGGCGGTGATCATCGGGTGTGACGAGCGGAGATTCGATCAATGGCACCACGACACTCTAACGAGCGGTGTGGTCATGGTCGGGGTTTCTCAGTCGCTGGCGTCGCCGTGCGGCTCACCGGCTGCGTCGTAGCACTCCTCGTGGAAGTGCTCCACACGGTCCCACCGTCCGTCGACGTACACATTGCAGATCACCTGCAAGTCGCGCTGGCGCGCCCGGAACTTGACCTGTTTCTCGCAGTGTCCGCAGTCGACCATGGAGCCGGCTTCGATCAGGCGAGTGACCGCACGGGTTTCGGGCTTGAGCTTCGTTGCCACCATTGTTGCCATGGAATGAGTTTCGGCACGACGCGGACCCGCTTGAGCAAGAGGTTTCCGAGGAAGGAACCTGGTTGGCCTAGGCCAGCTTCTTGTAGGTCAGTTTGTGGGGCTGCGCTTCATCGCCGAACTCGCGTTGGCGGAACTCCTCGTACTCAGAGAAGTTGCCCTCGAACCAGCGAACCTGCGAGTTGCCTTCGAAGGCCAAGATGTGCGTGGCAATACGATCGAGGAACCAGCGATCGTGGCTGATGACCACCGCGCAACCGGGGTAGCGGTCGAGTGCATCTTCGAGGGCGCGTAGCGTGTCGACATCGAGGTCGTTGGTGGGCTCATCGAGGAACAGCACGTTGCCGCCCTTCTTGAGCACGCGAGCCAGGTGGACGCGGTTGCGCTCACCGCCGGAGAGCACGCCGACCTTCTTCTGCTGATCCGAACCCTTGAAGTTGAACGAGGCAACGTAGGCCCGGCCGTTGATTTCTCGGCCACCGACTTCGAGCACATCGTGCTTCTCGGTGATGGCGTCATAAACAGTGTCGTCGGGATCGAGGAGATCGCGTGACTGATCGACATAGGCCAGTTCGACCGTTGGGCCGACCTTGATCTCGCCGCTGTCGGGCTGCTCGGCGTCGGCGTCGTTGGTGGCGGCGCCGATGAGCATCTTGAACAGCGTGGTCTTACCGGCGCCGTTACCACCGATCACGCCGACGATGCCAGCCTTCGGCAGCGAGAACGAGAGGTCTTCGATCAAGAGGCGATCATCGAAACCCTTGCTCAGGTGCTCGATCTCGAAGACCTGATCGCCCAGGCGCTTGCCCGGCGGGATGTGGATCTGGACTTTTTCGTCGCGAGGGTCGTACGCCTCGGCTTCGGCTTGCAACGTCTCGTAGGCGGTGAGTCGGGCTTGGCCCTTGGCCTGGCGGGCTTTGGAGCCCATGCGGACCCACTCGAGTTCGCGTTGGAGGGTGCGTTGGCGAGCCGCCTGGGCCCGCACCTCGGAATCGAGACGCCCCTGCTTCTGTTCGAGCCAACTCGAGTAGTTGCCTTCGAACGGGATGCCCTTGCCGCGGTCGAGTTCGAGGATCCACCGGGCGACGTTGTCGAGGAAGTAGCGGTCGTGGGTGATGGCGATGACGGCGCCGTGGTAGTCCGACAGGTGTCGTTCGAGCCAGGCAACCGACTCGGCGTCGAGGTGGTTGGTGGGTTCGTCGAGCAACAAGAGATCGGGTTTCGAAAGCAGGAGACGACACAGGGCCACCCGTCGACGTTCACCACCAGAAAGGTTTTCGACTGACGCGTCGGCAGGGGGCAGCCGCAACGCGTCCATGGCGATCTCGATCATTCGTTGGAGATCCCAGCCCTGCACGGCTTCGATCTCGGCTTCGAGTCGAGCCTGTTCGGCACCGAGCTTGTCGTAGTCGGCCTCGGGGTCGGCCCAGCCGGCAAGCACTTCCTCGTAGCGCGCAAGAATCGATACGGTCTCGCCGGCACCATCCATGACATTGCCGCGCACGGTCTTCGACGGATCCAGCTGCGGTTCCTGTTCGAGATAGCCGACGGAAAACTCCGGCGTCAGTCTCGCATCGCCGGTGTAGCCATCGTCGATACCGGCCATGATCTTGAGCAACGACGACTTGCCGGAGCCGTTGCTGCCAAGCACGCCGATCTTCGCCCCCGGATAGAACGCGAGGGTGATGTTCTCGAGGATTTGGCGGTCTGGCGGGTAGTACCGACCGACCTTGTGCATGGTGTAAACGAATTGCGCCGACATGGCTGGGAGGGTACCCGGGGGCGTGGTCGCAACGGTTCGTTGGACAGCTACCTGGAACGCGAACGGCTCCGGGCAGTGAGCCCGGAGCCGTTCGCAGAACGTCGGATCGACGTCTCTCTAGTTGCGCTTGGCGGCAGCCTTCTTCGCTGGTGCTGCCTTCTTGGCTGCGGCCTTGCGGGCTGGTGCCGCCTTGTTCGCTGGTGCTGCCTTCTTGGCGGGGGCGGCCTTGCGGGCTGGTGCTGCCTTCTTGGCTGGTGCTGCCTTCTTGGCGGGGGCTGCCTTGCGGGCTGGTGCCGCCTTCTTCGCTGGGGCTGCCTTGCGGGCTGGTGCCGCCTTCTTGGCGGCAGCCTTTGTCACACGCGGTGATGCGGTGGCCTTGGCGGCCCGCTTCACCGGTGCCTTCTTGGCGGCAGCCTTTTTGGCGGGTGCCTTCTTTGCAGTTCGCTTTGTAGCCACGTTTGTTTCGCTCCTTGTGAGATGCTGTACTCCCGCCGAGTCGTCGGCTGACAGTAGTTGTTCATGAGTACTGTCGGTTGGATCATCGCTATCGAGAACGGCGATCAGTACGACGTTGATGCCTCGCCGGCCAGCATCGAGCGACTCGACACGTGCGCTGAGGAGTTGTCCGATCGACACGAGCTCACGTGCTTTGGTCGGCGGGGGGTCGCCCATGGACTTCAATGGCAAGTAGGCCTGGGCGCCTCCGACATTGAGATAGCAGCCGTGGGAGCTGTAGCGATCGACGGGCGCAATGAGCTCGTCGCCGATCGAGTACTTGGCGACGAAGTTCAGGAAGTCCATCGGTTCGTTGAGCGACGAACCGCTCGAGGCGGCGCGTGCGGCGACGTTCGATGTTCTGCCTTCGTTGGATGAGCGGGAATCGTCGGCGCTGTTGGAACGGCGTCCACGACGACGCCGAGACGATGCGTCACTCTTGTCGGCAGCGGCATCGGCCTTCGCCTTGCGGGCAGGAGGCGGTGCCTTCGGCTTTGGTGGCGGGCCCAGTTCGATGCCCGAACTGGCGGGGGTCGACTGTGACCGACGACCACCACCGCCGCTGCGCCCGCTTCCGCGTGCTTCGCGTGTGGCGCGCCGGCTTGCGGGTCCACGTACGGGAATGCGATCGACGAAGACCCAACCGACGTGTTCGACGGGCTTGCCGCCAACCAGTCGACCGTCGTCGAAGAGCCAGCCGTGCTCACCGTGGAACTCTTGGAAGGAGTCGTTGGAGAACACCGCGGCCTTCGCCTTGTCGGCCACTTGGAGAATGAATGCGTCACCACGACCAACAACGCCAGCCGGGGGTGAGATGAGTTCGCCTGCTTCGATAGCAGCTTCGAACTCCTCGCTTTCCGACGCGTCAATTCGGTGCGCAAAGGTTGCGTCGACGATCACGGTCACGGAGTCGAAGTCACGCTCGGCGAGGACGGAACGAACCGCCTCATCCAGTTGCTTCAGGCTCGGGAGGGTTCGACCCTCTGTCGCGATGTTGGATCCGTCGACCACGAGATGTCGTGTCTGGGATGTCATGTTGTAACTAGTCAAGCACCCCGGCGGGCAGAAAGGTTGGATCATGGTGCTACTTCTACAAACGCGGCCGCCTCCGAGTGCGCGCGGTTGCCATCGATTGGTGGGCGCAGATGGCCCCCGTAGGATCAGACGATGATCAAAGCTGTGCTCTTCGACTTCGGAGGCGTGATCCTTACCTCGCCGTTCGAAGCCTTCAATCGCTACGAGGCTTCCAAGGGTTTGCCTACCGATGTGATTCGGACCATCAACGCAACGAATCCCGACGACAACGCCTGGGCGAAGCTCGAACGGAGCGACGTCGATGTGCATGGGTTTGCTGAGCTCTTCGAGCAAGAGGCGGCTGCCATCGGACACGACATCAACGGTCGTGACATCCTTGGCTTGTTGTCCGGCGAAGTTCGGCCCCGAATGGCTGCTGCAGTGGCGAAGGTGCGGGCCGAAGGGTTCATCACCGCCTGCCTGACGAACAACTTCATGGCGCGAGATTCCGGCGACGAGTCCGAGGAGCGCGGCAGTGGCGTGAGCGAGGGCGACCCCGCTCGCAACGCAGTGATGGCACAGTTCCACGAAGTGATCGAGTCATCGCGCATCGGGATTCGCAAGCCGGAGCTTGGCTTCTACGAAAAGGCGCTGGCGCTGCTCGAGATCGAAGCAAGCGACGCGGTGTTCCTCGACGACCTCGGTGTCAACCTGAAGCCGGCGAAGGCCATGGGTATGACAACGATCAAGGTCGTCGATCCCGACGTCGCGCTCGCCGAACTGTCCGATGTCATCGGTGTCACCTTCGACTGATCGGTCAGTCGATGCCGGCGAAGGCTCGCTCGAGCAGCTCTTGCTGCTCCTGCTTGTGGACATTGAGTGAGCCGGTGGCGGGGCTGCCCGACTCGGTGCGGCTGACACGACGAATGGTGTGGGTGTCGCCGTGCGCTTCGTAGAGGCGACCCTTGACGGCGTTCCATGAGCCCATGTTCTCGGGCTCTTCCTGGAGCCAAACGATCTCGTCCGCGTTCTTGTACTTCTCGAGTACCGACGCGACGTCGGCGAATGGCCAGGGGTAGAGCTGCTCGACACGAACGACAGCAGCCGCTGCACCGATCTCGTCTCGATGTGCTTCGGCTTCGGCCGCCACCTTGCCGCTGGCAAAGATGACACGCTTGACCGTCTTGGCCTTCGGCGCCCCCGCGTCGTCGAGCACTTCTTGGAACGAGCCTTGGAGGATGTCCTCGATCGGGCTTCGCGACCACTTGGCTCGCAACCCGGACTTCGGGGTGAACACGACCAATGGCTTGCGAGTGTCACGCATGATCTGGCGGCGAAGCAGGTGGAAGAATTGAGCGGCGGTGGTGGCGTTGACGACCTGGATATTGTCTTCGGCGCACAACAACAAGAAGCGCTCGAGGCGGCCGGAAGAGTGCTCTGGTCCCTGGCCTTCGTAGCCGTGCGGCAGCAGCATCGTGAGACTCGAACGGGTCTTCCACTTGTCTTCGGCGGCAACGAGAAACTGGTCGATGATGATCTGAGCGCCGTTGACGAAGTCGCCGAACTGCGCCTCCCACATGACCAACGCCTCTGGGTTCGCCAGGGTGTAGCCGTATTCGAACCCGAGAGCGGCGTATTCCGACAGCGTGGAGTCGTAGATCCAGAATTCGGTGCCGTCGGGCCCCGCCTCGGTCAGCGGCGTGAATTCGGAGCCGTTCTCGTAGTCATGCAGGGTGGCATGGCGGTGGGCGAAAGTGCCACGACGCGAGTCCTGGCCGGCAAGGCGGACCGACGAGCCTTGATCGAGCAAGGTGCCGATGGCAAAGGCTTCGCCGAGCGCCCAATCGATCTCGCCACTTTCGAACATCTTGTCGCGCTGCTCGAATTGCCGAGCAAGCTTGGGGTGGACGGTGAATCCATCTGGCGTCTGGCTCATGATGGCGTAGACACGGTCGAGCTGTTCGCGAGTCGCCCCGGTTTCGATGTGGGGGAGCACACCGATGGCAGGCGGTGACGGTTTGGCCAGGAGTCCGGCGGGTGGCGCCGATTCACGTGTGGCGTCGAGCGCGCCTTGCAGGATGTCTTGGAAGTAGTCCATCGCCGACTCGGCCTCGGCAACCGAGATGTCGCCACGATCGATGAGGTTCTGGGTGTAGAGCGTGCGCACCGACTGGCGGTTGGCGATCTTGCGATACATCAACGGCTGGGTGTAGCTCGGATCATCGCCCTCGTTGTGTCCATGACGGCGATAGCCGATGAGGTCGATGACGACGTCCTTGTGGAACTCTTGGCGATAGGCGAAGGCAAGTTCGGCAACACGCACGCAAGCCTCGGGGTCATCGGCGTTGACGTGGAAGATCGGTGCCTGCACCATCTTTGCGACGTCGGTTGAGTACTCCGAGCTGCGCGAATGGTGCGGTGCGGTGGTGTAGCCCAACTGATTGTTGGTGATGACGTGGATGGTGCCACCGACCTTGTAGCCCCTGACCTGTGAGAGGTTGAGGGTCTCGGGAACCACACCTTGGCCGGCGAAGGCAGCGTCGCCATGGAGCAAGATCGGCAGAACGGGATACCGGCCGTCTTCGACCTGGTCCATGTAGGCCCGGGCCATGCCGACAACGACGGGACCCACGGTTTCGAGGTGAGACGGGTTCGGCGCGAGTTCGGTTTCGATGACGTTGCCTGAAGGGCTCTCGTGTGTGCCCTGGAAACCCAGGTGGTATTTGACGTCGCCCGACCCCTGAATGGACACCTCACTGACCGCGCCCTCGAACTCCTTGAAGAGATCGTTGTAGGTCTTGCCCATGGTGTTCACGAGCACGTTGAGACGACCGCGGTGTGCCATGCCCAGTACTGCTCGAGTGTGGTTGGAGTCGGCTGCCTGCGTGAGCAGAGAGTCGAGCACGGGAATCGTGCTCTCGAGACCTTCGAGCCCGAATCGCTTCTGGCCGACGTAGCGGGCAGCAAGGAACTTCTCGAGAGCCTCGGCAGCAGTCAGTCGTTCGAGCACATGGTGCTGTTGCTTACGGGTGATCGAGTACGGGTGCCCCTCGACCTGCTCCTGGATCCAGCGTTTCTCGCCAGGGTCGGCGATGTGCATGTATTCGACGCCGATACTGCGGCAATAGGCATCGCGCAAGACGCCAAGGATGTCGCCGAGTGCCATCTGCTTCGCCTGGCCACCGATCGAGGCGTAGACGCCGTCGCGGATGCCGGTGAGGAAGGTGCGGTCGAGGTCCCAGATGGTGAGACCGAACGTGGCGGGGTCGAGCTCAGGGTGCAGCGCCGATGCGGTGTCGGCCAGTGGGTTGGTGTTGGCGATGAGGTGGCCACGCACACGGTATTGATTGACGAGCGTGCTGACTGCCATCTGCTTGGCGTGGAGGCCTTCGGTGTCGTCGGCTTCGGTTGCTCCATGGTCGTCGAGCCAGGTGACGGCGGTGTACGGCACGCCGACGTCGGCGAAGAGGCCGTTGTAGAAATCGTCGGTGCCGATGAGGAGCTCATGGATGCGCTTGAGGAATGATCCCGACTCTGCTCCCTGGATGATCCGGTGGTCATAGGTCGAGGTCATGTTGACGACCTTCGACAAGCCCAACTGGGCAATGACCTTCTTGTCGGCTGCTTCGAAGGCCGTCGGGTAGTCGATACGACCAACACCGATGATGGCGCCCTGACCCGGCATGAGTCGCGGCACCGACTGCACGGTGCCGATGGTGCCGACGTTGGTCAGGCTGACCGTGGCGCCGGTCATGTCGTCGACGGTCAGCTTGTTGTCGCGAACTTTCTTGATGAGGGCCTCGTAGGCAGCAACGAAGTCGGCGAAGGTCATCGTGCCTGCGTCTTTGATGACGGGGACGATGAGCGATCGGGTGCCGTCGGCCTTTTGCTGATCGACAGCCAAACCGAGGTTGATCGGTCCACCTTTGATGACGCGGGGCTTGCCGTCGGCGCCCTCGAGATAGACGCTGTTCATGTTCGGCACGGTCTCGACAATGGCGCGAACGATGGCGTACCCCATGATGTGGGTGAAGCTCACCTTGCCGCCACGGACCCGACCCAGGTGGTTGTTGAGGATCTTGCGGTTGACCTCGAGCAGTTTGGCGGGGATCTCTCGGAAGCTCGTTGCGGTTGGTACCGACAAGCTGGCTTCCATGTTGGTGACGATTCTCGCGGCGACACCACGAAGCGGTTCGCCCCGTTCCTCGA
>JBBQUN010000141.1:0-11911 GCA_038212405.1 Acidimicrobiales bacterium | reverse complement strand
GTCGCTGCGGCGAGTACTGGCCATTCTCATCGACGCAGGAGCTCTCGACACAGCGACCGTACTTCATGGCGCACTCAGCGCCGTTGGCGCATCGCACGCCATGCCCTTCGAACCATCCGATGCCGAGCAGATCGTGCAGAGTATCGATCACCTTCGAGCGGAACTCGGACAATCGGACTTTGCCGACGCGGTCAGGTTGGGCGCCGCGATGAGCGACTCCGAAATCGTCAGCTTCGTCAAAGAGCAGATCGCAATGCTCATCGAGGCCACCGCCTGAGTCCCGTCCAAGCGGCCGCCTCGTTGGCTCTTGGCGTGTCGCGTTGACCCAGTCGTGGGCTTCGACGGTGCGTCGCCCTCGTGGCCGCCCGGGCGATCGTGACCTTTGGTTCTGGCTGCATCGACGAGTCACCTCGTGCGGATTGGGATAATGAATAGGATGGCGTGAAGGAGGTGCTGTCCATGGCACGGGTACGGACTACATGGCGAGTCGTTGTGGTCCTACTGCTTGGAGCGGGAACTGCCAGTTGCGGAGAGCCGTATCTGCATGCCGTGGATGATGGGGTGTACGGCGCGCTGGTGCCGACGGCCGAGCAGTGGGCCGACGCGAGGTCGGACGCGATTCCAGGAGGCTTCGCCGCGCTCCGCGCCGACGGCGCCGAGCGCGTCGCGGTGCGGATCGAGGGCGACACGGTGACGTTCGAGCTGGACGGGGAGATCGCCGAGATCCGGACGGTGATGGAACGCCGCGACATCCTGCTTGGAGGAGAACCCAGTGACGGGCATCCGGGTGACCGCCACGGACATCGTGTACACGCTCGACACCGGTGAGGAGGTGCGCAACAGCCGTGAGGAGGAGTTCCTCGTCCGGACATGCGCCCTCGGGGAGTCGGCGGTCTGGCCGGTCCCGGCCGAACTCGGTGTCGCCTTCGACGACCCTGTGCTAGCGGAGACCGGCTGTCCCCTGCCCTACGGCGAGTCTCCCAGCCTCACGGTGATGGAACGTGCCGCCCTCCCCGTGCTCGCGCCGTTGGCGCCACAGTGGGGAGGGGAGTGGTGCCGCCCCGGGCCGGACTGCCTGTGGTTCATCGACGAGGAGGGCGCCGATGGCTGATCATGGCGCACGCTGACAGCAAGGCACGTCGACGGCGATCCAGCGGCGGCTCAAAGCACCCCCATCGGTTCTACGATCGACTTCGAGCCGTGGGCCATCCGATCGTCGATGCCGAGTACCAACGGATCATGGTGACCGACTTCGCCGGGCCCTGATCTCGGAACTGGTGCGGGCCCAGGAGGGCGGTGACCGGTTGAGCGATCTCGAGATCGTGAGCCTGTGTGTGCAGTTGATGGTGGTGGGCAACGTCACCACCAGCGACCTCATGGGTAACGGGCTGTATTGGCTCGGCCATCACCTCGACCAGCGGGCAATGCTGGTGGCTGATCCCGGCCCTACCGGTCCGGTTGCCTACCTGACCGACAAGCAGTTCCCGGCTCTTCGATGGTCGCGGCGTAGACGTCGCGCATGGTCATGTCGGACCGAGGGTCGATCCGGCAGTCGTACATGAGGCCGATGCGAAGTGACGGTGCCATCAGCTGATCCGGTGCGTGGCAGCAGGCAGTTTCGTCCCCACTGTGGTGGGCCTCAGGGAGTGAAACGGTTGTAGGTCGGTGTGATCAGGATTTCGTTCAAGGTCAGGTGAGGCGGCTGCTGGGCAACGAACAAGACCAGGTTCCCGAGATCTTCAGACTGAAGGATCCGGGCCTTGTCCTCGTCGCTCACCGGCACCGGTCGCTGGTCGAGGATCGGTGTTGCCACTTCACCGGGACAGATGACGGTGGCCCGGATGCCGTTGTTTCGTTCTTCGAGCAGCAAGCTCGCCGTCATGGCGTTCATGGCATGTTTTGCTGAGATGTAGGCCGGGCCGGTCAGCGCACTGATGCCTTTGGCCGCCATCGACGACACGTTGATGATCAGCCCCTCGCCGCGCGCACGCATTGAAGGAAGTACTGCGTGGCAACAGTAGAACGCGCCGCTCAGATCGATCGCGATGACGTCGTCCCAGTCATCGGTCGAGACCACCGGCCAATTGCGATCAGGGACATTGATGCCGGCACTGAACACGCCGATGTCGATCTGGCCATGGGCCTCGAGAATACGTTGAACGGTTGCGTGAACGGCGTGCTTGTCGGCGACGTCGAGCGGTTCAGCCGACGCGGTGCCCCCTTCGGCGATGATTCGGCTCACCAGTGCGTCGAGCGGTTCCGGTCGACGACCGGACACGACGACGTTGCATCCTGCAGTCGCGAGCTTGAGGGCAGCTGATTCGCCGATGCCGGTTCCAGCTCCGGTGATCCATGCGACCTGTCCGCTGAGATTTTGCATGCTCGAACCCTAGCGCTCGCTCGGTTCTGCATCTTGTTAGAGAGGGGCCGGACCGATTTGATGGCCTCCTCAGCCGACTCGGAGAACAACACGACGAGTTCGACTCGGGTCTGGGGTTGAGGTTCATGACGCCAATGGTGATGTCCTGGCGTGAGATCTACGACTTCTGGTTGATGTCTTGCGATATGGACGTCGTCAGGCTGGTCATCTGAACACTCAGAAGACCAGTCAATGGAGGGTAGAGATGCGATACAAGATTTCAGTGCTGCTCGTGATGAGCCTGTGTGCTGTCGGGTTGACGGCGGCACAGCGCCATGATTCACCACACTCACCGCACGTGAATGTCGAGTGGAGTGCAGTAAGCACACCGGCAGCGATCGGTGTGATCCAGTGCGATGCAGGGGGGCGGTGCATCGCGACGTACACGACCGAGTCGACCTACACAGGCGGTGTCGAAGCAACCAGCATCACCACCGGCACGCTCATGTTGGACTCGGCCACTGGTGCGGCATCGGGCAGTTCCTACAACCTCATCACGGGCACGATCGAAGGATGTGGGACCGGATCCTTCATCGTTCGGCTGCCGTCCTTCGATAGTCATCCACCCGAGCCGATCGTTGCTCGTGGGGAAGTCGTTGCCGGGTCCGGCACGGGCGAATTGGTTGGCCTGTCGGGTCGCTACCAGGCGACGTTCACAACGCTCGCCGACGGTTCGGGCACCGCGGTTGGTGAGATGAAGGTGCGTTGTTCACGCTCGTAGCCGATGATTGCGGCAGACTGGTGCGGTGGGTCGATCATCTCGAGAATGGTCGGGCTCGAGTGGTCGGCGCCCGTTGATGGACCTGATCGGTCGCGACGCTGACGTCGAGGGGATCGAACGGGCGCTGGCGTGCCGGCTTGTCACCGTGGTCGGTGCCGGCGGAGTCGGAAAGTCGATGGTGGCGAGTCATGTGCTCGAACGCTGGCGGTCGTCGGGTGGCGAATCGTCGGCCGTGTGGGTCGACTTGGGCTGGGTGACATCCGCTGACGACATTGCGGTTGCCTGGGCTCGGGCTCTCGGTCCGACGGTGCAGTCTCATGCGTCGATGATCGAAGCGATCGATCGCCGGGGTCCGGTGCTGCTCGTCGTCGACAATTGCGAGCACGTGACGAAGCTCATTGCTCCGATTGTCGAAGAAATTGCAACGACATGCGATTCCGCTCGGATCCTTGCCACGAGCCGCGACAGCCTCGGGCTCGCCGGGGAGCGGCTCTGGCGGCTCTCCGGTTTGGCCTGCCCACCGGCCGAGGCCACGCTGTCGAGACCGGCCGAGTTCGCTGCACTGCGCCTCTTCTTGGATCGTGCGATCCAAGTTCGCCCGAGCATGAGCTTGGATGAACGAACCTTGACCGATGTGGGCGAAACCTGTCGATTGCTGGATGGGAATCCGCTCGGCCTCATCCTTGCCGCCGGTCACCTACGGGCGATGTCGCCGTCGGATCTGTTGGCATCGGTTGCGGCTTCGAACGTGCTCGTCGGCAGACATTCGGCGGACGTTGGGTCGCGGCAGGCTTCGATCGATGCATCGTTGCGATGGAGCTTCGATCTGCTCGAACCAGCCGAACGGGATGTCTTCGTTGCGCTCGGAGCGTTTCCGCATGCGTTCGATCTCGAAGCAGCTCGAGTTGTCGCAAGCCCAGGGCCAACTGCACAGGATGTCGTTGCGACACTTGCACGTTTGGTCGATCACGGTCTCGTCGATTTCGACGGCGAGCAGAGCTATCGCCTGCCGTTCGTCGCTCGCAAGTTCGCGCTCGACTTTGGCGATGGAATCCACGGTCTTGCCGCAGCGCGTGAGCGCCACGCCCGTTTCTTCCTTCGCCGGGGCGCCGAAGCGAACATGTGGGGCGAAAACGTGGACCCGGTGTCGATCGACCGGCTCGCCATCGATCTTCACGCCGGGTTGATCTGGGCGATGGGACACGATCCTCACCTCGCTGACCGCTCCTTCGCATCGTTCGGAGTCGGCCTGCACGGAACCGTTCGTCGCAACTACTGCGACTGGGTGGCTACCCGTACCGACCGGGACCTCGATTGGGCCGAGGCGGTTGGATGGCTTGCGATCTTGGCGCCGGTCGACTCGGGACCGGTGCTCGACGAAGCGATGCGGGCCGCCGCCCGCATCGCGGCTGAAGCGGCCGATGCACACCTCGAACGACTGTTGGCGTGCACCACGGCACAGCGGGCAACTGCCGTGGGTGATCTGCGTCCGGCACGTCGCTTGGTGGACGATGCCTGCCAGGCCGATGACGGATGGATCGTGGTTGCCTCGGCAACGACGGCGGCGCTCATCGCAGCGACGATGGGCTGTTTCGAGGACGCAGAGGCTTTCTGCACGGCGACAAAGTGGGCGTGTGAACAGGGCGGCCTCGCCTATGCGGCGACGGGAGCCTTGCTGGCTGAGGCATTGATGGCCCACAAGTCGGGTCGGCCGGGCCAGGCGCAGTCGTTGATCGCCGAGGCCACTGACTCGCCTGTCATGACGTCGGTCGTTCTTGGAATTCGTTCGGTGATGGCCATCGACTCGGGCGACCTCGCCGCTCTCGAGATGATCAGCGAAAAGCTTGCAGCGCCGATCGACGCCTACGGCCACCTGGTTCGAGCGCGGGCAGCATTCGGTGTGCACCTGATGAGCGGGGACGTCACCGCGGCCATCGGCAGTGCGGCAGCGGAGATCGGTAGCGGGCCGCTCGAAGACGCCGAACTCCTCCTTCTCACCGCAGCCGCCCAGCTGCGAAACGGGTTCTCACTTGCGGAGGTGCGCGACAACCTCGATCGAGCGCGACTCGCGATCAGCTTGATCGCCGAAACCTGCCCTTCGTTCGAGATTCTGCTTCAGATCCTTCATGCCCAAACCTGCCTCAGAGAAAACGACCTCGACGGCGCTGGCCGCCACCTCTATCCGGCCCTCGACCAGGCCCGGGCGCATCGGCATCGCCTCCTGACCATCGACGTTCTCGAAACGGTCGCCGAGCTTTCCCACCGGCGGGGCTCCGCAACGTCAGCCAACGCCCTACAGGCAGCCTGCACTCGCGCCCGCACCGAGCTCGGGTACAACTCGAAGCTTCTTGCACCCAATTCTCGGTTGGCGCCCGGGCCCCAGGTCGAGGCGATCGATCTCGACCGCGCTCTCGCGCTGGCGATGAGAACCAGAGGTGGTCGTCGCCGCCCATCGAACGGCATCGCGTCACTGACGCCAACCGAGACCGCCGTCGTCGACCTCGTCGTCGCAGGACGGACCAACGCACAGATATCGACCGAACTCGTGATGTCGACGGCGACAGTGAAGTCCCACCTGACTCACGTCTTCGCCAAACTGGGTGTCAGCAATCGAACCCAACTGGCGGTGAGCGTCGACCGGTCGAGGTTGCCTCGGCACAGCGGGTAGCCAATGGCCAAGCCGCAAAGCCCACCTCGACACCAGCGCTCGGCCGGCTCGGCGCGTCCGCCGGCAGTCGTCGGGGTCGATCCCGATCGGGACCGGATCATCGCGTGGCTGTTGTCGGGCGATCCATCGGTGCGATGGCAGGTGATGGGGGACTTGCTCGGTAGGTCGCAGGATCTCGTCAGTGTCGAGCGAGCTCGGGTCGCGACCGATGGGTGGGGTGCACAACTGCTCGCCGTACAGGACGCGGATGGTGGCTGGGCCGGCGCCCTGTACCGCCCGAAATGGACCTCGACGACCTACACCCTGCTGCTGCTGGAGCGACTCGGCCTGGAACAGGGTGATCCGCGGGCGGTGGCCGGGTGTCGACAGCTTTGGCAGGGTGCGCGCTGGTACGACGGTGGCCTGAACCTCGCCAAGTCGATCCGGGAGCCCGAGACCTGCATCACCGCAATGCTGATGTTATTGGCTGCGGCGTTCGGTCACGACGACCCTCGTCTGGACACCACCGTTGACTGGTTGGTGGGCCAACAGCTCGCCGACGGCGGCTGGAACTGCGAGTCCATCCGCAGCGGCTCGAGCCATGGGTCGTTCCACACGTCGATCACGGTGTTGGAAGCGCTGTTGGCTTACGAGCGCCGGGGCGGACCGATCCCCGTTGCGTCGGCGATGGTGGCGGGTCGGCAGTTCTTCCTCGATCATCGCCTCCACCGATCACACCGCACCGGTGAGGTCGTCGATCGAGCATTCGCACGGTTCCCGTTCCCACCCCAGTGGCATTTCGACATCATGCGCGGGCTGGAGCACTTTCGTGCCGCCGGAGCCGACCGTGATGAGCGTCTCGAGGATGCGATCGAGATCGTCCGTCGGGCAAGACGAACTGATGGCACGTGGCCGATGTATCGGCCGTATCCCGGCCGCTCGTGGTTCGCGCTCGAACAGCGCGGGGCGAGCCGCTGGTCGACGTTGCGGGCCATGCGTGTGCTGGCGTGGTGGGACGAACAGTGACAAGGTCGCTACCAGATCCGGCGGTGATCGAATGGATCCTCGAGTCGTCAGAGCCGGCGGCTCGTTGGGACGTGCACGCTCACCTGCTCGACGGCGGGCACCATGTCGGTTTCGCAGCCGATGAGCGTTTGGGGATGACGCTTCGGCTGGTTCGTTCGGCGAGGAGTCGATAGACGGTGAGGAAGACGACGGCTGCGGCGGCGAGCGTATTGGCGGCCCAGTAGGCAGGGTGGGTTGCGTCGGTGCCAGCGGTGATGCCGTGGAGGGTCGCGATCCAGAAGAGCCCGTAGCTGGCCAGGTGGATGTTGCGCCAGGTCTTGCGGGGTAGCCGTTTCATGGCCAGTGAGGTGCCTTCGACGGCGACGAGAAGGTAGAGCGCCATCACGCCGAGGGCGACCGGTCCGGATTTCCAGTCGGAGGCAAACGGGACGAAGAGATCGGCGATGCCGAACTCGACGTAGCTGTCGGCCCAGAGGGCGACGAGATGGAGTGCGGTGAAGGCGAGGGCGAGCCCGCCGAGATGGCGGTGCAGGTCGAGGAGCCACTTCGGGGTGGGATGGCCTTTGAGGATGCGAGTCGTGAACAACAGACCCCAGATCATCGATGCGGTGAGCAGCGCCCAGGCGACGATCCCCGAGGATCGGGAGAGGTACCACCAGAACTGGGTGTTCATCGGAGCGCGCTTTCGAGGTCGGGAGTGGCGTGCCGGTGTCCGCTGCGGTCGACGATGACGGCAGAGGCGTTGGCGAGTTGGTCGAGGCCGCCGTCGACGCCGTTGGTGAAGATGGCCTTGGTCAGCGCCTCGGCCCACCATGCTTCGCCTGCGATCACGGTGACGGCGGCGATGTCGTTGTCGACCGGCTCACCCGTGTGGGGGTCGAGGATATGGTGGAGGCGTTCGCCTGCGGTGTTGGTCCACTGGCGTTCGAGCCGACTGCTGGTGGCGACCGCACCGGCGGGGATCTCGATGCGGAGGAGCTCTTGGTCGGGGTCGAAGGGGTCGGCGACGCTGATGGTCCAGCCCGTGGCGTCAGCTGGGGGACTGCCGATGACGCGGATGTCGCCGCCGAGGTTGACCATGGCACCGTCTGCGCCTCGAGCGACGAGTTCCTCGGCGAGGATGTCGGCTGCGAGTCCTTTGCCGATGCCGCCGGGGTCGAGGCTGGTTCCGGTGGGCAGCGTGATGGCGTGGAGTCCGGGGTTGAGGTCGATGGCGGCGATGGCGCCACCCCTGGCCGGCGTGGCGGCGCGTGCCGGGTGGCCGATAGCGGCGAAGGTGCGGTCGTAGCCGAGGTTGATGATGGCGCGGTAGAGGGTGGGGTCGTAACGGCCGTTGGTTTGTTCCCATGCGGTGATGGCGGTGTCGACGAGGCGGTACGTGTCGGCCGAGACCATGGTGGGGTATCCGGCGTTGGCGTTGAGTTGGGAGAGTTCGCTATCGGGTGAGAACCGGGTCCAGCGGATCTCGAGTTCGTGGAGGCGTGCCCTCGCCCAGTCGAGGTCGGCGGCAGCGTTGGGGCCGATCACGAGGAGATGGACCGTGGATCCCATGGCATCGAAGGTCGATTCAGCTTGCATGACTGGTGGTCAGTGCAGGTTGGGTGGTTGCCGACACTGCGACGCTGCCGGGTAGAGCGAAGACCTCGACCGAGGCCGGTGCTGCCGCTGGTTGGGACTCGTTCTCTTGGGAGCTGGCCATGGCGGTGGCGAGGCTCAGGGTGGCAGCAACGCTGAGCCCGGTGACCAAAATCCGACTGGCGGCGCGATCAGTCATCGGAGTCGTAGCCCTCGTACTCATGATCGTCGTCATGATCGTCATCGTCGTCGTAGTCGTCATGATCGTCGTTCTCGTACTGATCGTCGTCGTCGTCGTAGTCGTCATCGGATTCGTCATCGGATTCGTACGCGTCGTTCTCGTACTGATCGTCATCGTCATCGTCATCGTCGGAGGATCCGGTGACGGTGCTAGCCGATGATGTCGTGGTCGCGGGGGCGTCGCTGGCGAGGATCGTCGTTGCTCGTGGCACCGTGATGGCGGTCGCGGCGATGGTGGTGGCCTGGTCGGTGGTGATGGTCGAGGCGGGGCTGAGGGTGCCGACGCCGTCATTGCTGCTGGTGTCGAGGATCCCGCCGTTGAGGGCCATGGCGGTGCTGGCGGTGATCATGGTGGCGGCAACGGCGGCGGAGGTGATGAGGGCTTTGCGAGGCTTCATTTGTGGTCTCCTTGAAGAGATGGTGTGGGGGGTTGTTCTTCAAGATAGGAGGGGCTCTCCCAGCGGGATCCCAGGGGAGAGTTAGCGCAGAGTAAAGGTTCCGGGTCGATCGGGAACAGGAGAGGTGGACTCGCCGGTTGCGCCGTCTGCGGTGGCATTGGGGAGAAGTACTTGGGCGTCGATGCCGCCACCGGGGCCGTCGTGCAAGCTCGCGTGACCCCCGCTTGCCTCGGCGAGTTCGGCGACGATGGCCAGGCCGAGGCCCGAGCCCTTCCCCTTGGCGCCGGGTGCCCGCCAGAACCGGTCGAACGCTCGAGCGCGCGCCTGTTGATCCAGTCCGGGGCCCTCGTCGATGACGTGCAGGCTGAGTTGGGTGGGGCCGTGTTCGAGGGCGATGGTGATGGTGGTCCCTGATGGTGAAGCGTTGACTGCGTTGGCGATGAGGTTGTCGAGGATCTGTTCGAGCGCTCCGGGGACGGCCATTGCCGATCCTTCGATGTCGGGGGCAATGGTGAGTGTGACGTCGTTCGCTGCTGCCTGCGGGCTCCATAGCGCTCGACGGTCGGCGATGATGGCTGCGACATCGACGACCTGGGTTGGTTTCGGCTGTGCGTCGCTTCGGGCCAGTGTCAAGAGGCCATCGACCAGTCGAGCCAACCGGTCGGTTTCGGTGATCGCTGCGCTCAGTCCGGGCTGGTCGGCTTCTCCCAGGGCCGGCTCGAGGTTCTCGAGCCGCAGCCGAAGCGCGGTCAGCGGAGTGCGGAGCTGGTGGGATGCGTCGGCGACGAAGGCGCGCTGGGCCGTCAGGAGGTTCTCGAGGGTCGTTGCCGTGGCGTTGAAGGTGGCCGCCAGTTCGCGTAGCTCGGGTGGGCCACTGTCGGTCGGGGCCCGCCGGGTCAGATCACCGGCAGCAAGACCTGCCGCAGCGTCGCGTACGGCCTCCACCGGTTGGGTCACACTGCGGGCCAGAAACCAGCCGACGGCGGTGATCGTGATCAGCACCACCGCTGAGATCCCGCCGAGGCGGAGCCACGTCCCGGTGATGCGCGCATCGAGGGTCGATGTCGGATAGGTGATTCGCACTACGCCGTGCACCGTTCCACCCGACGCCACCGGGACGGCAACGTACATCAGGTCGTAGCCCAGGGTGGTGCTGGGTCTGGTGCCGTCGCTTCGTTGACCATCGAGGGCGGCGATGATCTCGGGTCTGCTGGAGAAATCCCGAATGTCGGTCGTGTCGGTGTCATAGACACTGAGACCTTCGTTGTTGATGACCACGATCCGGCCAGCACCGGATCCGTAGCCGTCGAGTTGGGCGGCGAGGTTCGGTGTCGTGCCCGCCTCGAGGGCATCCTCGGCCAGGCTGGCCACGACGATCGCGTCGCGTTCGATGTCGAACCGTAACCGGTCCCGTTCGCGGGAGGCGAAGATCTGCCCCAACGGGATCACCAGCACCGCCAGCCCGACCACCGCGATCGCCAGGTAGGTCAGCACGAGGCGGCGGGTCATGGTGAGGGATCGAGCCGGTATCCGACACCACGAATATTGGTGATCCACCCCGAAAGACCGAGCTTCTTGCGGAGACCGGCGATGTGCACGTCAAGGGTCTTGGTCGACCCCCACCAATGCTCGTCCCACACCGCTTCCATGATCTGATCCCGTGAGAAGACTGCGCCCGGATCACCGGCCAGAAGAGCCAACAGATCGAACTCTTTGGGGGTCAGGTCGACCTCGACGCCATCCACGGTCACCCGACGGGTGCGAAGGTCGACCGCAAGGCGACCAAGCGCCACGAGCGACGTCGTGATGGGGGATGCCCCAACGCATGCTTGGGTCACCCGTCGTTGTACGGCCCGCACCCGTGCAACCAGTTCACGCAAACCGAAGGGTTTCACCACGTAGTCGTCGGCACCCATCTCGAGCAGCAGCACTCGGTCGAGTTCTTCTCCGCGGGCGGTGACCACGATGATGGGGACGGTCGAGCGGGATCGGATCCGGCGCGCGACTTCGGCGCCGTCGAGGTCGGGCAGACCGAGGTCGAGAAGTACGAAATCGTGTGGCTCGGCTTCGAGCGCGGCGCGGGCATCGGGCGCCCAGGTCACATCGAATCCCTCACGCTCGAGGCCGGTGATCAACGGCTCGGCGATCGTGTCGTCGTCCTCGATCAGCAGGAGCCGTGTCGGCGCGGTCCGCTGCGCGAATGATCCGTGGGTGCCGTTGGTCGTCGCTGCATTTTGGCTCATCGATGGTTCCATCCGACTCCGGCCCAAAGGCGCCGACCCGCGCTCCATGCTCGCCGAGGCCGCTCTCGGTGAGCAGAGTCGAACGTCCCTGCGCACCATCTGCCCACCACTGCGGTCCGAAGACCGGATCAGTTGCGGGTCGTCCGGTGTTTGAGGGGTTCGGCCCACAGGGTGCAGACGGCGGCGACTGCCAGGACTGCTGACCACCATCGAGCGGGGAACGGGGCGAGCTGGGCGATGTCGGCCAGAGGTTCGATGTAGAGAATGCCGGTGATGGTGATGAGTACCGCCGTGACGGCAGCGACGAGTTCCCACGTCAGATCGAGGTGGCTCCGCCAGATGGCTACTGCGGGTCGGCGCTCGATGAGCAGGAGCAGTGGCTGTGCGGCGAGGAGGGTGGCGAAGCCGACCGCCCTTGCTTGTTCGGTTGGCCAGTCCTGAGACAGAGCGACGAGGTAGATACCGGTCACGCCGACGGCGAGGGTGGTGCCGATGGTGTAGGGGCGCCACAGTGCTCGGGCGGAGAGGGCATAACCGGCGGGACGGGGTGGTCGGCTCATGATGTCGGGGTCGGCGGGTTCGGCTTGGAAGACCAGCGACACGATGGGGTGGAGCAGGATTTCGAGGATGACGAGGTGGATC
>JBBQUN010000140.1:0-11925 GCA_038212405.1 Acidimicrobiales bacterium | reverse complement strand
GGAACCGAGACCAGACTCCTCGTCGCAGGGGCGATCAGCCGTCCGGAAGCGGGTGGGCCTGGGGGCATCGACGACGAGGAGCAAACGCTCGCTGAGGCTTTCGATCCCCAAGACGGTGAGTTGAGCGCCGAGGAGGCCGCGCTGCACATCGAACCAGAACGCTGAGTCGGGGCGAGCTGAACGACTCCTGTCCTGACGGTTTGGTGGGTTTGAACGATGAGCCACGGGGTACGCCTCGGAGATCACCAGCCACGAGGAGCCGTAATGTCGACCCCTGATCCGCTACTGCCAAGCACACCGCCGATCGATCCGCAGCCCATCGATCCTGATCCCATCGGTCCGCGACCCGACCCGATGGAGCCTCGCCCGATGCCAGGTCGACCACCGATCGACCCACCGGAGCCACTGGTTCCCAATGATCCACCCGAGCCTAGAATCATCTAGCGAAGCGGTCGCAACCACACAGCGCTCAACCACACAGCGCTCAACCACCTTGGCTGCTTCATCGCTTTCATTCCTGGCGTTTCCATTCGTGGGTGCGCCGTTTGCAACACCTGTGAAGGGATACACCGCCGCTATGACCAACAAACCGACATCCAACGCCGCCGACCTCGATCCGGGGGAGGCCAATGAGATACTGCTCGACATCACCGATGCTCAACCAGTCGATGAGTTCACGCTCGAGTCGGATCGGACCCCCCACGAGTCTGCGAACGATCCAGCCGACGGGATCGGTGCGAACGGCGAGGAGTTGCCGGAAGACACCGAGGAAGTGGCGGCCGCTGCCGAGACTGCTGAGCACCTCCGGGGCCATGCGAGCGACTCGGTCCCCAAGGACTCGGTCCCCAAGAAGGAACGCTGATCAGGTGGGCCTGTAGCCCACTACCTCAGCGGTGGGCCTGTAGCCCGCTGCCTCAGCGGTCTTCGCGAATGGTCAGCTGTCTCACCGCATCGGCTTGCAGCCCAGACATATCGGGTCCATACGGAAGTGTCAGCACGCCCCGCACCCCACCAGGGGCGGCCACTCCGAGGACCATTGCTTCGTCGTCGGGGTTGGATTGTCCTTCGAATCGGTACGTGTGAACGATGTCGACTTGGTCGGCCGGCCACGAATCCGGCGATTTGACTGCAGCGATGCGGCCGTCTTCACCAATCTCGAGCAACGTCTCGAATCCCATCCGCTCGAGGCGATCGATTGCCTGCGACACCGTCGTCATGGCGGAGCCGCCGCTTGCCGTGTTCTGGTTTGTCGCGTCCTGGTTTGTCGGGTCGTGGTTTGTCGGGTCCTGATTCATTCCCGTTGCTTACCCGCATCAGTTGTTTCTCAATCCTCTTCCTGAGGGTCCCGGTCCGGCATCGAGTCCATCTTCGCACTGGAAGCGGGATCGACCGGGAAGTGCAACGTTTGCTGTGGGAACGGGATGGTGATGTCGTTTTCCGCCAGCACCTCGGTAATGGCGACGATGACCTCGTGACGGGCGTTCCACATCTCGGCGATCGAGGCGCCATGCCAGTAGCGGACAGCGAGATCGATGCTGGAAGGGCCGAACTGTTCGGCAACGACCTCAGTTGACGGTTGGTTTCGAATCGATGCCAGCGCTTGCACGCGATCTCGGATAAGCATCGAGGCGCTCGCAACATCGGTTCCGTACTCAACACCGACGATCACGGTCGTCCGCCGGGCGCCGCGCAGGGTGAGGTTGGTGATGGGATTCTTGATCACTTCGGAGTTCGGGAGGCGCACCGTTTCTCCGTCAGGCGTTCGGACGGTCAGAGTTCGTGAATCGACGGACAAGATCGTGCCCGTTACGTCGAGTACGCCGATTTCATCGCCGCGCTTGAACGGACGGCGTACCTGTAGCAGAACGCCCGCAACGAAGTCCTCGAGGATGGACTGGAGCGCGAAGGCAACGGCGATACCGATGACACCGAGCGCACCGAGAACCGGGCCGATGGCGACCCCAACTTGATCGAGGGCATAGACCGTTCCAAAGGCAACGATCACATACGCAACGAGGCGGCCGAGCAAGTCGGCGATGAACGGGTCGGTTGACCCTGAGTCGAGCACCCGAACGATGATGGTCTTGACGATGCGTCCGATGATGATGGCACCGAGGAGGATCCCGAGCGCCCCGAGGATGTCGGTGGTCGTCGAATCACCGACAGCATCACCGAGATCGCCGATGAGATCGAGTTCCGAGGGCGTATCCGAGGAAGCGTCAGTGGTTGGGGTGAGTTGTCCGACCGCCTGAAGAGCAATCATGGCTGCCGGGTGCGGGTCGTCATTCGGTCGTTGCGAGATCCTGAAGCGCCTGCATGGTCTGTCGGCAGTGGTCGACCACCGAACGACCATCGATGTCGGCCGACATCTCGGCATCGGTCATCGACTGGATCTGACTGTCGATCGTCGCGCCAGCAGCGGCTATCCGGTCCGACGGTGGCGGGAACGCTGCGGGATCCGGTCCATCAGTTTCGGTCGGTTCTATCGGGAGACGCCGTAGCAGTTCTCCGAGTTGCTCGAGTTCATTGGCGACGGATTCGGCGCCACTCGGCGAGAGTCCGGCTCCTGCTGTCCAATGCGGGATTCCCGAAAAAAATCGTCGGATGCCGCTTTCGTCCAAGGCCGGAACCGTGGACGCTCCTGTGTCAGTCTTGCTCGGCATCGAGGCGTTCCATGTGTCGGCCTGCGATGTGCCGGTCTGCGATGTGTCGGACTGCGATGTGTCGGACTGCGATGTGTCGCTGTGCGATGCGTCGGTGCGATTGTTGGTCATTCGGTGGTGATCGTCTTTCGTCGTGAGTGCGGCAAGGCGAGTGGTTTCAGAGCGGCCGAGCGTTCTGGAGACCCGACCGGTGAACCGTTCGACGATCGTGGCATCGCCGTCCCCGTTGCCAGCCATCGGTGCTCCTCTTTCGTTGGCTCGTCAGACGACGTGCCCATCGAGCGACGACGCAAACCAGGTCTTGTCCCCGAGATCGCCACTGACTCATCGCGCCCCCATCTGGCTCGAATTCCACGAAGGCTCGTCATCACTGGACACCGCGTCAACGAACAACGCCCGCCGGGCCCCGCCCACGCCGGTCAACTGCGATTTCACGATTACGGATCGACGAGTCGGGTACGGCGACTCTGTGATCAACCTCGATGTCCCCCGAACAGCACCGCTGCCACCCGGAGAACAGCCCGGCACCGCCTCCACATTCTCCGCATTCGACGCAGCCTCACTTCCCGCCGAACGGCCCTCGCGTGTCGTGGTCGAATTGGCGCGCCCGCTCATCGACGGAGGTCGTTTCGCCGCCAAGGCCAGCCAGGGTTCTCCGCTGATCGTCGAAGCCGACGTCTTCGCCGACGGCCACGACCCCGCTGCCGCGTCGTGCTGGATCTGGCACGACTCGAACGCCGACTGGGAAGAGGTTCCGATGCGGCCCATCGGAAACGATCGGTTCCGCGCCGAATTCACGCCCTCACAGATCGGCATGCACTTCGTGTCGGTCATGGGCTGGGTGGATCACTTCTCCGCCTGGAAACACAAGCTCAGAGCCGAACTCGAGGCCGACACCGGCGGCTCCACCACAGAGACGTCCCGGGCGAAGTATTTCGACGCAACGATCGCATTGACGCTCCAGGATGCCGAAGCGATGTTTCGTCACGCCGAAACACTTGCCGGTGACGACGCAGACGCCGCCTCAGTCCTTGCTGATGCCCGCCAAGCGTGCGCAACCGCATCGATCGGTTTGTGGCTCACCCAACCCGAGCTGGAAGCAGCAATGCGCCGATATGGCCGGCGACATCCCGTGGGCCGGTCGAGCGTCATGGCGCCGGTGTGGGTCGATCGACCATTGGCCCTTTTCGGCGCTTGGTACGAGTTCTTTCCCCGTTCGATTTGGGACCGCGACGCCGCACGAACCGGTGGGCGCCTGGACGACCTCGAAGGTCAGCTCGACCACGCCGCCGGCATGGGATTCGACGTCGTCTACCTTCCACCGATTCATCCCATCGGTGAGGTCAATCGCAAGGGGCCGAACAACTCGACGACCGTCGAGTCGCAGGACAAAGGCAGCCCCTGGGCCATCGGCAGCTCGGCAGGGGGCCACTGCTCGATCGATCCTGCTCTCGGAAACGACGATGATCTACGGCGTCTCGTCAGCCAGGCCGAAAGCCGCGGTCTGGAACTAGCACTCGACATCGCATTCCAGTGCGCCCCCGATCATCCATGGGTCGAGTCGAACCCGCAATGGTTCCGCCATCGGGCCGACGGGTCCATTCGCTACGCCGAGAATCCGCCGAAACGGTACGAGGACATCGTTCCGCTCGACTTCGAAACCGAGGACTGGGAAGCACTCTGGCATGAGCTGCGCAACGTCATCTGGCACTGGATCGATCACGGCATCCAGATCTTTCGGGTCGACAACCCCCACACCAAAGCCTTCGCCTTCTGGGAATGGTGCATCGCAACGACACGCCAGGCCCACCCCGAGGTCATCTTTCTGGCCGAGGCATTCACCCGGCCGAGAGTCATGGAGAGGCTGGCCAAACTCGGGTTCACACAGTCCTACACCTACTTCACCTGGCGGCAGACGAGCGAGGAACTCCAGAGCTATGGGATCGACCTCGCCGAACGAACCATCGACTACCTCAGGCCGAACTTCTGGCCGAACACTCCCGACATTCTGACCGAGGAGCTGCAACATGGCGGCCGCTCGGCCTTCGTTGCCCGCGCCGTGCTCGCCGCAACACTCTCCCCACTCTGGGGAATCTACGGACCTGCCTTCGAGCTCGTCGAACGCACGCCAGTCCGAGCCGGCAGCGAGGAATACCTCGACTCCGAGAAATACCAGCCTCGGCACTGGGACCTCGAACAACCGCATTCACTCGCCCCTTTCATCACGCTTCTCAACACCATTCGCCGAGATCAGCCCGCCCTGCAGCATCTCGAGGGACTGCGGTTTCACCCTTGCACCAACCCGGCCCTGGTGTGCTTCACCAAGCCGAACCCGACCTCCAGCGGCGGCGTGCTCGTCGTCGTCAACACCGACCACGAGGCCCAGCAGGGCGGCATCGTCGATGTCGACTGGGCTGCGATCAGTCTGGCGTATGAGTCGACCTACCACCTCACCGATCAGCTGGGCGGCGAGCACTTCACCTGGCACGGACCAACCAACTACGTCGAACTCGACGGCGACGGTCTGAACGCACACATCTTCACCGTCGATGGACCTTCTGCAGAAAGCCCTTCATGAGCCTGCTCGATCACTCATCAACCGCATCACAAGACGGCACCGGTCCCGAGACCGATTGGTATCGCCGCGGCATCTTCTACGAACTGCACGTTCGGGCGTTCGCCGATTCCGATGGCGACGGTATCGGTGACTTCCCCGGGCTGATCAACAAGCTCGACTACTTGGAGGACCTCGGCGTCACCGCCGTGTGGCTGTTGCCGTTCTATCCCTCCCCGCTGCGCGACGACGGCTACGACACCAGCGACTACCGAAGCATCCATCCCGACTACGGCACCATGCGAAACTTTCGACGCTTCCTGGACGAAGCGCATCGGCGAAACATTCGCGTGATCACCGAACTGGTCATCAACCACACGTCGGATCAGCACGCATGGTTCCAGCGCGCACGCCGAGCACCCAAGGGCTCGAAGTACCGAGACTTCTACGTGTGGAGCGACACGCCCGATCGGTTCGCCGACGCTCGCATCATCTTCTCCGATTTCGAAACGTCGAACTGGACCTGGGATCCGGTCGCCGGCGCTTACTACTGGCATCGGTTCTACTCTCACCAGCCCGACTTGAATTTCGACAATCCGGCCGTCCAGGACGCCATCTTCTCGGTACTGGACTTCTGGCTCGACATGGGCGTCGACGGTCTGCGCCTCGACGCCGTTCCGTACCTCTTCGAGCGGGAGGGAACGAACTGCGAGAACCTGCCCGAGACGCACGAGTTTCTCCGTTCTCTTCGCTCCCACGCCGAGGCCAAGTATCCCGGTCGGATGTTCTTGGCCGAAGCGAACCAGTGGCCCGAGGATGCCGCGGCGTATTTCGGCGACGGCGACGAGTGCCACATGAACTTCCACTTCCCGTTGATGCCCCGGCTCTTCATGGCCGTTCAAAGCGAGAATCGCCTGCCGATCGAGGACATTCTCGAGCAGACGCCGGTTCCGCCCGCCGGTTCGCAGTGGGCGACGTTCCTGCGCAACCACGACGAGCTGACCCTCGAGATGGTCACCGACGAAGAGCGCGACTACCTATGGCGGACCTACGCCGAAGATCCCAGGATGCGCATCAACCTCGGGATCCGTCGCCGTCTGGCTCCGCTCCTCGGCAACGACCGGCGCAAGATCGAACTCCTGAACAGCATCTTGTTCTCGCTGCCCGGAACGCCCGTCATCTACTACGGCGATGAGCTGGGACTGGGCGACAATGTCTACCTGGGCGACCGAGACGGGGTTCGAACCCCGATGCAATGGTCACCGGACCGCAACGCCGGCTTCTCCTCGGCCAGCCCGCAGCGGCTGTATCTGCCGCCGATCACCGAGCCTGGCTATCACTATGAGAACGTCAATGTGGAGGCCCAGGCGGCGAACCCATCGTCGTTGCTGTGGTGGATGCGGCAGCTCATCGCTCTCCGGCGACGCAACCGAGTCCTCGGGGAAGGCGGGGTCGAGTTCCTCGAACACAGCAACGGCCGAGTGCTTGCCTATCTGCGGACCCTCGATGATGGTTCCGACCAGAGCGGCGAGAACACCAACCCCGTCCTCTGCGTGGCGAACCTCTCTCGCCATGCCCAAGCCGTCGAGCTCGACCTGTCGGATCATCTCGGTGCCGTTCCCGTCGAACTGTTCGGTCACAGCCGGTTTGCTCCAGTCGGCGAACTGCCCTACTACCTGACACTGGCGCCGCATGGGTTCCTCTGGTTCGAACTCGAACACCAAGCGGCACACAGCGCCGCACATGCCGACGAACTACCCCAGCTCGGAACGAACTGGGGCGCCGACAACGAAGTCCTCACTGGCGCTTTGCACCGGTTCATGTCGGACCGGCGCTGGTATGCCGGGAAGTCGAAGTCGCTCCGTGCGATCTCGATCGTGAACCAGGTGGGTATCGGACCCGTCACCCTCCTCCAGGTGGCCACCGAATATCGCGATGCATCACAGGACCTCTACAGCATCCCCGTGACCGAGGTCAGTGGCGAAGCGGCCGCCAGCATCAGCCGGTTTCGTCCGCATGGGGTGATCGCCGATCTCAGTGATGGATCGGGCACTCGCCTCCTGGTTGATTCGATGGTCGACGAACGCTCGGTCCTCGCCATAGCCAAAGCGTGCCGCTCCCGCCGAACCCGTCGCAGCGACGACACCGTCCTGGTCGGCGAACCCATTGGTCGGCACTCATTCACTGGAGTCACCGCCGACGACGTCACCATCATGGCGACGGAGCAGTCCAACAGCTCCGCCATCGTCGGCTCGGCAGCCATCATCAAACTGATACGCCGAGTTGGGCCCGGAGAAAATCCCGATCTCGAGATCGGGCGATTCCTCACCCAACGGGCCCAGTCCGGCAAGGCCGCTCCGGTGCTCGGATCGCTCAGCATCGGCACCGAGAGAAAAGGCGGGAACTCCACGCTCGTACTCATGCACGGTCTCGTCGAGAACGAAGGTGACGCATGGTCCTGGGTACGCGACCGTATGGACCAGTTCCTCGAAGCAGCGCTTGCCGTCTCCGACGCGCCTCCCGCGCCCGACCGCCGCCATCCCGCCTTTTCTGATCCTGCCTGGGCGAGTATCGAAGGCCTACCCGACGCGATTGTCGGACCGCTTGCCGGCTTGAAAGACGCAGCCGAACTCCTGGGTCGTCGAACCGCCGAGCTCCATCGGGCTCTTGCCGGAGAATCCATCGCTGCCGCCACGCAACGCGACGGTCGCGTGGCCGACGAGACTGCGTTCACGGTCGAGCCGTTCAGCGCTCACTATCAGCGCTCGCTCTCCCAGAGCTTGCGTGGTCAGGCCAAAGAGCTGCTGCTCCGGCTGCGCACTCACCACCAAAACAACGACCCAACGGCCGTGGATGAAGCGATCGCAGCAATCGTCGATGAACCCAACATGCTGCTCGGGAGCTTCGCCAGGTTACGAGGGCGACTCATCCCGGCCCGCCGGATCCGGATCCATGGCGACCTCCACCTGGGTCAGGTGCTGTGGACGGGCCGCGACTTCGTCTTCATCGACTTCGAAGGAGAACCGGCGCGGGCACTGGGAGAACGACGTATCAAGCGCACACCGCTGGTCGACCTTGCCGGACTCGTCCGTTCCTTCGACTACGCCCGGGCGGCCTCGCTCGTGGAGCTGGAAGAACGTGGACTGTTGTCGGAACACGATCGGCCCCACGCCGAGGCATGGGCCCAATGGTGGTCACGAACGATGACCGACACGTTCGTCTCGTCGTACTTCGAGGCCATGGACGGCTCCGACCTTCTGCCACCCGACCCCGCCGACCGGGCCGACCTCCTCCGCCTGTGCCTCATCGAGAAAGCCATGTACGAGGTGCGATACGAGCTGGATAGCCGCCCCGACTGGGCTCGCTTCCCACTCGAAGCACTGCTCGATCTTCAACGACAGGAATAGCAATGAACCAGACGTCGACCACCACCGACAGCAGCGTCGAGGAGAACGCGACGCTGGAAGAGACCGCACCACAGGAAGGGACCATGCCGCAGGAAGAGACCGCACCGCAGGAAGGGACCATGCCGCAGGAAGAGACCATGCCGCTCGGCGAACAGGACCTCTACTACTTCTCCGAGGGCAGCCATCGTTGGCTGCATTGCCACCTCGGCGTCCATTTCGTCGATGGACAACTCCATGCTGCGGTCTGGGCACCGAACGCTCAACAGGCCAGCTTCATCGGCGATGCAACCGAGTGGGCCGAGCACGAACTCGATCCGGTCGGTTCCAGCGGCATCTGGTCTGGGCGAATCGACGATGCCCATGTCGGACAGCGGTACAAGTTCGCCTTGATCGATGCCGAGGGGAAACGATCCGAACGGGCCGACCCGTTCGCAGCCGAGAGCGAGGAACCGCCGGGCACGTCTTCAGTGATCGCCTACCTCGACCACGATTGGCAAGACGACGAGTGGATGTCGAGACGCCGAGACGCCATTGCTCTCGATGCTCCGGTGTCGATCTACGAGGTGCATCTGGGGTCATGGGGTCGGCACCTCGACCCGAGCCGTCGCTTCCCGAACTACGTCGACCTTGCCGAGCCGTTGGCTGATCACTGCGTGGCGCATGGGTTCACCCACGTCGAATTGCTGCCCATCATGGAGCATCCGTTCTACGGCTCTTGGGGATACCAGACCACCGGATACTTCGCCCCGACCGCTCGCTACGGAACACCGACCGACCTGATGGAAATGATCGACCGCCTCCATCAGCGCGGAATCGGTGTGATCCTCGATTGGGTGCCCTCCCACTTCCCGACCGACACCTTCGCACTTGCCAAGTTCGACGGAACGCACCTGTTCGAGCACGCCGATCCCCGGCAGGGTTTCCACCCCGACTGGAACAGCGCCATCTTCAACTACGGCCGCAACGAGGTGAGATCATTCCTGTTGTCTTCGGCGATGAGCTGGCTCGATCGCTACCACGTCGACGGAATACGAGTCGACGCCGTCGCGTCGATGCTCTACCTCGACTACTCGCGAGACGACGGCGAGTGGATCCCGAACGAGTACGGCGGTCGCGAAAACCTCGAGGCCATCGGGTTCCTTCGTGCACTCAATAACGCCATCTACGAAGAGTTCCCCGACGTGCACACCTTCGCCGAGGAATCGACGGCCTGGCCAATGGTCAGCCGACCAACCGACATCGGCGGTCTCGGTTTCGGATACAAGTGGGACATGGGCTGGATGCACGACACGCTCCAGTACATCCAGCGCGACGCCATTCACCGGCGCCATCATCACAGTGAGCTGACGTTTCGCAGCGTCTACGCATTTGCCGAGAACTCGACCCTGCCGCTCTCCCACGACGAGGTGGTGCACGGCAAGGGCTCTCTCCTCGCCAAGATGCCAGGCGATGACTGGCAACGCTTTGCCAACCTTCGACTGCTGTACGGCTGGCAGTGGGCCCAGCCGGGCAAGAAGCTCTTGTTCATGGGCGATGAACTGGCCACACTCAGCGAATGGAATCACGAGGCCAATCTCGACTGGTCGCTTCATGACGAACCCGGCCATGCCGGAATACGGCGCTGGGTCGCAGCGCTCAATGATTGCTACCGAACACATCCAGCCCTTCATCGCAAGGACTGCGAGTCGTCTGGGTTTGCATGGATCGAGGGCAACGACGCTCCCAACAGCCTCTTCGCCTTCCTGCGGCGGGGCAACGCCGGCGACCCACCAGTTCTGGTGGTGGCGAATGCGACCCCTTCGGTGTTGCACGAGTACCGCCTCGGTGTCCCGGTGGCCGGACGGTGGACCGAGCTCATCAACAGCGATGAACTGAGGTTCGGTGGAAGCGGCGTCATCAATTCGCACGGTTGGGAAACCCGGCCCATTCCGGCGCACGGGCAGTACCAGTCGATCAACCTCGACGTTCCACCGCTGGGCGTCGTCTTTCTCTCCCTCGCCGAGGAATGAACAGCATGTCCGCATCCTCAGCTTCGTTCGCCCCTCACCCGGCATCAAACCCGGATGTATCGACGCCGATGGGCGGTATCACCATTCAGCATGAGCTGGTGATTGCCGCCAACCGTCTACCCGTGCGGCGGCGCGACGACGACTCGTGGGAGCTCAGCCCTGGCGGACTCGTCACGGCCATGGCCGCCGTCATGGCGAGGCAGCCCGGAGCTTGGATCGGTTGGTCGGGAGAGTCAGAGACCAGCGACTCGTTCGCCCATGGGGACATGACGCTGCACCCCATTGGGCTCTCGACGAGCGAACTCCGGAACTACTACGAAGGGTTCGCAAATGCCACCCTGTGGCCGCTCTACCACAACGGACTGCTCCCGACCCAGTTCAAGCGATCCTGGTGGCATGCCTATCGGACCGTGAACGAACGATTCGCCCAGCGGGCCATCGAGACGACGGCACCCGGCGGGACCCTCTGGGTCCACGACTACCACCTGCAACTGGTGCCGGCGATGGTTCGCGCGGTCCGCCCCGATGTTCGTATCGGATTCTTCCTTCACACCTCGTTTCCACCGTCACAGCTGATCATGCGCTTGCCTTGGCGGGCCGAGATCACGAAAGGCCTCCTGGCTGCCGACGTCGTCGGCTTCCAGACGCGAACCGACGCGAGGAACTTCCTGGCGTTGGCCGCTCGCATTGCCGATGTGCCCGAAGAGAACGTCGGCGACTCGACCACGATCGAATACGACGGACGCTCGGTCACGATCGCCACCCACCCGATCTCGATCGATGTCGAAATAGTCGAGGCCCTGGCTACCGCAGCGCTCGACACCAACGCGCCGAGGGAGTTCCGAGCGTCGGTTGGCGACCCGCGAGTCGTGATTCTGGGAGTTGATCGTCTCGACTACACCAAGGGCATCGATGCTCGACTGAAGGCGTTCTGCGAACTCCTCAAGGACGGTGAACTCGACCCGGGTGACGTTCTGTTCGTCCAGATCGCCACGCCGAGTCGAGACAACGTCCCTGGCTACGAGGACACGCGATTCGAGATCGAGCGTTTGGTCGGACAGATCAACGGCGATTACTCCTCACTCAGCCGACCCGTCGTCCATTACCTCCATACGACGTTGCCGTTCGAAGCGCTCGTCCCCCTCTATCTGGCCGCCGATGTCATGGCGGTCACGCCGTACCAGGACGGCATGAACTTGGTGGCCAAGGAGTTCGTTGCCTCACGGATCGACGACTCCGGGGTGCTACTGCTTTCGGAGTTCGCTGGTGCCGCGGACGAATTCCCCGATGCA